>JAZNSR010000001.1:0-8821 GCA_045591335.1 Faecousia sp.
TCAGAAGAAACCATCGATCGGATGCTTCGCCGTGTGCTGAAGCTGAAAGAAAAAATGGGTCTGCTGGACGATCCCTATGCCGGTATGGATTTTGAAAAGGGTGCAGAGATTTCGCTTTGTGAAAAGCACCGCACTTTGGCAAGAATTGCTGCAGAAAAGAGTGCGGTACTGCTGAAAAACCAAAGCGTGCTACCGCTGAAAAAAGAACAGAAAATTGCACTAATCGGACCTTTTGCGGATGACCATCAGATTTTAGGCGCCTGGCGCTGTGAGGGTCAGCCAGAGGAATCCGTCACCATTCGTCAAGGCGTGGAATCGCTATTGGGACATATGGTACTCGCAGCCTCAGGCTGCAGCGACGATCTCTTCGCGGAAAGTGCCGATAATATGGACAATGCCATTGCTGCAGCGCAGCAGGCAGATACCATCGTAGTGTGTATGGGCGAAGCAATGCGATATTCTGGTGAGGCACGGAGCCGTGCGGATATTTCTGTTCCCAAGGCGCAAGTCAAGCTGCTGCAAGCGCTGAAAGCATTGGGAAAACCCGTTGTATGTGTGTTGTTTGGCGGTAGACCCCAGGTGCTTACCCAAATTGAGGGCTTAGTAGATGCCATTTTGTGCGTCTGGATGCCCGGCACCGAGGGCGGCAATGCCATCGCGAATCTATTGTATGGCAAGGCAGTTCCCGGAGGCAAACTGACTATGGCATTCCCCAGAACCACCGGCCAGTGCCCTGTGTACTATAACCATTTTCCATCCGGCAAGCCGAAGATTCAAGATACCATAGAAGGCTCCAGCTACAGATGCGCATTTATAGACGAACTGAATAAGCCGCTATATCCCTTTGGCTTTGGCCTAAGCTATACCCAATTTACCCTGCAGGATTTTGCTTTGTCAGCAGATACAATAAAAGGCAACGGTAGCCTGACCGCATCCGTGACTGTAGAAAATATTGGTAATTGTACCGGTGACGAGGTCATTCAGCTTTATATCCGCGATCATTTTGCGTCGATGGTGCGCCCTGTTCAGGAACTGAAGGGTTTTCAAAAAATCAGCCTGCAGCCGGGAGAAAAACAAGCAATTTCCTTTGAAATCACAAAAAAGACACTGGAATTCTATGGCGCAGAGGGAAAGCTGGTCACGGAGCCGGGAAAATTCACCATTATGCTGGGTAACAGCAGCGACAATGTATATTGCGGAGAAATAAACTATGAAGCTTAATAGCAATGTAATCTTACCCCAACCAGACCCCTTTGTATGTCCCGTAGAGGGAGGCTGGGCTATGTATGTAACCGGCGCAAACGGGATTGATGCTTATTTTTGCGATACGCCCTTTGGGAAATGGGAATATCAGGGTATCGTACTGAAAATGGAGGGTTATCACGAATACTGGGCGCCTTGTATGCATTATGCCGACGGTTGGTACTACCTGTATTTTTCCTGTATGCCGGTGGGCGCAGAGGTGGCGCAGGAGCATCTGCGTGTTGCCAAAGCACCCACACCCTTTGGCCCCTTTGAGAATGTAAAATGCCTATATGATGATTTCAGCATTGACGCCCATGTGGTGAAAACCGACGCCGGATTATACCTGTGGTATGCTATGGATAATACGGATTGTGAGCGGGTAGGCACCCGGATCGTGGTGGATAAGCTGCTGGACCCGGTAACGCCGGCAGGAACTCCTTTGGAAAAGGTTATTCCCAGCTTTGATGAAGAAATTTATAAGCGTGACCGGTACAAGCTTGGTCAGCACTGGCACACCATTGAAGGCCCGTTTTGGCTGCAGGTGGGCAATTGGCAGTATGTGATGTACAGTGGTGCCTGCTTTGAAAATGACACCTACCATATCGGCTATGCCGCTGCAAAAACCACCGAGCCGGAATTATCCAAGGTTACTTACAAAAAGCACACAGAGCAAGGAAAATTTGTGCCCCTGATGACCAAGAATGAGGTGGAAGAAGGGGTAGGTCACCATAGTGTAATTAACTATGAAGGACAGTATTACGCAGTTTACCATGCCCGGGATTACAGCCCTGATCCGGAGTTAACGGAGGATCAGCGCACTGCCCGTATCTGTAAGCTGTACTTTAACGATGGTATCATTACCGCAGAAAGAATGTGAGAAAATGTTGAAACGAGAAGATATCCGCATCCGGGATCCCTTTATCCTCCCTTACGAGGGCAAGTATTATCTGTACGGAACCGGCACACCGGGGGCAGAAAATATTGATCTTGGCAGACAGTTTTGGTGCTATATTTCCGAGGATTTGGAAAACTGGTCTGCCCCCATCTGCTGCTTTGATGCCCCCGATGATTTTTGGGGCGAAAAGAATTTTTGGGCACCGGAGGTACATATCTATCACGGCAAATTCTATCTGTTCGGCACATTTTTTGCTGAGGGTAAAAACCGAGCAACGCAAGCACTGGTTGCAGACAAGCCGGAAGGCCCTTATCGGGTATTCGGTGAACCCCTGACACCTGCCGAATGGATGTGTTTGGATGGTACGCTGTACATAGAAAACGAAAAACCGTATTTGGTATTCTGCCACGAATGGCTGCAGGTAGGGGACGGAGAAATTGCGGCCATCCCCCTGAAAGAGGATTTGTCTGCCCTGGATGGGGAGGCAACGGTTCTCTTTAAGGCAAGCAGCAGCGGTTGGGCAGAGGAGATCACGCCGGGAAACCGTCGGGGGATTGTAACCGATGGACCGTGGCTTGAAAAAGAGGATGGAAAGCTGCTGATGTTCTGGTCCAGCTTCCATAAGGGCGAGTATGCAGTGGGTATGGCAGAAAGTGAAACCGGCAGTGTGCATGGACCATGGAAGCATCTGCCAAAGCTCTTATTTGAGAAAAACGGCGGTCACGGAATGATGTTTACCGGCTTCAACGGAAAGCGGTACTTTACGCTGCACAGCCCCAATAACCACCCTTTGGAGCGAGCCAATTTCTATGAAATTACCAAAAAAGAAGGGAGATTTGTACTCAAATGAAAGTTTGTATTTTACAGCCGAAATATTCTGTGGATTATAGCCGGTCAGAAGAATTATTCGAAAAGCAGCTTGCCCTTATGTCGCAGTGCGATGATACGATGGATATCATTGTAATGCCGGAATCGGCAGATATTCCTTGCTTGGCAAGAACCGAGGAAGAGGGACTGCTGAGTGTAGAAAAGTTTAATGAAAGACTGCTCTGCGCGGCATCGGAAACCGCAAAGCGGTGCAATGCCATTTTGTTTGTCAATGCCAGAAGTAAGCACGCAACAGGACTGCGGAATACCACATATGCATTTGACCGTAGCGGCAATATTGTAGGTATGTACCACAAGCAGCATCTGACACCGGGCGAGGTACGCAATACCACCCTGGATAGCGATTATTCTTTTGAATACTCCCAGCCCACGGTGATCGAAATCGAGGGCATTCGTTTCGGGTTTTTGGTCTGCTATGACTTCTATTTTTATGAGGCCTGGAGCAATTTGGCTCGGCAAAAGCTGGATGTGATCATCGGCTGCTCCCATCAGAGAAGCGATACCCATCGGTATTTGACCTTCTCCTCTCAGTTTCTTGCCTATAATACCAATGCCTATGTGCTGCGTTCTTCGGTATCTATGGACGAAAATTCCAATATCGGCGGCGGCAGTGTGATCGTTGCCCCGGATGGGGAAGTGCTGGCCAGTATGGAAAGCCGCATCGGTCTTGCAACGGCAGAAATTGATGTTACGAAGAAGTATTATAAACCGGCAGGCTTTGGGAATCCCCCTGCTGCCCATTACGAATATATCGAGCAAGGCAGAAGACCGATGAAATACCGTCCCGGCGGCAGCGCCATCGTTCCCACCGATGCCCAGATGGCTTACCCCCGGGTCTGCGCCCATAGAGGCTTTAATGCGGTAGCTCCGGAAAACAGCATGCCTGCCTACGGTGCAGCCATTGCCATGGGTGCTGAGGAAATTGAATTTGACTTGTGGCCCACGAAGGACGGAGAAATCATTTCCTGCCACGATCTGAATCTGGAACGGCTCACCGGAAAACCGGGTTTTGTGCTGGATTTGACCTTGGAGGAACTGAGAAAATATGATTTCGGCGGAAAATTTAGTGAAAAATTCAAAGGTATGCCCATTATGACCTTTGAAGATATTCTGAAGAAATTTTCCTGCCAGACCATTATGAATATCCATATTAAAACCTACGGCTTTGATGCACCGGTGGACAGGAGCTTTTTGCAAAAGATCATTGATTTGGTTCGTCAGTTCGACTGCGAAAAGCATGTCTATTTTATGTGCGGTCATGATGGCGTGCTGGAAGCACTGCAGGAAATGGCACCGGATATTGCCCGCTGCTGCGGCGCGGGGGATGATCCCTGGGGAATCGTGGAGCGTGCCATTCGCTATGGCTGTAAAAAGGTGCAGCTGTTTAAGCCTTATTTCAATCAGGAAATGATCGACAAGGCTCACGCAAACGGGATTATTTGCAATGTGTTCTGGTCTGATGATCCGGAGGAAGCAAAAGAATTTCTAAATATGGGGATTGATACCATTCTGACCAATGACTATAACCTGGTTGCACAAGCTGTCAAGAATCCATAAATCTCAAACAGATTGGAGAAATTGTTATGCTGAAAACTTTGCCGGCAGTATTTGCGGTTGATAAAAGCTATCAGATTATGGTGCAGCTGCAATGTGAAGCTTTGGTATCTATTAAGATAGGAAATAAAACCTATTATGATGATTCCAACGGTATCATGAATTCCTTGTTACCTATCCATCGGGTATGTGTACCCATGGAGGTGCTGGATCAGGAAAAGCAATATACCGTCTGTATCCGGCCTATTGTGGAACGGAAACCCTATTTTACCGCAACAAAGGAACCGGTGGCGTATCGCTTTGCCTTTGCACCGGCGCCGGAAAAGGATATCCGGGTGTACCATATTTCCGATGCCCACAATGCCATCGATATGCCGGTAAAGGCGGCAAAGGCCTTTGGAAAAATTGACTTGCTGATACTCAACGGAGATGTGATTGACCACAGCGGCGATCCGGAGAAATTCACCAATATTTATGAAATTTGTGCGCAGCTGACCGATGGGCGTGTTCCGGTGGTGTTCTCTCGGGGTAATCACGATATGCGGGGCAATTTTGCGGAAAAATTTGCTGACTATACCCCCAGCCATCATCAAAACACCTATTATACCTTCCGACTTGGCAGTATATGGGGCGTGATTTTGGATTGTGGTGAGGATAAAATGGATGACCACCCGGAATATGGCTTTACAGTAGCTTGCCATGCGTTTCGGGAAAGGCAGACGGAATTTTTGAAAACCATCGTCGAAAATGCGAATAAGGAATACAATGCAGATGGGGTAAAAACAAAGCTTGTCATTGTACATAACCCCTTTACCCAGCAGCTACAGTCTCCTTTTGATATTGAAGCGGATATTTATCGGCAGTGGGCATCCCTATTGAAAACTTATGTAGGGCCGGATCTGATGATCTGTGGACATACCCATAAATACGGTATCCATAAAACTGGCGGAGAATATGATCATTTAGGGCAGCCGTGTCCTGTAGTGATTGCATCTGAGCCTCAAAAGGAGCGATTTATCGGATGTGGATTTGTGATTGGGGACGGTCAAATCGAAGCAGTATTTACAGATAGCTGCGGAGATATCTTGTCAAAGGAAACGCTCCCAAAACTGGAGCTGGAAGAAATACGCCGGCGGTGAAAAGACGGAGCAGGTAGTCAGCGGATGATATACGCTGTACTATGTTTTGTCCGGAACTGGAACCTATGCGGTGAATCATATTGATTATCACGCAGCCGCAGGTGATACAACACAGGGCGATACGGGCCACGCACAGCCTGACATGGTTACTGAGGTCTATGCCCACATACTGGATGAAGACCGCAAGGTCAACGCCCAGCGCTTTGAGACAGGCTTTTATTCCGGACCGGATTTTCGGGGTGCGGAAAAATACTTCGGGAGGAAGCCGGCTGTAAACCCACAGCGGAGCTTCTTCAACTGTTGATTGGTTTGCAGGATAAGCCGGAGCTGGTGAGCTTTTTATCGGAACTTGCCAAGCAAAAACAACTGTAAAATGAATACTGCAATTATTTTTAGTAGCAAAAATGTGTTTTTATTAGCAAATCTTGCAAAAAATGTTCGAATCCTTTTGGGAAGTCCGTAAGAGCCGGGACTTCAAAATGGATATTTAATAATGGGACAAAAAGTTATAAAAATGCCGTGATTTACGGTGAAATCACGGCATTTGGCACCCCCGGCGCGACTCGAACGCACTACATTCCGCTTAGGAGGGCGTTTTATGATCTATCAAATGGTGCTAAATGTTTCATATAGTACCATATTTTACAGTAAATCATTCGATATTGAATTAAAATAGTTCAACCTGTATCAGCGGTTTCATATAGTAAAAATGCGTCCTATTAGCAAAATATTAGCAAAAAATAAATTCCTCGACCGTCGCCATTAGCGATTCAAACAGCAGCTCTTGTATTTCACAGGAGCTGCTATTTTTTATCAAACGAAAGGAAAAAAGCATTATGAAAGAAACTGGATACTTTTTAACACAACTGGATGATACCATCCGCGAAACAGAGAAATTATTGAAGGCTCTCAACACGGTCAAAAGTGACTGCGAACATATATCCATCGCTTTTGCCATAGATGATTGTATGAAAGTAGTTCGCCACGCTGAAAAGACTGCTTTGCTGGCAAGAGCCTTGCCGGTGTATACCTATCACCCAAGACCTATGGCATTGCTGCATCAGATAATGGAGGAAACAATTCCAATAGAAATCGGATTTACGGAGGAAGGTTGGTTTTATCTCAGTATGCCGATCCTTCTTCCGAGAAAAGAAAAATCCTCCCGGAATTATATTCGGGATATGATTTATCCGTCACTCAACAAGGCTTTCTCAAATCTTACTTGTCGTGTTTGTTATGAGGATTGCGTGCTGATTTTCCGGCATGTTTATGACCGGAAACGGCCGGAGCGGTATTACCGCGATCACGACAATATTGAGCTGAACTCAGTTGTAGATGCGGTTGCTCTGTACTTCCTGCACGATGACGGGCCTACACAATGCCGCCATTATTACTGCATGGCTGTAGATGATCAGGAGCGAACAGAGGTTTTTCTTGTCCCCAGGAGCGAGTTTGATTTGTGGCTTTTGCGGGAAAAAGATTTGGAGACGTTGGGCAAAAATCTACTTCCAATGCCGCCAAATATGCTCCAAAAAGATACGTAAAAATGGCAAAATTTACGCACGGTAAAACGGCGTAGCTATAAAAACGCCTAAAAGTGTTGCGTTGCAACGATTTTGGGCACCTACAAGTATATAGTATTTAGGTCAGGGGGAGAGCTTCTGTGCCTGAATACAGGTAACAATCAGGAGGTACCTATGATAACGATTAAACCGGGCAGTCATGTCCAAACACTACTTTCAGTCTTGTCATTTGTAGGGGAGTTTCCAATGAGGTCCCTGCATCTGTTGGGGTCGGTCCGATCCTATAAGGACTTGGTTCACAAGCTCACTCAGTTGCAGGAGTTTCGCTTTCCGGATAATTGCGAACGCTTTACCTGCAAACTTCTGACCGTCAGTGGCAGGGGGAAAAATAAAACCATCCGTCTACATAAAAGTGCTCTTCCCTTACTGAAGTTTTGGGATGAAGATGCCTATGACAACTATTTGTATGAATTTAATGACCACACTTTTTCCGGTAATCCCCGTCATGTAAACCGCAACCATCTAATGGCCGAAACGGCTGCTATGTGTATGCGTGCCGGCATTGAGGCAAATCCACTCTATACACCGGAAATTATGGATGAAGATATCCGGCAGTTAAATCCGGATGAACCCTGTTTTTTCTTTGGACGGGATCTAAAACGCCTTGACGATTATGAACTGAACAAGATCCGCTTTACGCGGCTGGCAGGCACAATCGTCTACTCAGGCGGTCTGTATTACACCTATAACTACCGGGAAGAGATACTCAAATGGATGGGTGACGGTGAACAGAAAATTAAATTCTATTTGCAGTCGGTTTTTTATGGGCTTCGTGACTTAGACTATCGACTGGATGAGGCGGCTGTCCTTTTTGGCGCAAACTACGATCTGGCATTGGATATATTGCAGGAAATGGCTGAGAAAAAATTTCTTGAACACGGCATCTTCAAAACTTATTCGGATGTGATGTTTGTTCCGATGGATTCTTTCGGCATTCGTCTGCTTCGTCTCATAACCACACCGAATTGGCAGGAAGAGATATTGGATGCTTTGTTTTACGAAAATGAGCGTTCTTATGGTAAGGGTATATTTGCTTATGATGCAATCAGAAATGAGAAATATTATCTTTCCTTTTTGGATAGCAATATATTGCGGCTCTTTCGATTTCATAAAGCGGCTTTGGAGCGAGAAGGCACATTCGTTGTTGCCTGCCATCAAGAACAATTACCCTTTCTGCAGACTTATTTTGGAGATAATGCAAAATTTGCTATCGTCAATACGGAAAAACTGGAAAGCATATTAAACATAGAAAAACGCGATTTGATTTTAGAAGGATAATATCTTGCGAAACGATTCTTTGTCTGCTATACTAAAACAAAAGGTGGTGAGAATATGGTGGATTTTCAAAAGAAAACTGAATATATTCTTATGAACAAAGATCGCGGTATTCTCTTGTTTCTATGTCTCCGCAACGAGTATGATGAGCCTACCTTTCAGGAGCTGCAGTGGTATGTGGATTACCGGCCTATCGGTTATCAAACGCTGACCGCTTTCTTGGAGCGTCGGAAAGCACCCAA
>JAZNSR010000002.1:0-23524 GCA_045591335.1 Faecousia sp.
CCTTCTACACACAGGGCGAGTTCACCGACCTGTGCGCCGGTCCCCATCTGGATCACACCGGCCGCCTGCGTCACAACGGCTTTAAGCTGACCAAGTCCTGCGGCGCTTACTGGCGTGGCGACTCCAACCGGAAGATGCTGCAGCGTATTTACGGCATCGGCTTCCCCTCCAAGGACGAGCTGGACGCCTACCTGAAGGCTCAGGAAGAGGCTCTGAAGCGTGACCACAACAAGCTGGGCCGGGAACTGGAATTCTTCACCACCGTGGAAGAAATCGGCCAGGGTCTGCCCATCCTGCTGCCCAAGGGCGCAAGAGTGATCCAGACGCTGCAGCGTTGGGTGGAAGACGAGGAGCGCAAGCGCGGCTATCTTTTGACCAAGACGCCTTTGATGGCAAAGAGCGATTTGTATAAGATCTCCGGTCACTGGGACCATTACCTTGACGGCATGTTTGTTTTGGGCGACCCCACCGACGAGACCAAGGAATGTTTTGCGCTGCGGCCCATGACTTGCCCCTTCCAGTATCAGGTTTATTTAAACAGGGCCCGTTCCTACCGGGATCTGCCTATGCGTTTGGGCGAAACCTCTACCCTGTTCCGTAACGAAGATTCCGGCGAAATGCACGGCTTGATCCGCGTGCGCCAGTTCACCATTTCTGAAGGTCACCTGGTGCTGCGTCCCGATCAGCTGGAGGAAGAATTCCATGGCTGCCTGGAGCTGGCAAAATATTGTCTGGATACCGTTGGCATGCTGGAAAACTGCACCTTCCGCTTCAGCCAATGGGATCCCGCCCGTGCAGGCATTAAGTACGAAGGCACCGCTGAGCAATGGGAGACTGCCCAGGCTGTTATGAAGGACATTCTGGATAAGCTGGGTGTGAAATACGAGATCGGCATTGACGAAGCCGCATTCTACGGACCCAAGTTGGATATTCAGTATAAGAATGTATTCGGTAAAGAAGATACCATCGTCACCATTCAGATCGATATGCTGCTGGCTCAGAAGTTTGGCATGGAATACACCGACGCTGACGGTCAAAAAAAGACCCCCTACATCATTCACCGCACCAGTCTTGGCTGCTATGAGCGTACCCTGGCTTACCTGATCGAACGGTATGCCGGTGCTCTGCCTCTGTGGATGATGCCCACCCAAGTCAAGGTGCTGCCCATTACGGACCGCACGCACGCTTATGCCAACGAGCTGGTGGAGAAGCTGAACGCTGTGAACATCTACTCCGAGGCTGACTGCCGCAGCGAAAAATTGGGCTACAAGATCCGTGAAGCTCAGTTGCAGAAGATTCCCTATATGCTGGTGGTTGGTGACCGGGATATGGAAAACGGCACGGTGTCCGTCCGTACCCGCTCCGGTGAGGACCTGGGTGCCATGACCCCCGACGAATTCATCAGCAAATGCCTGATGCAAATTGCCACTAAATCCAAAGAAGTTTAATTCACACGAAAAGAAGGAGTTACCAAAGCGGTAACTCCTTCTTTTTATTCATTGGATTCAAACATAACCGTATCGGAGGCAGCCTCAATGGGCTTACCCTCCATACACTGAGCAAACTGCTTGCCGGACATGGATTCGTTTTCCAGCAGGAATCGAACCACCTGCTCCATCTTATCCTTGTTCTCCGTGAGGATCTGCTCGCATTGGCGGTAGGCCTTATCGATCAGGTTCTTCACTTCATCATCAATAGTACCGGCCACTTTTTCAGAATAGCTCTTGGTTTTTTCAAAATCCCGGCCAACAAAAATCTCATCATCGCTGATATACGAGACTGTACCTAAACGCTCACACATGCCATAACGGGCTACCATATCCCTTGCCAAGGAAGATACACGGTCGATATCGTTGGAAGCACCCACGGAAATATCGCCGATATACAGTGCTTCTGCCACACGGCCACCCAGCAAACTGACGATCTGCTCATACATTTCGTTACGGGTCAGATTGGAGGTGTCATCCTTAGGCAAATGCCATGTTGCGCCCAGGGATCGGCCTCTGGGAATGATGGTGATATGCCGCACCTCTTCCTGGGTGGGCAGCACATACATAGCAACTGCATGGCCGGCTTCATGGACCGCCGTGGTTTTCAAATCCCGGCGGGATTTCACATGACTGCGTTTTTCCGGACCTGCCATAATCTTCATCATAGCTTCATTCAAATCCTGCATGCTCAGCGCCGGACGGTTATTCCGGGCAGCCAAAATCGCGGCCTCATTCAAAAGGTTGCTCAAATCCGCGCCTGTAAAGCCGGGAGTAGATTTAGCAACCAGCTTCATATCCACAGAATCGTCCAAATTCTTATCCTTAGCATGGACGCGGAGGATCTCCTCCCTGCCCTTAACATCCGGCTTGCTCACATGGATCTGCCGGTCAAAACGGCCAGGACGCAGCAATGCAGGGTCTAAAATATCCGGACGGTTGGTGGCTGCCAGAACGATCACGCCTTCGCTCTTGGTAAAGCCATCCATTTCCACCAACAGCTGATTAAGGGTCTGCTCACGCTCATCATGACCACCGCCCATACCGGAGCCTCTCTTGCGGCCCACAGCGTCAATCTCGTCGATGAAAATAATAGAGGGTGCCATTTTCTTGGCTTGCTCGAAAAGGTCTCTGACACGGCTGGCACCCACGCCCACATACATTTCCATAAAATCCGAGCCGGAAATAGACAAGAACTGCACATCAGCCTCCCCTGCCACAGCCTTGGCAAGCAGAGTCTTACCAGTGCCGGGAGGGCCTGCCATCAAGATACCGTGGGGGATCTTTGCGCCGATCTTAGTATATTTATCCGGATTACGCAGGAAATCCACGACCTCCTGCAGCTCCTGCTTTTCCTCATCCATGCCAGCCACCTGGTCAAAGATGACCTTATTTTTACCACCGGCCTGGGTCCTTGCCCTGCCAAAATTGGCCATGGGATTCTGACTGCTCATCCGGCCTGCAAGGATCACCCATACAACCAGAAGAATCGCTCCAACCACCAAAAGGGGAATAATAAAATCGTAGGCAGAAAGGCTTTTCTCCGGCAGCACATTATAAGACTTCAGCACGCCGGAAGCATACTGCTCCTGGAAAAGAGAATAAAACTGATCGTAAAAGCCCTCCGGGTCTGCAATGGTTGCCGTTACTTTGGAATTATTCTCATAAGGCGTGTTGAGCAGCATGGTTAACTTATGCCCTTCGAGAACGAACTCGCTCACATGGCCTTTTTGGAACAGATCCACCACTTCTGAGGATGTAACCGCATTTTTCCCAAGGCCAAACAACCCCAGCAAAAGCGCAAACAAGCCTACCAACAATGCAATATAAATGAGTATGCTGAAATTAAATCGTTTTTTCAATGTTTTCTCTCCTGTTTTTAAGATCCCATATAGATCTCCGGCTTTAAAATGCCGATATAGGGCAGATTCCGATAATATTCATTATAATCAAGACCGTAACCTACCACAAATTCATTAGGGATGGTGAAGCCCACATAGTCTGCCTGCAGGGTCACACCAGGCTTCCGGCGTGAGGGTTTATCCAGCAGGGTGCAGATCTTCAAGGATGCAGGCTCTTTGCTCATGAGATGGTCATACACAAAACTCAGAGAATTGCCTGTATCAAAAATATCCTCCAAAATCACCACATGGCGTCCCTTCAGATCAGCTGACACATCAGTCCGCACGACCATTTTACCGGTGGATTCCGTGCCGCTGTAAGAAGAAATCCACATAAAATCGAACTGGCAAGGTACCGTTATATTCTTAACAATATCCGCAAAGAAAATAACCACGCCTTTCATAACGCCCACAAAAACCGGATTCTTACCGGCGTATTCTTCAGACAAAGCTGCTGCCAACTGCTTAACCTTCTCCTGGATCATTTCCTCGGTCAAAAGAATCTGCTGCATATGTTCTTTCATGGGGCCTCCTTATCTATCTCTTTTCAATATTTATCTCTAAACCGCCATGACTAACGCGGTCTAAATTCGCACCAAAACCATAAACGCCCAAAACGCCGAGGTCATCTGCAATCACGGGAATCTGATCCCGTATAGCTGCAGGAACCTTGCGGTCTACAAACAGCTCCTTAAGTTTTTTGGTTCCTCCAAAAAGCCGCAGTGTATCTCCGGGCTGACGGCTGCGGACTACAACCGTGCCAACAGGCTCTACCGTAAAGCAGTCAAAAGTAAACCGCTTTTCAGTTGCCGGTTGACACCGGATTTGGAAATCTCCAAAACACACCTCTCCCGGGCAGGTCAAAACCTGGGAGCAAGGAACGGTTGGCGTATCCACGGGAACAATTCGGTCATATTGCCTTGCAATGCAAACGCCACCGGGAAGAATAGCCTGGGCAGAGGGGTTATCCGAAAACACCAGGCTTTGCACAAGCTGCACATGGGCACTACTGGGCTCTTTCACGCCGTTTTCTTCCAAAAACGCCGTTAATGCACGGCCCAAAAGTGCAGGCTCCAATTGCCGCAGCCGGGAAACAGACCCAGTGTGAGGCGCTTGGGCATGCAAAAAAGCTTCATCCTGCCGCAAACGAAGCGCCATGGCAGAAGTGTTTTCCGCAAAGGCAGGATTCTCTGCCTTCAGCAATGGCAGCACATGATGCCGCAAACGATTGCGAAGGAAACGGTCTGTATCGTTACTGCTATCATTACGGTACGGGATGCTGTACTGCTCCAAAAACTCCAGAACTTCCTGCCGGGTAATATGCAACATAGGCCGGATCAACCGTCCACGGGCAGGCGAAATGCCACCCAGTCCCTTTAATCCAGTACCACGAACAAGATGCATCAATACAGTTTCTGCATTATCATCTGCGGTATGGGCGGTGGCGATCTTACCGGGAAGAGATTGCAAAAAAGCATACCGGGCATCTCTGGCAGCAGCCTCAAGGCCTTTTTCGCCTGCAGTAACGCTGCCCTTGCCCAAATGAAAAGCAATGCCGTAATCTGCGCAAAACCGCTCAACAAACAGAGCATCCTCCCGGGATTCTTCCCCCCGCAGCCCATGATCAAAATGCGCGCAGGAAATCTGCAGGTCATAAGTATCCTTTAATAGATACATAGCCCAAAGCAGCGCCATGGAATCAGCGCCACCGGAAACGGCACACACGACGCTATCCCCTTTTGAGAGCAAGCCCTGAGCCTTGCAAAAGGCAGTAAGCTTATTCAGCATGCTTCCACTCCCGGTCTGTAAAGGTCTGATACTGAGGGAACCACTGAAGCTTTACCGTGCCTACCTCGCCATGGCGGTTTTTCTGCACGATGCACTCCGTAATACCCTTTTCCTCAGAATTGGGATTGTAATAATCGTCACGGTACAGGAACATAACAGAATCTGCGTCCTGCTCAATAGCGCCAGATTCACGCAAATCAGAAAGCATGGGCCGCTTGTCTGTACGGCTTTCAGGTCCGCGGGACAACTGGCTCAAGCAGATCACAGGCACATTCAGATCTTTCGCCATGATTTTTAAAGAACGAGAGATCTCACTGACTACATTCACACGGCTGTCGCCGCCCTTGCCGTAGCCAGAGCCATTCATCAACTGCAAATAGTCGATGATCACAAGACCAAGATTATCCAACCGGCGACACATAGCATTCATTTCTGCCACGGTAATAGTGGGGTTATCGTCCACACGGATATCCGTCTGACTCAGCACAACTGAGGCCATGCTCAGCTTCTGCCATTCATCATCCGAAAGCTTGCCGGTGGCCATTTTCATGCCATCCACGAAGCCCTCCATGCTCAAAAGACGCATGGCAAGCTGCTCCCGGGACATTTCCAGGGAGAACATAGCCACGGTTTTTTTACTTTTCTTTGCCACATTTAAGCACAAATTCAGCGCAAAGGCCGTTTTGCCCATAGCAGGACGGGCAGCCACCAGCACCAAATCCGATTTATTCAAGCCATTGATCTGCTTATCCAAATCCACCAGACCCGTTGACAGGCCGGGAATACTGGAATCAGATTCCGCCAATTCACCCAAACGGTCAAAAACCTTGTGGAGCGTAATGCCAATATGCTCCAGGGATTCCCCCGTCTCACCCCGGCGCAGACCGTAGATCTTCTTTTCAGCGCTCTCCAGCAATTCAGAAGGCGTACCCACCTGGGCAAATACAGATTCCAAAATATCACTACTGGCATCTGCCAACCCCCGAAGCATGGCCTTATCCTTGACGATATTGGCATAGCGCACCGCGTTAGCTGCTGTGGGAGTGATCTCCATCAGCTGCTGAATATAGGCTCTGGAATTATCCTGATACACGCCCAATTCCCGCATCTTATCCAACACGGTAACCGGGTCGATAGTCTCAGAATAATTGAACATGGTATAGATGGTCTGATAGATCTCCTGGTTCTGCTTCAGATAGAAAAACTCCGGCTTCAGCAGACCAATCACATCCGTCAAGCAACGGCTGTCGATCAAAATGGAGCCTAAAACAGACTGCTCCGCTTCCAAGGAATGGGGCATCTGCCTGGCTTGCAACTGTTCATCCATAATTATGCCTCTTCGATTTTAACAGTCAAAGGTGCGGTGATCTCATAGCCCAGCTTACAGGTGACCGTATAGGTGCCCACATTCTTAATAGGATCGGCAATGACGATCTTCCGTTTATCCAGGGTAATGCCGGTTTTTGCTTTTAAGGCATCGGCAATTTCCTGGTTGGTCACAGAGCCAAACAGTCTGCCTGCGCCGCCACCCTTGGCAGTGACCACTAGAGTCATTTCCCGCAGCTGGTGGGAGATCTCCACAGCCTGGGCTCTTTCCTTGGCAGCCTTTTCGGCGGCTGCCTTATCATTCATGCGCATGGTGTTCACCGCATCGGCAGTGGCTTCCACCGCCAGCTTTCGGGGCAGCAAATAGTTTCTGGCGTAGCCGTCGGAAATCTCCAGCATCTGGCCCTTCTTGCCCTTTCCCTTTACATCCTGGGTCAAAATTACTTTCATATCAATTCTCCTTATTAAGACTCGTAATACTTTCTGATAGCATCATCCAACATGCCATAAACCTTGGGCACGGAGGAGCTCTTTACCTGAGCGCCGGCTGTAGCAGTATTGCCGCCACCGCCCAATTCCTCCAATATCATCTGCACATTCACATCGCCCACAGACCGGGCAGAGATCATGACCACATCCCCGTCCGGATACATCACAAAGGATGCCTGAATGCCGGAAATGTTCAAAAGCTCATCTGCAGCCTGGGCTGCCAAAATACGGCTGGTTGGCTTATCCAATGCCGCAATCACTATATGCGGATAAGCATTGTGAGGCCGTGCAAGCTTCATAATATCATATTTAACCATGGTATCGGAATAGTTATTCTGCAAAAGCTTGATTACCTCTGCGCTGTCTGCGCCCAAAAGCCGCAGAAAAGCCGCTGCCTCAAAGGTACGCTCACCTGTGCGCACATGGAAGCTCTTGGTATCCAGGAAGATGCCTGCCAGCAAAGCCTTGGCTTCAATGGGCAAAACATCCTTTTTCTCCACGGAGTAGCTTAAAAGCTCCGTGACCAGTTCCGCTGCAGAAGAAGCGTAGGGCACATGCAGGTCCACGGCAGTATCCTGGATATAGTCTGCCGCACGACGGTGGTGATCCACAACGCACACTCTGGGCAAAGCCTCCAAAAGCTGAGGACTTTCCACCTGGTCCGGACGGTTGGTATCTACCACGATCAAGGTGCTGCGGTTATCGCATTGCACCAAGGCTTCTTCTGCGGAAATAAAAGCATCTTTATAAGCGGGTACTTCCTGGATTTCCCGGATGAATTCCGGGCAGGCATTCTTCTGGGTATCCATCACGATGAAGAATTCTTTATTCTTCTTACGGCTCAAGCAGGCAATGCCCAGGGCAGCACCCACTGCGTCCAGGTCCGCGTTTCTGTGACCCATGATGAACACACGGCTGCTCTGCCCAATCAGCTCCAGCATGGAATTGGCTGTCACACGGCTGCGCACCTTGCTGCGCTGGTCAGCTTCTTTCGTGCGTCCGCCGAAGAACTCAAAGTCCAGCCGGTTTTTAATAACCGCCTGGTCACCGCCGCGGCTCAAAGACATTTCAATGGCTATCGCCGCAAAATCATAGGCCTCTTCAAAGGTAGCAGCCTGGACACCCAATCCCATGGAAATGGAGGCGGGCAAGCCGGAGGGATTGGCTACCTCATGAATATCCTCGATCAGAGAAAATTTTTCTTTTTTGGCCCGCTCCAAGTCACGGTACTCGAAAACAAACAGATAACGATTGCGCTCCATCTTTCGGAGCATGCCGTGGAACCCATCAGTCCAGTTAGTGATCACATCGTTGATCTTGGCGTTTAAGTTGGAAATGGCACTTTCGGTGAGGTTTTTAGTCAGTTCCTCATAATTATCCACCAAAATAATGGAAACCACCGGACGGGAACGGACATATTCATCCCGCACCTGGTATAGCTCCGTCAGATCCGCAAACTGCAAAACGCCCAGCTTAATAGATTTGGAATCGTCAGTTTTGACCATGCTGCCGAACACACGGTAACGGCGCTTTTCCCAGGTTACATCATAAGGAGCCTCACTCTTACCTGCCAACAGCCAGTCAGTATTCAAATCCGGGAAGAATTCGTCCAAAAACCGCTGCTTCATAATATCCTGGAAATCCGTTAAAATAGCAAAGGAATCATTGGTGGCAACAATAGCACCATCGTTAACGCTGATCAAAACCGTTGGAAAGGGGGATTGCCCTCCCCGGGAGCCTTGCATGGTATCCAGCTTGCCCTTAAGGTATCTGCTGAGCCACTGCTTACGATAATTTCGCAGCAAAAGATAAGTCATCAGCGCCAGCACCGTCAGCACAAAGCCAATACCCGCCAGCAAATACTGCTCCAATATGAAAGCCGCCACCGGGAACACCAGCGAAAACAGAAAATACCAACCCATATTAGGCCTTAACATATGCGCCAATCGTTTTTCCATAGGGGCTAACCTCCTTACCCATGGGTACTACTACCCATAATACTCGATAATACCTTATTATACCAAATCTTTTGCAAAGGTGCAACTGCTTTTACACGGAAAAAACACGAAAAATTTTTGTATACTTTTTATGCATTTCGTGGTATAATGCGTTTGCATGTGCCGGGTGGGCAGTCCCGGGCAAGACAGAAATTTATATTTTTGCGGGCGAAAGGCAGAAATATGGCGATACGGGGCCGGAGGATCTGCAGTCGGTCGCTAACCTTTTTATTGTTATTTTGAGAGGAGTTTATCATTTGGCTGAAAAATTAAAAATCATTCCCCTTGGCGGTCTGGACGAGATCGGCAAGAATATCACCGTTTTGGAATACGGTAGAGATATGATCGTTGTAGACTGCGGTGTGGGATTCCCGGAAGAAGATATGTATGGCGTAGACCTGGTGATCCCGGATTTCACCTATCTGGTGCAAAACGCCAAGAAGCTGCGGGGTATGTTTATTACCCACGGTCATGAAGACCATATTGGCTCTATCCCTTATTGCATGCAGCAGGTATCCTGCCCCATTCACGGCACTGCCATGACCTGCGGACTGATCAAGCTGAAGCTGGAGGAGCACCGGATTGCCGACCAGGTCAAGCTGATCACCCATAAACCCGGTGATGTGGTCCGTGCAGGCTGCTTTACGGTGGAATTTATCCATGTGAACCATTCCATTGCCGATGCGGTGGCATTTGCCATCCACACCCCGGCAGGCACAGTTGTAATGACCGGCGACTTTAAGATCGACCCCACTGCCAAGGACGGTATGACTGACCTGGCCCGCTTGGGCGAACTGGGCAACCAGGGTGTTTTAGCACTGCTGGCAGATTCCACCAATGTGGAACGCCAGGGCTATACCCCCAGCGAGAATATCGTTGCAGAGAGCCTGGACCGTCAGTTTAAAAACTGCGACCAGCGGATCATCGTCACCACCTTTGCTTCCAATATGCACCGGATCCAGGCAGTTTTGGCAACCGCCCAGCGGTACGGCAGAAAGGTGGCAGTCACCGGAAGAAGCATGGAAAATATGCTGAAGGTGGCCCAGGATCTGGGATATATCAAAGTCCCCGCAGGTATGATCGTAGATCTGAATGCCATCAAGAGCCTGCCTAAGAACAAGGTAGTTATCGTTTCCACCGGCTCCCAGGGTGAAAACATGTCCGCACTGTACCGCATGGCCTTTTCCACCCACAAGCAGGTGGACATTGTTTCGGGTGACCGGATCATCATTTCCGCATCCGCTATTCCCGGCAACGAAAAAGCCGTTTCCAAGATCATTAACGAGCTTTACCGCAAGGGCGCAGAGGTGGTTTATGAAAAAAGCGAAGGTCTGCACGTTTCCGGACACGCCTGCCAGGAGGAGCTAAAAATCATCCACGCCCTGTGCAAGCCCAAATTTTTTATTCCTGTACACGGCGAACAGCGGCATTTGCAGATTCACGGCAAGCTTGCCACCCAAATGGGAACCCCCGCCAAGAATGTGCGGGTTGCTGAGCTTGGCAATGTGATCGAGCTTTCCCCCCGTACCTGCAAGATAAACGGAAGTGTTACTGCCGGCAAGGTATTTGTGGACGGAACAGGTGTGGGTGATGTGGGCAGCGTTGTGCTGCGGGACAGAAAGCATCTGGCCCAGGACGGCATGATCGTGGTGTGTGTGAATATCTCTGGCCAGGATGGGTCCGTAATTACCGGCCCGGATATTATCACCAGAGGCTTCATCTATGTGAAAGAATCTGAGGAGCTTATGGATGAGCTGCGCAATGTGGCTATGGAAGCCATTGAACGCTGCGCCCGTAAGCGGGTAAGAGACTGGACCACAATTAAAACTGCCATCAAAAACGATTTGAGTGGCTACCTGTTCAAGACCACCAAGCGTAACCCCATGATCCTGCCCGTGATCATGGAAATCTAACCTATGCAATATTATTTTGCCCCCATGGAGGGCATTACCGACAGAATCTACCGGCAGCTTCACTGCCGGTATTTTCCGGGGATAGACCGGTATTATCTACCCTTTTTATCCCCCACTGTTCATCGGGCACTGACCCCAAAGGAGACTGCAGAGCTGCCCCCCGCAAGCACCCTTCCCTACTGCGCCATTCCCCAGCTGCTAACCAAAAACCCGGAGGATTTTTTATGGATGGCCGGGCAATGCGCCCAGCTCGGATATTCTCAGGTGAATTTGAATCTGGGCTGCCCCTCCGGCACCGTAACTGCTAAGGGCAAGGGCTCCGGCATGCTGCGGGATTTGGATGCGCTGGACAGTTTTCTTTATGCCATATATAAAGATGCGCCTCTGCCCGTTTCAATAAAGACCCGGATTGGCTTTTCTGATCCTGTGGAATTTCCCGCACTTATGAATATCTTTAACCGCTATCCCATTCATGAGCTGATCATCCACCCCAGAGTCCGGGCGGACTTTTACAAAGGTCCCATTCATACCGAGTCTTTCGCCCTGGCTGCGGAAACTGCCAAAATGCCCCTTTGCTATAACGGGGATCTGTGGACGCAAAAAGATATAGACACCATCGCCGGCACATTCCCCCAGGTTAAGGCCATGATGCTGGGAAGGCCCTTGGTGGGCGACCCCGGCATGCTCACGCCCGGCGGCACAGATATTGCTGTTTTGGAGCAATTTCACAATCAACTGTTTTTGGCCTATGTGGAAAATTTCGGCGGCGCAAGAAACGCTATGTTCCGCATGAAGGAGCATTGGAGCTATATGATCGCCCATTTTGAAGGCAGTGAAAAGCTTGCCAAACGGCTGCGGAAAACCACTGACCAGGGCGAATTTTTAGCCATTACCCAGGAGATTTTTCATACATAAAAGCTGCCCAATAAATGGGCAGCTTATTTTTATTTGGGTTGCAGGTCAGTATTGGCATTCCAGCAAAGGTAATAGGTGCCGATCTGCCCGGTGACCACAAACTGATCGCCATATTGCAGCTGCAAAGCCGGAATCTCATTGGTGGGCACATCGTCGATAAGCTGCCAGGTGCCGTTTTTGAAATTGGTGAGCATATTATTGGCATCGTCAGAGAGAAAAAAGCGGATACTTTCCATGGTGACCTGGTCCGCGTCATAAAAATCCGGATTCTTTTTCAGGGTAATCAAGCTGCTGTGCCGCCAGTCGGCCATGGTATATGCGCCGTTAGAAATATAGGTTTTCGGGTTGGTTGCCCAGGCTTCATTACTCTCCACCACATCCTGCCGCACGGGAAGATACGCCGGAAAAGCCAAAAGCTCATTCCAATAATGCACATCCGCCCGCAGCGTCACCTGCAAGGTCCGTGCGTCCAGGGCCTCCACCGCCAGCTTTGCCCCGGGCACGCCCTTGGCTACATCTTCATAGCCTGCGATGGGTTCAAACATATAACCATAATCCGCTGCCAATTCATAGGATGCTGCCCGATTCCAGGCATAGACAAAATCCTGGGCGGTCAGAGGCTTTCCGTCGGACCACTTCGCCCCTTCCCGCAGGGTATAACGGTAGATTACGCTGCCGTCTGCCTGGGTCTCCGGCTGGCTCAGTGTCTCTGCGCAGTCCGCCACGATCTGCAGCTTTCCGGTTTCATCCTGCTCCCACCGGGCAAGACCCGCAAACAAATGGCTCACCAGGGTTGCCCCATCCACGGTTGCATTTAAGGCCGGATCCAATGACGCAGGCTCTGAGGACAAGCAAACCGCCAGCCCATCCCCCTTGCCGTCCAGTGTGGTTACATGAAAATACTTATAGCCCAAAGGATTGGAGAAAAAGCCCTTTACCCGGCTGCTAAGCATATAAATATCCGTATAAAAATATATGGGCATAACTGTGCCTGTGGACATAAGCATATCCTCTGCCAAATGCAGCAGCTCATAACGGATCTCCGGCTCACGGCAATCCCGTATGGCTGCAATCAAAGGATCGTAGGTCTCAGCCCAGGTGCCCTGCTGCACAAACAGATCATAGCCATATTCCCGCAGGTCCAAATCATAAATAGCGGCTTTGGCGTGTTCTCCTCTGCCCAGACCGATATCGTTGTTGCCGGAATACGAGGTCCACATATCTAAAAAACACAGCGGATCGTTGTAATCTGCCACCCAGCCGTTTCTGGCAATGTCGTAATTACCCTGATGGCGGGTGTTTAAAAAGGTGCTCCATTCCTGGTTTTCCAGCTGCACCGGGATCCCAATGGAAGATAGGACCATCTGCACATATTCACCCACAGCTTTATGAGATTCTGAGGTGTTATACAAATAAGTTAAAGAAGGAAAATTCAGAAATTTACCGGTTTTTTCGTCATAATCATAATACTTTTGCAAAATTCCGTAACCCCGGGCATAGTTTTCTTCATAGGCTGCTTCCGCGGTGCTGAAATAACCGGGATAATCCGGCGAACTGCCTGCATTCTCATAAAACTGCGTACCGTCTGCATCGGTCATACCCATAGCCACAAAAGAAGATGCCGGCTGCTGCCCGGCCTGGCCAATGGCAGAGGCAATATAGTTTCTATCCAGCAGCAAAGAAATGGCATAGCGAATTTCGCCCATGGCTTTTTGATCCACCGGCAGCTTTTGCTGCTGGGACTGGGCAGGCGCATTGGCTCTGCCGCAACCGAAAAGGCTCAAACACAAAACGAACACCAAGCACATTACCATTGATTTTTTCATAGGCTTCTCCTTGATCAGTTAGCTCTGTCAACATGATGGCAGGCCACGAAATGGCCGGTATAAAGCTCTGCAAATTCCGGCATTTTCACCCGGCATATTTGGGTTGCATAGGGGCAGCGTGTGCAAAAGGGGCAACCGCTGGGCATATCCAGGGGGCTGGGCAGATCTCCCTGCAGCAGTATGCGCCGGGACTGCTTTGCCAGCTTTGGGTCCGGCAGCGGAACTGCAGAGATCAGACATTGGGAATAGGGATGCAGAGGGTGTTCATACACCGCCGAGGCGGGCCCCAGCTCCACGATCTTGCCCAAATACATCACTGCAATACGGCTGGAAATATGCCGCACCACCAAAAGGTCATGGGCAATAAACAAATAGGTCAGCCCAAACTGCTGCTGCAAATCGGAAAACATATTGATCACCTGAGCCTGGATGGATACATCCAAAGCAGACACCGGCTCATCGCAAACTACGAATTCCGGCTGGGTGGCTAGGGCTCGGGCAATGCCGATCCGCTGCCGCTGCCCGCCGGAAAACTCATGGGCATAGCGGCTGGCATGCTCGTTGCGCAGCCCCACAGTTGCCATCAGCTGAAGCACCTTTTCCATGCGCTCCTTCCGGTTATCATAGAGCCTGTGAATATCCAAAGGCTCTGCGATCATATCCGCCACGGTCATTCTGGGGTCCAGGGACGCATAGGGATCTTGAAAAACCATGGCGGTTTGTTTCCGGAAGCTTGCCATTTCTATGGGTTTTCCGTGAAAGAAAACCGCTCCGCCGGTGGGTTTATATAAATGCAAAATGGTTCTTCCTGCGGTGGATTTTCCGCAGCCAGACTCTCCCACCAAGCCCAGGGTTTCCCGTTTTGCAATGGAAAAGCTGATCCCGTCCACGGCTTTCAAGGGTTTGGAACGGAACAGCCCGGTGCTGATGGGAAAATACTGCTTCAGATCTTTTACCCGGATCAACTCATTCATGAAGCTTTCCCTCCAGATAGGCTTTTTTCTGATTCATCCAGCACTGGGCATAGTGTCCTTCTTCCAATTTGGTCAATTCACAACGCTGACGCAGGCAGATCTGCATGGCCTCCGGACAACGGGGCGAAAAGGGGCAGCCCTTAGGAATATACCGAAGATCCACCGGAGCACCGGAAATGCTTTGCAGCCGCTGGCCCACATCATTGACAGAGGGAACAGACCGTAATAGACCCTTGGTATATTCATGGCTGGGGCGGTTGAAAATATCCTCCACCGTTCCCCGCTCACAGATAGCTCCGGCATACATCACCAGCACCTCATCGCACAATTGCGCCACAACCCCCAAATCGTGGGTGATCATAATAATGGCCATACCCAGCTTGTGCTGCAGCTGCTGCATAAGCTCCAGAATCTGCGCCTGAATGGTCACATCCAGGGCAGTGGTTGGCTCATCGGCAATGAGCACATCCGGCTCACATGCCAGGGCCATGGCAATCATGATCCGCTGCCGCATGCCGCCGGAAAGGGCATGGGGATACTGCTTCATCCGCTTTTCCGGCTCATTCACATTCACCAGCCGCAGCATTTCCACCGCCCGGTCATAAGCCTGCTTCCTGTTTCTGGGCGTGTGGAGCAAAATGGTTTCCATCAGCTGCGTGCCAATGGTGTAGGTGGGATTTAACGAGGTCATAGGGTCTTGAAAAATAATGGAGATTCGATTACCCCGGATGGTTTTCAAGGTTTTTTCCGGCGCAGAAAGCAGCTCCTGCCCCTGGAAGCGAATACTGCCGCCCAGGATCTTTGCGTTATTGCCCAAAATCTGCAAAATAGAATAAGCCGTCACGGATTTTCCCGATCCAGACTCCCCTACAATGCCCAAAACCTTCCCCCGCTCCAATTCAAAGGACACACCGCCCACGGCCTTGACCTCCCCATTGGGCGTAAAAAACGAGACCCGCAGATCCCGCACCTCCAGCAGTGGCATAGCTACACCCCTTTCAGCTGCGGATCAAAGGCGTCCCGCAGGCCGTCACCCAGCAAATTTAAAGCAAGCACGATCAGACTGATCACCAGTGCGGGAATCACCAGCCGATGAGGATGGGAAGTGATGCCGTTAAGCGCATCGGACGCCAATGACCCCAGACTGGGCATAGGCGCATTAACTCCTAACCCCAAAAAGCTCAGATAGCTTTCTGTAAAAATAGCGTTAGGGATCTGCAAAGCGGTGGAGATCACCACCAGGCTGATGCAATTAGGGATCAGGTGCTTGCGGATGATCCAGCCGCCCCCAGCCCCCGCTGCCCTGGCTGCCAGCACATATTCCCGCTCCCGCAGACTCAGCATCTGCCCTCTAATCAATCTTGCCATACCCACCCAATAAAGCAGCGCAAATACCAAAAACAGGCTCAGCATATTGCTGCCCAGCCGGGCGAATACCGTTCCTTCGATCCATTTGCCCAAAGTCACCCCCAACACGGAGGAAAGCAAAATCACCATTAAAGTATCCGGCAACGAATAGATAATATCCACAACCCGCATAACAACCAGGTCCACCTTACCGCCCAGGTAGCCTGCCAATGCGCCCACGGAAAGGCCCACCGCTAAAACGATCAAGCTGGCAAAAAATCCAACTGTTAAAGAAATCCGTGTACCGTAAACAACCCGGATAAAATAATCCCGCCCGGCTGCGTCTGTGCCCAAAATATGGGGAAATACCCACTGCCCGGCAGCAATTTGGGACTTTTCTGACTGGGCATACGCAAAAGGCTTTAAATTGTTATAAGATGGGTCCACAGGCTTTCCGGGCCTGACCCCCAGCATCTGATCATAACCATAGGGCCAAAAGTAGGGCAACAACAGCGCAGCCAGGGTAATCAATGCAACAGTCACCACCGCAGCCGTGGCGGTTTTATTCCGCAGTAAACGCTTCACACCATCACGAATAAACGACGATGCCGGTTTATGGGGCACTTCATATACCTTTTGAGCTTCTGTTGCCTTCAGAAAATCCTCTGCTTCCATATTCCTCTCCTAATGCAGACTGATCCTGGGATCAACTGCCTTGTAAAGTAGATCGCTGAGCAAATTCATAACCACCACCAGCACCGCCAGCACGATGGTGGTGCCCATGATCACAGGATAATCCCGGTCCGTTATGGCACTGACAAAGGTCCTGCCAATGCCCGGAACGGCGAAGATCCGCTCCACCACCAACGATCCTGTGACGATATTAGCAATCATGGGACCCAGATAAGTGATCACCGGGGAAACTGCGTTTTTCAGCGCATGACCAAAGATCAATCGAATTTTAGGCACACCCTTTGCCCGGACGGTGCGGATATAATCCTGCCCCAAAACATCCAGCATAGATGAACGGGTCAGCCGAGTAATATAGGCAGTGGGATACAATGTCAAGGTCACCACCGGCAGGATCTGCCCCCCTGCCATAGCCCCGTTGGCGGGAACAAGCATCCAGTATACCGCAAAAATCAGCAATAACAGGGTTCCCATAATAAACGAGGGCATGGATACAAAGGCGGTGGTGATGACCATGATCAGCTTATCCATAAAGCCGTTGCGGTGCAGCGCCGCATAAGACCCCAGCAGCAGACCAAGAACAACCGCTGCAGCCGCGGCAAGCAAGCCTAACCGGGCAGAAACCTGCAGCCCCTCCAAAATCAACTCTGCCACCGTGCGTCCCCGCTGTTTCAGGCTTGGCCCAAAATCCAGCCGGGTAAAAACATCGCTGATATAAGTGAAATACTGCCGGTAAACCGGCTGGTCCATGCCGTATTTTTTCTCCAATGCCTCCAACGCTGCCGGGGAAATGGCTTTTTCTGACATAAATGGTCCGCCGGGCACTGCATGCATCACGAAAAAGGTCACCGTGATCACCACAAACACCGTCAGTACCGCCAATGCTAAACGCTTGAAAATGTACAACAAAGTCTGCCAAGACATACATTCACCTCCAGCCTTGCTACATTTTTTGCAACAGAAGGCAAATTATACAAAAAACCGCAAATAAAAATCCCCGGCATAAAACCGGGGAGAATAAAAAACACCCTGCGGAAGAATCCGCAGGGTGCAACAAGCATGCATTGAGGGAATATTAATAGAACTTTCTCTTGTTCTTACGGGCAGCTTCAGACTTCTGCTTACGCTTCAGGCTGGGGCTGACATAATGCTCGCGCTTCTTAACCTCAGCAATAACGCCCTCCTTAGCACAGCTACGCTTAAAACGGCGCAGAGCGCTCTCCAGAGATTCGTTTTCTTTTACGCGAATTTCAGACATTGTTTTCCCTCCCTCCGATGGCATCCGGCTAAATCCAGGATGCGTTCAGGACCATATCGGCTAAGCTATTATAGCCTTTATATGGCAAATTGTCAAGCAGGTTTTACGAAATTTTCTGCTTTTTTGTCTCTAGAAGTCACATCTGTGCCAAAACCTGCAACAAAAACTCCCATGTGCGCTGGGTGGAGGCAATATTCAGCCGTTCACGGCTGGTGTGGATATCCTGCATATCCGGTCCAATGGACACACAATCCAGCCCCGGTAGCTTTTCGCTGAGCAGGCCGCATTCCAAGCCGGCATGGATAGCAACCACCTGGGGTGCTTTCCCATACATTTGAGAATAGACCCGGATCATGGTATCCCGCAAGACCGAATCCTTTTTATATTCCCATGCGGGATAATCCCCTGCCTCGGTGCAGGCTGCGCCGTGCATTTGCGCAAGCTTTTGCAGCTGATCCAGTAACTCCCGCTTTTCCGCATTGATAGAGCTTCTGACTGCAAAGGTCAGCTGCAGCTGCTCATCCAGCTCCGCAACACCCAGATTCAGACTGGTTTGCACCAGCCCCTCAATATCCGCGCTCCAGCTTTGCACGCCGTTGGGAACGCTGTTTAAAAGGGCAATGACCTTAGCAGTATCCTCTGTGGATAAAGCATTGCCGCCCAAAGCGTCCACATCATCCCCACGGATAATAACCTCCGGCTCGTCATAATTGGCACGGATCTCCTCCTGCAAAGCCTGGGCGATATCGTTTATGCGCTCAATATACATGCCCAAAGCCACCAGAGTAACGGTGCAGGACCGGGGAATGGCATTGTCCTTGGCGCCGCCGGAAAGCTTGGTGATGCAAAGGGGCATCAGCTGCTGAACGCGGCTTAAAAATTCTCCCATGACCTTATTAGCATTGGCCCGGTTTTTGTGGATCTCCACACCGGAGTGTCCGCCCTGGAGTCCCTCCACCGTCAGCTTCACGCAAGGCCCATACACCGCCCGGCGGGACACCGGCAGGCTGATCCGGCTGCGGCAGCCGCCGGCACAGGAGACTGTGAAAATCCCTTCTTCTTCTGAATCAATATTGATAAGGGTGCGGCTTTTGAGCATGGATAGATCAATGCCCGCGGCACCATACATGCCCGTTTCTTCGTCCACGGTAATCACCACCTCCAAGGGAGGATGGGGAATGCTCCGGTCTGCCAGCAGCGCCAGGGCATAGGCCACCGCAATGCCGTCATCACCGCCCAGAGTGGTACCTTTGGCAAACACATAATCGCCGTCATGGGTCACATCCAGCCCCTGGGTATCCATATCGATGGGACAGGTATCATCTTTCTCACAGACCATATCCATGTGGCCCTGCAGGATCACCGGGGCATGGTCCTCCATGCCGCTAGTACCCTTGCCAAACAAAATCACATTGTTCCATTCATCCTGAATATATTCAATCCCCTGCTCCTTAGCAAATTCCACCAGATAATCGCTGATGGCTTTGGTGTTACCGGAGCCATGAGGGATCTGGCAAAGCTTTTCAAAATAATAAAATACAGATTCGGGCTGCAAGCCAGCCAGCTTTCGTGCTTCCATAATCACCGTTCCTTATGCTTCAATTTGTTTTACGAAACCGGGGCGGTTCGCTGACCCATAAAAGGCAGAGCCAGCCACCAGCACATCGGCGCCGTTGGCCTTGCAGATTTCAGCAGTAGTCAAATCCACGCCACCGTCTACCTCCAAATGGCAATTGGGATTCACAGCGTCAAGCATAGTGCGCAGCTGCTTAACCTTCGGCATCATGTGAGCCATGAATTTTTGCCCGCCAAAGCCGGGCTCCACGGTCATCACCAGCACCAAGTCCACCAAAGGCAAATAATCCGCAATGGCCTCCGCAGGCGTGTTGGGCTTTACCACAATGCCGGGCTTCACACCAAGGCTGCGGATCTTCTCAATGGCTGCCAGAATATTTTCGGGAGTATCCGATTCCACATGGACGGTCAAAAAGTCAGAGCCAGCCTTGCAAAATTCCTCCACATAGCGGATAGGCCGGTCGATCATCAGGTGCACATCCAAAACCAGATCTGTGATCTTCCGCATAGCCTTGACCCAGCCATAGCCAAAGGTAATATTGGGCACAAACTGGCCGTCCATAATGTCCACATGGAGCCACTTGGCACCATCGGCCTTGGTGCGGTCCATATCCTCATGAAAATGCATATAGTCTGCAGATAAAATTGAAGGGGCAATAATCGCCATAATATTCTCCTTAAGAAAGTATTTCTTAATAATCAAGTACAGGTCATATAATACTCGCTTTTGGCAAATTTTGCAAGTCCTTATCCCAGCAGAAAGTCCGTTACCAGCATCACACAAAAGCCCACCAAAAGCGCATAGGTCGCGCCCCGTTCACTGCCGTGGGCATGGGTCTCCGGGATCATTTCATCGCTGATCACATAAAGCATCGTGCCGCCGGCAAAGGCCAAAGCAAAGGGCAGCACCGCCGCAGACACACTAACAGCAAAATATCCCAGCAGCGTGCCCACGATCTCCACCACACCGGTCAGCGCAGCGCACAAAAAGGTGCGCTTTGGGGAAATACCTGCCGCCAGCATGGGGCCTATGATCACCATACGCTCAGGAATATTCTGCAGTGCAATACCACCCGCAACAGAAAGAGCATCTGCCACATTATCCGAGCCAAAGCCAACGCCCGCTGCAATGCCCTCCGGCAGGTTATGGATGGCAATAGCCATCACAAACAGCAAAACCTTATCCAGCTTTGCAGTACCGTCCGGATGGGACTCGGAATCCACACCGCTGAGTCGGTGCAAATGGGGCACCAAGCGGTCAAACAAATTCAAGCACAATGCGCCGCAAAATATGCCGGCAATCGTCACCAATATGCCCCATTTTCCGCCATATTCCAGCGACGGCAAAATCAAGCCGATCTCCGCCGCTGCCAGCATAACGCCAGCCGCAAAGGACAGCACGATATCACTGAAACGGTGAGAAATCTTTTTAAAGCAAAAACCCAGGATTGCGCCCACAAAGGTTGCGCCGCCCACACCCAGGGCCGTTAATAAAACCAGCTGCATAAGCTCCCTCCTATTCTACTCTATCCATATTATACACCTTTCAAAAAAAGTGTCAATGATATTTTCAAGAATAAGAATCATTCCTATTGACACATTGACAAGATATGCTATAATAATTTCGGAAAAGATAAGAAAAGGAGATACACTATGGTAAGCAAAATTACGAACACCGTGTTTTACATCGGTGAAAACGACCATGACATTGATCTTTTTGAGGGACAATACGATGTTCCCAACGGCATGGCCTACAATTCCTATGTAATCATGGATGAAAAGATCGCCGTTATGGACACCATCGACCGTTCTAAAACCACCCAATGGCTGGACAATCTGGCCCAGGTGCTGGACGGCAAGGATCCGGATTATCTGATCGTGCAGCACATGGAGCCGGATCACGCTGCCTCCATTGGCGCATTTGTGGAAAAATATCCCCATGCCACCGTAGTGGGCAACGCCAAGACCTTCACCATGATCGGCCAGTTCTTCCCGGGCCTGGTGATGGAAAACACCCTGACAGTGAAAAACGGCGAAAGTCTCAGTCTGGGCAGCCATCATCTGCAGTTTTTGTTTGCGCCCATGGTGCACTGGCCTGAGGTTATGCTTACATACGAATCCAGCGAAAAAATCCTCTTCTCCGCAGACGCATTCGGCAAATTTGGTGCGCTGGATGCCGACGAGCATTGGGATTGCGAAGCCCGCCGCTACTATATCGGCATTGTGGGCAAATACGGCAAGCAGGTGCAAAATGTGCTGAAAGCCGCAAGTGCTCTGGACATTGCCACCATCTGCCCTCTTCACGGCCCGGTGCTGACAGAGGATCTGGGACATTATCTCCATCTTTACGATCTATGGTCCAGCTACACTCCGGAATCCCAGGGCGTATTCATTGCCTACACCTCCATTTACGGCCACACCAAGGAGGCTGTAGAGCTGCTGGCAGCGGCTTTGGAAGCCAAGGGTGTTACGGTCAACACCGCCGATCTTGCCCGGGATGACATGGCAGAGGCCGTGGAGGACGCTTTCCGCTATGACCGTCTGGTTTTGGCAACCACCACCTATAACGGTGAGATCTTCCCCTTTATGCAGACCTATCTGCACGCGCTGACAGAGCGCAACTATCAAAACCGCCGGGTGGCCTTTGTGGAAAACGGCTCCTGGGCCCCCACTGCCACCAAGGTTATGAAAAAACACCTGGAAAACAGCAAGGATCTGACCTTCGCCCAGACGGAAGTGACCATTCTTTCCGCATTGAATGAGACCTCCAAGGCGCAAATCCTGGCTTTGGCTGAGGAACTGGCAAACTAAAAAACTGCAGGGATCAAGCGATTTGCTTGATCCCCTTATTTTATACATTGGGCAATTGGGCAAGGCTTTTGGCGATCTCTGCATCGGTGGGGATATAATCACTCATGATGCCATCGTTGTATTTTTGATAGGACATCATATCGAAATAACCCGTGCCGGTCAGACCAAAAACGATCGTCTTTTCCTCCCCGGTTTCCTTGCATTTCAGCGCTTCATCCATGGCAACCCGGATGGCATGGCTGCTCTCCGGCGCAGGCAAAATGCCCTCCACCTTAGCAAATTCCGTGGCGGCGGCAAACACACTGGTCTGCTCCACAGCGTTGGCCTCCATAAGTCCATCTGCATACAGCTGAGACACCACGGAGTTCATACCGTGATACCGCAGCCCGCCTGCATGGCTGGCAGAGGGAATAAAGCCGCTGCCCAGGGTGTACATTTTGGAAAGAGGGCAAACCATGCCCGTATCGCAATAATCGTAACGATAGCTGCCCCGGGTCATGGTGGGGCAGGATTTGGGCTCAACGGCAATAATACGCATATCCGCTTCTCCACGGAGCTTTTGCCCCACAAAGGGCGCAATCAATCCACCCAGGTTAGAGCCGCCGCCGGCGCAGCCAATGATCATATCCGGCTGGATATTATATTTATCCAAGGCTGCCTTGGTCTCCAGGCCGATGATGGACTGGTGGAGGGTTACCTGGTTGAGTACGCTGCCCAAAACATAGCGGTAGCCCTCTAAGGAGGCAGCAGTTTCCACAGCCTCAGAAATGGCGCAGCCCAGGGAGCCGTTAGTGCCCGGGAATTGCTCCAGTATTTTTCTGCCCACCTGGGTGGTATTCGACGGCGAGGGGGTCACATTGGCGCCGTAGGTGCGCATAACCTCCCGGCGGAAGGGCTTTTGCTCATAGCTGCATTTTACCATAAACACCTTACAATCCAGCCCCAAATAGGCGCAGGCCATGCTCAGCGCTGTGCCCCACTGACCGGCTCCGGTCTCTGTGGTCACGCCCTTGAGCCCCTGCTGCTTGGCATAATAGGCCTGGGCAATAGCGGAATTGAGCTTATGGCTGCCGGAGCTGTTATTACCCTCGAATTTATAATAAATCTTTGCAGGGGTCTGCAAATGCTTTTCCAGGCAATAAGCCCGCACCAGCGGTGACGGACGGTACATTTTATAAAAATCCAAAATTTCCTGGGGAATAGGAATGTAGGCATTGGTTTCATCCA
>JAZNSR010000003.1:0-4695 GCA_045591335.1 Faecousia sp.
GGAGTACCATTCTATCACAACTGGCTTCCAATGTCAATAAATATTTCCAATTTTTGCCGGAGAGTTTTCTCCGGCTTTTTTATTTCCATTAAGCGCGAAGGATATGTGGTTCAGAATTGATAGTTGAGAGTTGAGAGTTGAGAGTTGATAGTTGAGAGTTGATAGTTGATAATTGAGAGTTGAGAATTGAGAGTTGAGAGTTGATAGTTGAGAATTGAGAGTTGAGAATTGAGAGTTGAAAATTCCACAGCCGTTCTCCCCCACTCTTACTAAACAAATATAACTACGAGTCTGACTATGATTCTGAGTATGAGTATGATTCTGAGTGGGGTTTCGTTGTATTCCGTCGCATTCCGTCGCATTCCGTCGCGCTTCGTTCTCAATTCTCAACTTTCAACTATCAACTCTCAATTATAATTTTGCGCTTTGCATTATATATTTTATATCGTATACTTTTGTCATAATTTATTTTGGAGGTGTTTTCCTTGCAATTCCATGTAAACCATCCCATTTTGTACATCATGGCAGGCTTACTGGTGGCAGTGGTTCTGGGCCAGTCTGTGTATTTTCTGGTGAAGGCCCTGCGCCGGGCAAAGGTCATCGGCATGGATATGTCCAAGCTGGGCAAGACCATCGGTTCTGCCGCCATCTTCACCATTGCCCCTGCGGTGGCTATCGTCATCAGTATCATCACCCTCAGCACCACCCTGGGTCTTCCCCTGCCCTGGCTGCGGCTCAGCGTGGTAGGCTCCATGAGCTATGAGACCGTTGCCGCCACCAACGCCCTCAGCGCCATGGGTGAGACCCTGGGTGCTGCCAATCTCACCGCCCAGCAATATGTCAATGTGCTTTGCGTAATGACCATCAGCATCATGATGGGCATTTGGCTGGTGCCGGTCATCGGCAAAAAGCTGCAAAGTGGCATGTCCAGCCTTTCCAAGCGGGATGCCCGCTGGGCAGACATTTTCTCCAACGCCCTGTTTATCGGCATGATCTCCGCGTTTTTAGGCTATGTGTTCTGCGATGTGTCCCGGCTGTGGAGCGCCGATGCCAACGGCATGGTCACCGTCATGGAAACCGTCACCGAAAACGGTGAAAAGATCGAAAAGGCCGTGCAGTACACCGCCACCTCCGGCTTGATCCCCGTGTGCGTGATGGCGGTATCCGCCGTAACCATGATCCTCTGCGGCGTTGCCATGAAGCTGCCGAAAATGAAATGGCTCAGCGAATACGCTTTGCCTCTGAGTCTGATCGTGGGCATGGCTTCTGCCATCCCCTTCTACAGCTGGCTGGGTTAAGGAGGAAAGATCATGAAGAAAAACATGTCTTATATCGATTCTGTACACAGAGACGGACGGATCTGGAATATCGGCGTTATGATCCTGCTGCTCATGTTCCCCGTGGCCGTTGCCATCACCTTTGGCACTGCCCCGGACTGGAAGTCCCTGGGCCTGGGTCTGGTTGCCACCGCTCCCATGTATTGGGCGGTGGGTGCTATTGAGGTGGTCACCTTTGTGCCCATGCTGGGCGCAGGCGGCTCCTATTTAGGCTTCGTCACCGGCAATATCTCTAACCTGAAGCTGCCCTGCGCACTGAACGCTTTGGAGCAGAACGGCGTGAGTGCCAACAGCGAGGAAGGCGAGATCATCTCCACCGTTGCCATCGCCACCTCCAGCATCGTCACCACCATTATTATCATCATCGGCGTGGTTTTGATCGTACCGCTGACCCCCATTCTGCAAGCCCCGGTGCTGCAGCCCGCCTTTGCGCAGATCCTGCCCGCTCTGTTCGGCGGACTGGGCGTGGCCTTTGTTTCCAAAAACTGGAAGCTGGCAGTTGCCCCCATTTTGCTGATGCTGGTGCTGTTCATTTTCGTGCCCGCTCTGAATGAGGGCACTGTGGGCATTATGGTGCCCGTCAGCGCACTGATCACCATTATCATTGGCCGCATTCTGTATAAAAGAGGTATTTTGAAATGATCGGTTGGATTCTTTTGGGGGTAGCGGTGGCATTTTTAGCGGTGCTGCTGATCCGTGCCGCCGCTTTTGTCCCCAGAAAAAAAGCATTGCCCCAAGCGCAGCCGGTGGAATTTGACCGGGAGGCGGCCATTTCCGCCCTGCAGGCGCTGGTGCAATGCAAAACCATTTCTTATAACGATAAAGCCTTGGAGGACGAAGCCGAATTCCAAAAGCTTATCGGTCAGCTGCCGGAGCTTTACCCGGAGGTTTTTAAGATTTGCAGCTTCACGCAGCTGCCGGACCGGGGTCTGCTTTTCCATTGGAAGGGCAAAACCCCCGGCAACCCCGCCATTATGATGGCCCACTACGATGTGGTGCCCGTGGACGAGGAAAAATGGGACAAGCCCGCCTTTTCCGGCATCATTGAGGATGGCGTTATGTGGGGTCGGGGCACTTTGGATACCAAAGCCACCTTCAACGGCGCGCTGTCTGCCGCCAACAATCTGATCGCCCAGGGCTTCACCCCGGAGCATGATGTTTACTTCGCCTTCTCCGGCGGCGAGGAGATCAACGGTAAGGGCGCTGTGCATATTGTGGACTGGTTTTTGGAGCAGGGCATCGAGCCTGCTATGGTAGTGGACGAGGGCGGTGCCGTGGTGGAAAATGTGTTCCCCGGCGTGAAAGCCCCCTGCGGTCTGATCGGCATTGCGGAAAAGGGCATGATGAATGTGCAGTATACGGTCCGCTCCCAGGGTGGCCACGCCTCTGCTCCCCTGCCCAAAACCCCCTTGACCACCCTGGCCTCCGCCTGCCGCAAGGTCATTGACCATCCCTTTAAAATGCACCCGACCAAGCCCGCCGCAGAGATGTTTGACACCCTGGGGCGGCACAGCAGCTTTGCGCTCAAATTGGTGTTTGCCAACCTGTGGCTGTTCAAGCCGGTGCTGGATCTGATCTGCAAGCAAAGCGGCGGAGAGATGAACGCCCTGGTGCGCACCACCACCGCCTTCACCATGGCCCAGGGCAGCAATGCCCGGAATGTGATCCCCACAGAGGCCAGTCTGGTCAGCAATATGCGGCTGAATCCCGCAGATTCCGTAGCCAGCGCCAAGGCCTATCTGGAAAAGGTGGTCAACGACCCGGATGTGGAGATCACGGTTTTGGAGAGCTCCGAGCCCAGCCGCATTTCCCGAACCGATTGCCCCGGCTGGGACAAGGTCTGCACCGCAGTTTCCCATACCTGGCCCGGCTGCGTGGTTGCCCCCTATCTGATGGTACAATGCTCCGACAGCCGCCACTACGGGCGCATCAGTGACAAGGTCTACCGTTTCTCCGCCATGGCGCTGACCGCTGAGGAACGCAAATCCATCCACGGCAATAACGAGCGCATCCGCCTGGATTGCATCACCCGGGCGGTGGAGTTCTATATCCGCCTGCTGCAGCAGTGCTGATCCCAATACAAAAGCTGTCATTCCTGGATTCCGCTTCGTTTCACTCAGCATGACAGCCTGCAGGACTATTTTTATACCAAGAATTGCAATGCAAACATGCGTGGATTCTTCAAAGAGGCTTTGTCAACATTATGTTAGGAGTGAAATATATGGATTTTGAAGGCTTTGACCCCAAGAAATTTGACGAATACAGCCAGCAGGCCAAGGTGCTTTACGGCAAAACCGAGGCCTACAAGGAATTTGAGCAGAAGCAGAAAGGCCGCACCAAGGAACAGGAAAAAAACCTGGGTGCGCAGGTGATGGAGCTGTTTGCAAAGCTGGGCAAGATGCGCCCCTGCGCCCCGGACAGCGAAGCAGCCCAAAACTGGGCAACGGAACTGCAGGCGTTCTTTACGGAGCATTTTTACACCTGCACGCCCCAGATCCTCAAAAGCTTGGCAGAAAGCTACGCCGGTGGTGGCAGCATGACGGAAAACATCGACAAAGCCGGCGGCAAGGGCACAGGCGCCTTTGCCAAGCAGGTCATTGATACCTATCTTTCCCGTCTATAACAGACAATTGCGGATGCTTCGGCATCCGCTTTTTGTTGCCATACCCAGAAAAATGCGGTATAATGCTATCAAGACAAGGGAGGGATAAACGATGGCAAGCAGTAAGGAATATGTGGATTTCATTTTGGAGCAGTGCGACGGCCTTTCTGCCCGGGCGATGATGGGAGAATATGTGCTGTATCACGGCGGCAAGGTGATCGGCGGTGTCTACGATAACCGGCTGTTGGTTAAGCCCACCCTCTCTGCCAAAAGACTAATGCCGAATGCCCCAATGGAGCTTCCCTACGAGGGTGCGAAGAAAATGTTTCTTGTGGAAAATATGGAAGATAAAGCCTTTTTGCAAAGTCTGCTTGCAGCCATTGCGGAAGAACTGCCCACACCGAAAAGGGGAAGAAAATGAAAAAAGCAATTGTTATCGGTTGTCCAGGAAGCGGCAAAACCACCTTTGCGGAAAAGTTAAGCGCGGCTACAAAGTTGCCGCTGTATTATCTGGATGCCATTTGGCACAAGCCGGACAGAACCCATATTGAGCGGTCAGAATTTGACGAGAAACTTACCCAAGTGATGCAGCTTGACGGGTGGATCATAGATGGCAATTATTCAAGGACGCTTGAAGCAAGGCTTAAATGCTGCGACACAGTTTTTCTGTTCGACCTCCCCACCGAGGTTTGCCTGCAGGGTGCGACAGATCGGCTTGGCAAGGGGCGGTATGATGTGCCGTGGATCGATACCGAG
>JAZNSR010000004.1:0-4931 GCA_045591335.1 Faecousia sp.
CATTATCGATGTGCGGGGCAATGTGATCGCCTTTGGCGGGCGGGTGCTGGATGACAGCAAGCCCAAGTACTTAAACTCCAACGATACGGTGATCTTTAATAAGCGCAAAAACCTCTTTGGCCTGAACCTTTCCAAAAAGACCAAGCTGGGACATTTGATCCTGGTGGAGGGCAATATTGATGTGGTCACCATGCACCAATACGGCTTTGACAATGTGGTGGCATCCCTGGGCACAAGCCTGACCGATGAGCAGGCCACCCTTTTGAGCCGCTATACAGAGCAGGTGGTGCTGCTGTATGATGGCGACGGACCGGGACAGAAGGCCACCGCCCGTGCCATTCCTATTTTGGAAAAAGCGGGGCTGCATGTGAAGGTTTTGCAGATTCCCGATAATATGGACCCGGACGATTACCTGCGTAAATTCGGCGCGGACCGTTTCAAGCTGCTTTTGCAGGAGGGGTCCACCAACCGGGTGGAATACCAGCTGAGCAATATCCGCAGTAAATTTGACTTGGCAGTGGACGATCAGCGGGTCAAATATATGCAGGAGGCGGCAGAACTGATCAGCACCCTGGGCAGCGCAGCCCAGCGGGAGGTTTATGGCAACCGCATTGCCGAGGAAACCAAGGTCAGCTATGAAGCTATGAAGCTGGAAATCAACAATGCCTATAAACGGCGGATGCACCGTCAGCGCAAGCAGCAGGAAGCCCAGGACCTGGCACCTGCAAAGGCCTTGCAGCCCAAAACCCGGAATATCCGCTATGACAATATGAAATCCGCCATGGCAGAGGAGGGCATACTGTCCCTTGCTTTGCGTGAGCCTGCGTTGCTGGACAGCGCTTCTGCCTTGAAGCCGGAGCATTTTTCTGTGGAGCTGTTCGGCAGGGTCTACGCCCAGCTTTGCCAGCGGCATGCCCAGGGCATGGAAGCCTCTTTGGCAGTGCTGGCAGATCTGACACCGGAGGAAATGAATCATCTTTCCGGCGTGTGTCAGCGGCAGCAAGGCCCCGTCAGTGAGGATGCTTTTCGGGATTGCGTAAATACGGTGCTTTCCCAGCATCAGAGCAAGTCTGTGGCGGACGATGCGGACCTTTTGGCTCTGCGCAACAAATTAAAAGAAAGAAAGGGAACCAATGGATGAGTGCAATGGTCACCAAGGATGCACCGGAATTGGAGGATATCACACAGTTTCTTGCGGATATTCGGCCCTATAAGCGTTTAACGCCCCAGCAGGAAATGGAGCTTGCCATTGCCTGCAACCGGGGAGATATGGAAGCAGTCCGGAAAATGGTCAGCTGCAATTTGCCCCTGGTGATCTCTATTGCCAAGGAGTATAACGGTAGAGGTGTGCCTTTGCTGGATCTGATTCAGGAGGGGAGCATCGGCCTTTTGATTGCTGCCAGGAAATTTGAGCCGGAGCGGCAGCTGCGGTTTTCCACCTATGCCACCAAATGGATCCGCCAGCGGATCACCCGCTGCATTCTCAATCACAGCGGCTTGATCCGTGTGCCCCTGCGGGCGGCAGAACGGATCCGCAAGATCCAATATGCCCGGCGGCAGCTGCAGCAGGAGCTGGAAAAAGAACCGGAGCTGGATGCCATTGCCCAGCGGGCGGGTATGAGCCGGGAAAAGGTGGCAGAATACTTGGAATTGCTGCCGGAGCTTTGCAGCCTGGATGCCCCTGCCGGTGACGGTGAGGACACTCTGCAAATGCTTTTGGAGGATATCCATGCGCCCGAGCCCCAGGAGCAGCTGGTGCGCATGGAGCTGGAAAGCACCATGCAGAGCCTTTTAGGGCAGCTGACACCCCGGCAGCTGCAGGTGATCCGGCTGCGGTTTGGTTTTGAAGATGGCACCTGCTATAGCTTTGAGCAGATCGGCAAGCGTTTGGAAATTTCCAAGGAGCGGGCAAGGCAGGTGGAGAGCGAGGCGCTGCAAAAGCTGCAAAAACGCAGCCAGGGCCTTGGATTGGAGGATTTTTTAACCGATGATTGATGGTTTGGATTTTGCGTTTGCTGACACACCCATAGAGAATTTGCTGTCGAGCGTTGCCCCGGGCAGTCCCATTCGTGCCGCTTATTTGCTGACGGCTCTGGATGGAGAATCTGAGGAGACCGCCCAGGATGCGCTGATCCAGCTGGAAGAAAAGCAAGTTCCGGTGCTGCTGGATCTGGCGCCCATTGCCGGTGCGGATAGTGCCACGGTGGTGCGGCTGCGCAGAGAGGCGGAGCTGGTGAAAAAGGGCACACTTCTGACTGCCCTGGAAGAAAATGATCCCCTGCGGCTATACCTGCAGGAGCTGGCGCAGCTGCCCGCCTGGGGGGATCTGCCTGCTTTGGAGCAGCCCCTGGCCCAGGCCAATGCCGCCGGTGACCCGGAGGCGGCGGTGTATACCCAGGTGTTTCACCTTTGTATCAGCCGGGTGGTGGAGCTGGCAAAAGCCTACACCGGCAAAGGCGTTTTGCTGGAGGATCTGATCCAGGAAGCATCCATGGGCCTGTGGGTGGAGCTGAACCGGTATGCTGGCGGCAGCCTGGAGGACTTCCGGGATGCAGTCATTGAAAAGCACTTGATCCGTACTGTGGTTTTGCAGGCCCACGCTGCCGGTGTGGGACAAAAGCTGCGGCAGGATCTGGAGGATTACCGCAGCGTGGATGAGCAGCTTTTATCGGAGCTGGGCAGAAATCCCACGGTGGAGGAGATCGCCCAGGCCATGCATAAGACCCCGGAGGCTGTAGCCGCGGTTGCGGATATGGCGGCAAAGGCAAGAGACATGCACCGGGTAAAAAATCCGGAGGATAACCAGCCCTTGCCGGAGGAAGAGGATCAAGCCGTGGAGGATACGGCATATTTCCAAATGCGGCAGCGGATCGCTGAGCTGCTTAGCGTTTTGCCGGAAAAGGATGCAAGGCTGCTGACTTTGCGTTACGGACTGGAGGGCGGCGCACCTATGACCCCGGAGCAGACGGGCAAATATCTGAACATGACCCCGGAAGAGGTCATTGCCGCCGAAGCCGCCGCGTTGTCTAAACTCAGAACACAATAGATAAAAAGAGGTATATTATGTCTAAAACCTATTCTATCGCCATTGACGGCCCTGCCGGTGCGGGCAAAAGCACCATAGCCCGCCACCTCGCCAAGGAACTGGGCTATTATTATGTGGATACCGGTGCCATTTACCGCACCGTTGCCTATTTTTTGGATCTTTTGGGCATCAGCCCCAAGGATATTGACGGCGTGAGCCGTTATATTGACGAGCTGACCATCGACATCGTTTACGATGAAGATGGCAAGCAGCACATGATCATGAACGGCATGGATGTGACCGATGATATCCGCACCCAGGATATTTCCCAAAAAGCCAGCCTGGTGTCTGCTCATGCCATTGTCCGGGATATGCTGCTGGATATGCAGCGGGATATTGCCAAAAAGCATAATGTGGTCATGGATGGCCGGGATATTGGCACAGTGGTGCTGCCCAAGGCAACCGTGAAGATCTTTTTGACTGCCAAGCCGGAGGTCCGGGCACAGCGCCGTTGCGATGAGCTGAACGCCAAGGGCCAAAAGTCCGATTTCAATAAGATTTTAAAGGAAATCGAACAGCGGGACTACCAGGATACCCACCGGGAGGTTGCCCCTCTGAAAATGTGCAGAGATTCCATTAAGCTGGATACCTCTGAGCTGGATATTGACGGCGTGCTGGCTGAAATGAAGCGGATCATCGGGGAGAAGATCGCCCTATGAGTGTGACCGTTGCAAAAAGTGCCGGCTTCTGCTTTGGGGTGGACCGGGCGGTAGGACTGGTGGAGCAGGCAGCTGCCGAGGGTAAGCAGGTTGCCACCCTTGGCCCTATTATCCATAACCGCCACCAGGTGAGCCGTTTTGCGCAGATGGGCGTGCAGGTTTTGGAAAGTCCCCAGCAAGCCCAGCCCGGCATGACTGTGATCATCCGTTCTCATGGCGTGGGGCCCCAGATCTATGCCCAGCTGGAGGAAAAGGGCGTGGAGGTCATCGATGCCACCTGTCCTTTTGTTAAGCGCATCCATGGAATCGTGGAGAAAGCCTGCCAGGAAGGCAGCCTGCCGGTGATTATCGGCACCCGGTCTCACCCGGAGGTTGAGGGCATTGCCGGATGGTGTGACCGGTGCATGATTTTTCAGACCCCTGAGGAGTTGGAAAACTGGTCTGAAACCCTGGAAAACCGGGAAAAACTGTCAATTTGCATGGTTTGTCAGACCACATCCACTGAAAGTTTGTGGAAAATGTGCGTAAAAATCGCAAAAAAACAGTTTACTAACTTGAAAATTTTTGATACAATATGTAAAGCAACTGAATCTCGACAAAGCGAAGCGGCAAAATTGAGTACGATTTGTCAAGCCATGGTCGTTGTAGGTGACGTAAGCAGTTCCAACACAGGCCGCCTTGCTATGATTTGTCGGGAGCACTGCAGCCGGGTTGCTCTGGTGGATAATGCTGCCGAGCTGGATCCCGCGTTTTTTTGCGGTGTGGCTGATGTTGGAATCACTGCTGGGGCGTCGACTCCGGCGTGGATTATAAAGGAGGTCAACAAGACTATGAGCGAAATTACTAATGTTGAGGCTGTACAGGAGGAAAGCTTTGAGGCACTTCTGGAGCAGTCCATCAAAACTTTAAATACAGGAGATAAGGTTCTTGGCATCGTTACCGGTATCGGCACCACAGAAGTTCAGATCGATCTGGGCACTAAGCACGCCGGCTACATTCCCTATGATGAAGTCAGCGCCGATCCCACTGTAAAGCCTGAGGACATTCTGAAGGTTGGCGACGAGATCGAGGTTTTCGTTGTTCGCGTTAACGATCAGGAAGGCACCTGCCAGCTGAGCAAGAAGAAGCTGGACGGCATGAAGGTTTGGGACGAGCTGTCCGCCTGGTGCGAGGAAAAGACCGTTGTA
>JAZNSR010000005.1:0-41104 GCA_045591335.1 Faecousia sp.
GCAATGTCCTTAACGACCTTCTTGTCGCCCACCTTATGGGTCAGACGGCCGTCAATGTAAATACGCTCACACAGGCCCTTGGCTGCAACATTGCCGGATTCGGGATCCATCAGCTGATATTTCAGGCTGGAGCTGCCGGCATTGATGATCAAAATGTTCATTGGAATCTCCTCCTAACAAAAATATGGTTTTCTTTTTGGGCATAATATGCTAATATATCCATAGCTACGACTATTCTATAATAAAATACAAAATTTCTCAACCCCTGAATGGAAATATTTTTTTGAAAAGGTAATTTTTATGGTAACCGGTATTATCTGTGAATATAATCCCCTCCACAACGGGCACAAAAAGCAGCTGGATCTGCTCCGCAGTGCGCATCCGGAGGGCACTGTAGTGTGCCTTATGAGCGGCAATTTTGTGCAGCGGGGGCAACCCGCCATATTCCACCGCTCCCTACGCGCCCAGGCCGCACTGCAGGCCGGGGCAGATCTGGTGCTGGAGCTGCCGGTAACCTATGCCCTTTCCTCTGCAGAGGGCTTTGCCGCAGGGGGTGTGTCCATTTTAAGCAGCTTTTGCCAACAGCTTTGCTTTGGCGCGGAAACCCCGGATGCAGATTCCCTTTGGGCGCTTGCCCAGACTCTTAACGCCCCGGAGTTTTCTGATTTTCTACAGCCGCAGCTGGAAAAAGGGCTTTCTTTTCCAGCCGCCCGGCAGCTGGCTTTGCAGGCCATGGGCACGGACGCTTCCCTTTTGGAAAAGCCCAACAACATTTTGGCCGTGGAATACTGCAAAGCTATTATTTCCCAAAATTCCAAAATGAATCCCTTTGTGATCTTCCGGGGCGGAGACTATCACGACCCCCAGGCAGATACGGAAAACCCCTCTGCCACCGGCGTACGGCAGCGCATTCTGGAAGGACAAGACTGGGCGCAGTATGTTCCCAGCCCAAAAATTTTCGAAGCTGCGCCCATCCACCATATCCATGCAGGCCAGCGGGCCATTCTCGCCCGGCTGCGCACCATGACCGACGGGGATTTTGAAGCTCTACCCTTTGGCTCTGAGGGGCTGTGGCGCAAGCTGATGCATGCCAGCCGGGAAGAAGCCACCTTAGATCAGATCCTTTCCTCTGTGAAATCCAAGCGGTACACCCGCAGCCGCCTGGACCGAATGGTCATGTGCGCCTTTTTGGGCATTACAGAGCAGACCATGCGCGCTCCCGCCCCTTATGTGCGGATCTTGGGCTTCAATGATCAAGGGCGGCAATTATTAAATGAAATCAAAAAGGACATGCCCCTTGTGAACATTGGACAAACCATAGATAACTCCTATCAGCTTTTAGAGCAGCGGTGCGACGATCTTTATGGATTGTTCTGCGCCCAAACCCCCGGTGCGCCCGGAACCTCCCGGCATCAGCGGGTGGAATACCGCAAATAAAACACTTTTCTTTTTATAGAAATTATAGTAAAATAAACCATTATAGATAAAGGAGGGAATGACATGCAGCCGGAGCAAATGGACATTTTGCAGGGCACCATCAGCGCCGTGGTTTACCAGAACTACGAAAACGGTTACAGCGTTTTGCGCTTAAACTGCCAAAACGGGCAGAATGTAACGGTTGTTGGCATCATTCCCCTGCCTGCCGTGGGCGAACGGCTTATGGTCACCGGCAAATGGGGCAACCACCCCAGCTACGGCAAGCAATTTGAAGCAGAATTTTTGGAACGGCTCATGCCCCAAAGCACCCAGGACATTTTGCAGTACCTTTCCAGCCGGATCATTAAGGGCATCGGTCCTAAGATCGCTGCACGGATCGTCAGCCACTTTGGGGAACAGACCCTGCTGGTTATGGAACGGGAGCCGGAACGGCTGGCGGAAGTCCACGGCATTTCCGATGCCAAGGCTTTGGCCATCGGTGAAGCCTTCCGGCTGCAGTTCGGCATGCGCCATTTAATGGAATTTTTTGCTTTACACCATTTGCCCGCGGAGCTGGCTGTGCAGACCTATAAGCTATACGGTGAGGCTGCCCAGGAGCTTTTATATGACGACCCCTACCTTCTCATGGACGAAGCCTTGGACGCCCCCTTTGCCGCGGTGGATAAATTCGCCATTGACCTGGGCGTCGCGGCGGACGATCCCCGGCGGATCGAAGCCGGAATCCTCTTTGAGCTGCGGTTTAATCTGACCGCCGGACATAGCTTTTTGCCCCTGGACAAGCTGGTTGCCATCACTGCCCAGCTGCTAAGCCTGGATGAAAACAGCATTTCCCAGGGCATCGACCGTCTTTTGGAATATGACCGGCTGGTCACAGATACCCTGGCAGGCATTACCGTGATCTATCTGCCGGAGCTGTACCGGGCGGAGCAATACTGCACCCACCGGTTTTTAACATTGGCAGACACCATCTTTCCCCTGCCAGCCCAGCTGGAAAAGAAGCTGCGGATTGCCGCAGAACACAGCGGCATCGAATATTCCGCCCAGCAGGAGGATGCTATCCGGGCATCTGCCACCTCCGGGCTTTTGATCGTTACCGGCGGCCCCGGCACCGGCAAGACCACCATCGTCAACGGCATTTTGAGCTTGTTTGATCAAATGGGGCTCAAATGCGTGCTGGCTGCGCCCACGGGACGGGCTGCCAAGCGGATGACGGAAGTCACCGGTCACGATGCTTCCACCATCCACCGGCTTTTGGAGGCCGGCATCGACCCCCACACGGGCAAGCTGTTTTTTGCCAGAGATGAGAGCAACCCGCTGCAGGCCAACGCGGTGATCGTGGACGAAATGTCCATGGTGGATATTCAATTATTATATAGCTTAATGCAGGCCATTCCCCAGCGGGCCCGGGTGATTTTAGTGGGCGACCCGGATCAGCTGCCGCCCGTAGGTCCGGGATTTCCTTTCCAGGACATGCTGCGCAGCGGCGTGCTGCCGGACATCCGGCTGACGGAAATCTTCCGCCAGGCCCAGGAAAGCCTTATTGTCATGAACGCCCACCGGGTCAACCACGGCCAAATGCCGGAGCTGACCGATGTAAAAAATGACTTTTTCTTCTTGCGGGCCCGGTCTGAACAGGAGCTGGCAGAAACCGTCCAGGGCCTGTGTGCCACCCGGCTGCCCGGAAAAATGGGCATTCCCGCTTCTCAGATCCAGGTGCTCTCCCCCACCAAAAAAGGAGATTCCGGCACCTTTGCCCTGAATCAGCGATTGCAGGCGGCGCTGAATCCCCCCGCCGAAGGCAAGCGGCAAAAACTGTTTGGTGAGATCTGCTTCCGGGAGGGCGACCGGGTCATGCAGATCCGCAATAACTACGATATCCTTTGGAAAAAGACCGATGGCAGCGCCATCGGCAGCGGCATGTTCAATGGCGATGTGGGCATTATCACCCGCATCGACACAGACATGGAGACCCTCACCGTCTGCTTTGACGACCGGGAGGCCGACTACGATTTCACCCAGCTGAACGAACTGGAGCTGGCTTATGCCATGACCGTACACAAAAGCCAGGGCAGCGAATACCGGGCTGTGATCCTGGCTGCCTGGGGCGGCTCGCCCTATCTGCTTTCCAGAAGCATTTTATACACCGCCATCACCCGTGCCCGTCAGCTGCTGATCATTGTGGGCAGGCAGGAAACCATTGCCACAATGACCCAAAACGCCAAAGTAGGCCGCCGCTACACGGGCATGAAACTGCGGCTGCAAGGAAAATGCCATGATTGACCGACTGTTGCAGCTGCTATTTCCGCCCAAATGCGTTCTGTGCGGCAAATTGCTGGAAAAGGGGCAAAAAGGCCTTTGCCCCCACTGCGAATCCCACGCCCCGGATTTTCACGGCGCAAAAAAGAAAATTTCTTTTATTGCAGGATGGACCGCAGTGTGGTATTATGAAGGAAAAGTACGGGAAAGCCTGGTCCGGTATAAATTCCATAACAAGCGCAATTACGCTGCCGCCTACGGGAAATTTCTGGCTTTACGGCTGACCCGGGAGGAAATGACGGATTTTGATATTCTCACCTGGGTGCCTATCAGCGACAAGCGCAAACACAAGCGGGGCTACGATCAAGTGCAGCTATTAGCAAAGGCCCTGGGCGCAGAGCTGCAAGTCCAGCCTGTTTCCACCCTTTATAAGCACCGGCACACCGCACCCCAATCCACCCAAAAGAACGCCGCCGGCAGAAAAGCCAATGTGCTGGGAGCCTACCGGGCAGTAGAACCTGCCAATTTCCGGGGAAAGCGCGTTTTATTGCTGGACGATATCATCACCACCGGTGCCACCGCATCCGAATGTGCTCGGGTGCTGCTGACCGCAGGTGCCAAGGAAGTTATTTTCGCCGCAGTTGCGGCTACCGATCATAAATAGAATGCTAGGTGAACATGTATGCAATTATTCTCCAATGACCTGGGCGTGGACCTGGGTACATCCAATGTGCTGATCTATGTGGAAAACAAGGGCGTTGTGATCCGTGAGCCCTCTGTAGTCGCTGTAGACAGAAACTCCGGCAAAATTTTACAGGTGGGCAGCGCCGCCAAAAACATGCTGGGCAGAACCCCCGGCAATGTGGTGGCCATGCACCCCCTGCGGGACGGCGTAATCTCCGACCATGAAATGACCGTAAAAATGCTGCAGATCCTTTTCCGGGCAGCCGGGCAGACCAATTTCTTCACCCCCAAGCCCAGAGTGATCATCAGCGTTCCCAGCGGCGTTACGGAAGTGGAGGAACGCACGGTGATCAATGCGGCCATCGAAGCCGGCGCCCGCCGTGTGTATCTGATCGAAGAACCTTTGGCTGCTGCCCTGGGTGTGAACATGGACCTGAACGGCCCCAACGGCCACATGGTGGTGGACATTGGCGGCGGCACAACGGATATTGCGGTGCTTTCCATGAACGATGTGGCAGTATCCTCCTCCATTAAAGTTGCCGGCCTTGCCTTTGACGATGCCATTGCCCGGTATATCCGCCGGAAACATGGGGTAATCATCGGTCAAAACACCGCCGAGGAGATCAAGATCTCCATTGGCTCTGTGTACCCCCGGCAGGAAGAGCTTTCCATGGTCGCCAAGGGCCGGGATGCCAAAAACGGCACACCCCGGCAAATCGAGCTGTATAGCTCTGAGATCTATCAGGTCCTCAGCCGGCCTGCCAAGCTGATCGCCGATGAAGTGCTTTCCGTTATGGAGGATGCCTCCCCGGAATTGGTGGGCGATATTGCGGAAAACGGCATTATCCTCACCGGCGGCTCCAGCCAGCTTTGGGGCATGGACCTGCTACTGAGCGAACGCACCGGCATCAAATGCAGCGTGGCAGACGATCCGGAATCCTGCGTGGCCTTTGGCTGCGGCAAGAGCCTCAGTTGGATCACCCACATGAACGAGGGTCCCATCAACATCGCCAGAAAGCGAATTCTGAAAAACCGATAAAAATTATGCGCATTGCAGCTTTTGCAATGCGCATAATTTTTATTTGAATTGGTAAACCGTTTCGCTGTGATAATGCTCTCCGGCCTTCACAATGGGCTGCTTCCACTGGGGATTGTTCAGACAGTTAGGATAGAACTGGGTCTCCAGGCAGATGCCGCTGCGGTTAGGATAAGTCACCCCATCCTTGCCCGCTTCGCCCTGGAGGAAGTTGCCGGAATAAAACTGTACGCCGCAGCAATCGGTGGTAACCTCCATCACTCTGCCGGAAACGGGGTCGGACAGAACGGCACAGGGATTGCACCAAACCTCAAAATTATGGTCATAGCCGCCCTGAAGCTCCAAAGCGTCATAAGCCTGGTTAATATCTCTGCCAATGGGCTTGGCTGTGCGGAAATCCATGGGTGTACCTGCCAGATCCCGCAGCTCCCCGGTGGGGATGCTTTGGGCATCGTCCGGGGTAAAATGACGGGCAGGCAGCATCAAAAGCTGCTCCATAGCACCCTCGGGATGCTGATGACCCCGCAGGTTAAAATAGCTGTGGTTGGTCAGATTAAACACGGTGTCCTGGTCGCAGTCTGCATCATAGATAATGCCCAATGCGCCATCTTTCACCACATAGGTCACCCGGATCACCGCATTGCCCGGGAAGCCCTGGTCACCGTCGGGACTAGCCAGCATGAAGCGAATGGAAGAATCTGTAACCTCTTCCACAGTCCACAAACGGTCCTTAAAGAAATCCGGGCCGCTGTGCAGATTATTGGGACCATTGTTAATGCCCATTTGGTATTCCTTGCCGTTTAAGGTGAAGCGGCCATCCTTGGTGCGGTTGGCGTTTCTGCCAACAACCGTGCCAAAAAAGGTGGTGGAAGCGGCATAGCCTGCAGGGTCTGCAAAGCCCAGCACCACATCCTCCAGCTGGCCCTTGGCATCGGGCACATAAAGGCGGTGAACGGTTGCGCCATAATCAGTAATGTGGGCGGTGATCACACCGTCGGTCAGTACATACATGGTGGCATTGGAGCCAAAGGGCATTTTCATATAATAGCCTCCTATTAATAATTTCCCCTCATTATACACCATATCCCATGTTTTTGCAATCTTTTCCAAATGAAAATATTTTACAACATTTTGTGATTTGCCTATTGCAAAAACCACAATATGTAGTATAATGTGTTCTGCTGAACATTATTTTAGGAGAGAGAAAACCATGAAGATCATCAAGCGTAACGGCGCAGAGGTCGCCTTTGATATTGCCAAAATCGAAACCGCCATCTGCAAGGCCAACGAGACTGTGGACGAAAAGGTGCGGCTGACTCCCGTACAAATCCGCCGAATCACCGAAAATGTGCAGATCAGCTGCGAAGAATTGGGCCGCTCCCCCTCCGTGGAGGAGATCCAGGATATGGTGGAAAAGGCTATTATGGCACACGGCGCCTATGAAGTAGCAAAATCCTACATCACCTACCGCTACACCCGCAGCCTGCTGCGCCAGTCCAACACCACCGATGACCGCATTCTGACCCTCATTGAATGCAACAACGAAGAAGTCAAGCAGGAAAACGCCAACAAAAACCCCACCATCAACGCGGTGCAGCGGGATTATATGGCCGGTGAGGTATCCAAGGATATCACCCACCGCATTCTGCTGCCCAAGGAAATCGTGGATGCCCACGAAGCCGGCATTATCCACTTCCACGATGCGGATTACTATGCCCAGCACATGCACAACTGCGACCTGGTAAACCTGGAGGACATGCTGCAAAACGGCACAGTCATCTCCGGCACGCTCATTGAAAAGCCCCACTCCTTCTCCACCGCCTGCAACATCGCCACCCAGATCATTGCCCAGGTGGCCTCCAACCAATATGGCGGTCAGTCCATCAGTCTGACCCATTTGGCCCCCTTTGTGCAGGTGAGCCGGGAGAAAATCCGCAAGGCTGTGGCCAAAGAAATGGAGCTTTTAGGCATTGAACCCTCAGAAGAAAAACTCAGCGCCATTGTGGAAACCCGGCTGCGGGAAGAAGTCAGCCGCGGTGTGCAGACCATCCAATACCAGGTGGTCACTCTGATGACCACCAACGGTCAAGCGCCCTTTATCACCGTGTTCATGTATTTGAACGAGGCCAGAAACGAGCAGGAAAAGAAAGACCTGGCCATGATCATCGAAGAAACGCTGCGGCAGCGGTATGAGGGCGTGAAAAACGAAAAGGGTGTTTGGATCACCCCCGCCTTCCCCAAGCTGATCTATGTTTTGGAAGAAGACAACATCACCGAGGACTCCCCTTACTGGTATCTGACCCGGCTGGCGGCACAGGTCACCGCCAAGCGCATGGTGCCCGACTATATCAGCGAAAAGAAAATGCTGGAGCTGAAAAAGGACGCCAACGGCGATGGCCATTGCTACACCTGCATGGGCTGCCGCTCCTTCCTAACCCCCTATTTGGACGAAAACGGCAAGCCCAAGTACTATGGCCGCTTTAACCAGGGTGTGGTCACCATCAACCTGGTGGATGTGGCCCTGTCCTCCGGCAAGGATATGGACAAATTCTGGAAAATCTTTGACGAGCGTTTGGACCTTTGCTACCGGGCTCTGCTCTGCCGCCATGAGCGGGTGAAGGGCACCCTCAGCGATGCCGCCCCCATTTTGTGGCAGTACGGCGCTTTGGCCCGGCTGGAAAAGGGTGAGCCCATCGACAAGCTGCTCTACGGCGGTTATTCCACCATCTCTTTGGGCTATGCGGGCCTTTATGAATGCGTCAAATATATGACCGGCCGCTCCCATACAGACGAAGCCGCCAAGCCCTTCGCTCTACAGGTCATGCAGCACATGAACGATGCATGCAAGGCCTGGAAGGCCAAGCACAAGATCGACTTTTCCCTGTATGGCACGCCCTTAGAATCCACCACCTATAAATTTGCCAAGTGCCTGCAAAACCGCTTTGGCATGATCCCGGGGATCACGGACAAGAGCTATATCACCAACTCTTACCATGTGCATGTGACCGAGCCCATCGATGCCTTTACCAAGCTGAAATTCGAAGCCGAGTTCCAGCAGCTGAGCCCCGGCGGCGCCATCAGCTATGTGGAAGTGCCGGATATGCAAAATAATATCGATGCGGTTTTGGAGCTGATGAAGTTTATTTATAACAACATCATGTATGCCGAGCTGAACACCAAATCCGACTTCTGCCAGGAATGCGGCTACGATGGCGAGATCGTGGTGAAGGAGGACGACGGCAAGCTGGTTTGGGTCTGCCCCAACTGCGGCAACACCGACCAGAGCAAAATGAATGTTGCCCGCCGTACCTGCGGCTATATCGGCACCCAATACTGGAATCAAGGCCGCACCCAGGAAATCAAAGACAGAGTATTGCATCTATAAAAAATGAGCCTCCCATCCGGCTGGATGGGAGGCCCTTTTTATGGGATTGGGAAATTATGCAGCAGAAACTGCTTCACCGGACTGAGGTGCCCAAGTTGCAATGTTGTTGGTCTCCTCAGCGGTGAACCAACCAGCCATCACATTTTCATACTTGGCATACAGCGCATAAACCGCAGCCTTCTGTGCATCGTCCAGTTCCATATTGTTAACAGCCTTGATGGTATCCTTCATGGTAGTGCTGTATGCAACGCTCTTCTCCGTTTTGCCGTTAGAGAAGGTGACAACAGCTTCTGCATACACGGGCACTTCGCCGCCGTTGCAGGCCAAAATGTTCTTCAGCCGCAGGGTCACCACATCAGTGCCGGACTTACCAAAGCTCTTCACATTGTCTTCACTGACCCACAGGTTAAAGCCAATGCTTGCAACCTGGGACTGTACGGTTTCATCGCCAAAGATCTGTGCCTTATAGCCCAGAGCGTCATCCGCGGGTTTCAGGCTGATATGGGTGATTGCCACATCATAGCGGTGAGCGGAATACACGCCATCCACGGAAGCTAGCAGATAATTCTCACCGCCTGCCACAGTGCCGCTCACGGTGGCAGCGCCATATTCGCCCTTATAATCATCGGTTGCAGAATCCATCAGGGTCAAGACTGCACCTTCACTGACGGTCACATCGCTCAGCGTCTTACCCGCCAGATCGATGGTCACATCGGCATTGATCGTGACGGCTTCGTCGGTATCCTTCAGGATCTTGACGGTTTCACCGTTTGCATTGGCAACAGCCTGCGCCACAGTTGCATAACTCACATCCCCGACCTGGGCGATACTGGGCTGCAAAATGCCGGCGTTAAACTGTGCAATACCATCGGTGAGGATCGCTTCCACCTGCACCACATGTCTTTCATAAGCACGGATCAGATCCACATCGTAAGTGCTTACAATGCTTTCCAATGTTGCGTATGTAGCCTGGGTCACATAGGGATTCTTACCGGTATAGCTTTCTGTGCCTTCCACTTCGGTATCCGCAAGCAGAGCCTTTGCGTCCAGGAATAAGGCTTCCAGATTATCCGTGTTCGGCGCCACATACTCAGCGGAGGTTTCGTAGATCTTAATATAGTCAAAGTTGGACCCTGCATAGTGAGAACGCAAGCCCACAGAGCCGGAACGACTGCCTACGGAATAGGTAAACACACATACATCGTCCACAAAAGCAGACAAAATGCCGCTGGATACCTCTACCTTCAGCTTCACTGGCGCTTTTGCATTGCCATCAGTAAAGTAATCGGTCAGAACCAAAGACTTCAAACTGCCGTTATAAGCACCGTTAAACCGGTACAAAGCAATCTGCAGATCCTTGCTGCCGGGAGAGCTGTCCACATGCACATTATAGGCAGAAATAGTGTCCTGCTCGTCAGCTGCCGCGGATGCAAACAGATAAATACCACTGTTAATATTGGCAGCAGAGTTATTCATGGAAATCAAAGTCTCAATCGTACCGTTTGCAAAGGTCAGATCCTTGACCATGGCCTTGGAGGAGTTGCTTGCCATTGCCTGCAGTATCCCCTCCGTCTGGGAGATGGGATTTGCTGTGTTGTGATTGTAAAAATCAAAGGCATGGCTATCCCAGGCATAATCAAAGTTTGCATAGAAAGTGGCGGTCATACCCTCCGTAGAGAAGGCCTTCGTATCTGCCTTAATCACCAGGGGCTGACTCTCCTTCTGATAGCTTTCCACGGCGACCACTTCGAAACGGTAATTGGTCTTGGCATTCAAGCCTGTATACTGGACAGTATATGTGTCATAATCCAGGCCGCGGCCCAAATAGTGCTGAGAAATCACGCGCTTTTCAGAAATCAGCGTATTGGTATCATCGTTATATGCGCGGATAATATAGGACTGGATAATATCGTCCATTTCCGGATACTCGGTGATTGCCTTGGGGAAGGTTAGCTTGATCATGGACTCGGACTGCGCCAATGCCGTAATAGTGGCATCTTCGGCAAACTCCGGAGCAATGGCAGCTTCGGTACGCAGCGCATAGTTGTACGGCGTCCTGTCCACAACACCGTCATTGACAGGAATGAACCAGTCCTTACCCAACTTTTCATTATGCGTAAAGTCATAACGCTCAATATTGACGCCGCCGTCCTTGATCTCCATATACAGTGCTGCCTTGGAATCCCAGTTGCCGGGCTGGAAGGAACCGTTGACCGTTCCGCCCTCGTACATATTCTCCTCCACAATGGGACCGAACAGCGCACCGCAGGAAACTACGGTATACTCGCCCTGCCACAAAGCACGCTCGTCAGCCAGAGGATTGTGGGAATGACCGGCCAGCACCACCGCATTGGGATAATCCTTCAAAACCGTATGCATTTCCATCTCAGAGGTGGAATTGGGATTATAGGAAGCAATATACACAGAGCCTACGGGAATCTCGTGCATAACCAGGAACACAGGCTTGCCCTGGGCTTCCGGCAGCGCAAATATATGCTCCAGAAGGGCTTCTCTTTCTGCAATGGGTGTTTGAATATACAGACCTGCAAACACATAACCGTTGACGATCTTATAGTAGTTCAGACCGGCCCGGCCGTAATCTGCATCCACGCCCAAGGTGTTGGTAAAGTAATCCTCCACCGCTGCATTGTGAGCATCGGTCTGCCGGGGATAACCGGCATTTTCAAAGGCGTAGGTATCATGGTTGCCCATAACATAGATCTTCACCGTATCATCCGTACCATCGGGGAATACCTTCTGCACAGTTGCATTGAAGGCATCCAGGTATTCCATCTTATCGTGACCAATATCGCCCACGCAAACAATGGCATCCACGCCCTTGTTTTTATAATAGGTCAGTGCAGTTTCCAAAGCAGTGATATTGGATGCATTGGCGCCAATATGCACATCGGTGATGATACCCACCTTTGCATTGGGGATATTGGCAGGGTCATCCTTAACCGTCACATTGAACTTCTCTGTGTAGGTCTTACCGCCATGGGTATAGGTCAGCGTCAAAGTTTGCGTACCGGTAACCTTGGGATCAAAGCCGGCGATCATGTCAGAGGTGATCGCAGGCTTATAGACTGTGCCATCAGATAGCTGACAAGTCAATTCCACCTTGCTCCAATCAGGAGTGGTATTGTACTCCACTTCGGTCAGCTCAGACTTAAAGCTGACGGAGGACACATTGGTGATAGTTTCATTCAAAGCAATTGCATTGACGGTAGAGTTGCCGTCCAAGACATAGCCGTATTTGCCGGGCAAATTAGTCAAAGCAAAGCCGTAACCGATCTCCGTGCCGTCAACGGATACCTTCACAGAGCCGTTGGCATAGACGGTCTTGATCACCACATTGGCGGTATCTGCAATGATTGCAGCCCCCTGCATGAGGGTCTTGTCGCCCAGAGTGACAGTAACTGCGCCGTCCTTGCAAACATTCACATACAGTTCCTTGTCGCCGGACTTGGCAATCAAGATCTTGGCAGTGGATGTTGCGGCATCACTGAAGCTGACGGTAGTACTTGCCACATAGTTGCCCAGATCTGCAGCCGCCAACAGCTTACCGCTACCGGTTGCCGGCAAGGTAATGCCATGGGCAATGGCTGCGCCGGATGCATTGTTCAGCTCGGTCAAATCAATGACTCTGTAATTCTCTACTTTTACATCCGCATTGGCCGTTGCAAGACCGAAAGAACCCAAAGCCTGATGCTCGTTGTGGATCTTTGCTTCCATAACCTTGATATTATTCACAAAGCCATAGAATTTACCGCCCACAATGGCCATTTTCAAGTTCACCTTAGTAGCACCTGCGCCAGCCAGCTCGGGGTAAGTGGTGCCGATCTTGCTGTCACTGACAAAGTGAACGCCATCAGTAGGTGCCCAGCCTCTTGTCAAAGTGCTGCCATCATAGCCCTGGGTAGCTGCGCCGTAATAGGCATGGAAGGTGGCAGTGTTGTTATACTTAATGGCAAACATGTTGGTGGAGTTCTCCGTGCTGTCCATACGGAATGTGAATCCCATCCAACGGTTATTGTCAGTCTTGTCCTCCATGGTGAAATCGGCTTCCACCAGGTAATCATGGTACATGCTCTGATCATAGTACACAGAGCCAACACCGGAAGCAGTCTTGGCCTTGAAATAGAATGCTCCGCCATTTTGACTAAAAGCGCCGGCTTTATAATTGGGATGCTGCTTCCAGCCTGCGGGCAAGCCATCAGTTTGGCTATCGGCAAACTCTCCCACATAGGCATAGGGCTCTTCAATTTCTTCTTCCGCAGGCGTCAGGTCGGTAACCTTGAAGCTATGGATCTGAATATCCGCATTGGAGGTCGCAATGCCAAAAGAACCCTTTTCCTGGGTTACATTATGCATTACGCTATCCAAAACTTTCACATCATTCACATAGCCGGTCAGCTTATCGCCAACAACCTCAATAGTTAACTTAACCTTGGTTTGTCCGGCGTTCAGCAGCTCCGGCAGCACAGAATTGGAGAAGGTTTTCTTTACAAAATATGTACCATCCGGGGTTGACCAGCTCTTGACCGTGATGCCGTTGTAGCCTGTGACCTCCTTGTAATAATAAGAAGATGTGGCACAGTTGTTATTCCAGGTCAGATTAAAGATATTGGTACAATTCTCGTCATCGTCCATGCGATAAACAAGACCCATCCAGCGAGCGGTATTGGTCTTATCGACCATGGTCATTTCCGCTTCTACCCGATAATCGGTATAGTCCTCCTGATCATAATAGATAGCACAAATACCGGAGGCTGTTTTTGTCTTGAAGAACATAGATCCATCCTTCTGGGTAATGGTGCCATTTTTATAATTAGGATGCTCTTTCCAGCCATCGGGCAGCTGCTCGATCTCCGTTGCACTGTCGGAGAACTTAGCCTCATAGGCATAGGGGCTTTCCTCAGGCGTCAGATCGGTTACCTTAAAATTCTCCACCTTAATGACGGTATTGGAAGATACGATGCCAAAAGAACCGTCAGCCTGCAATTCGTTATGGATCTTAACCTGCAGCACCTGCACACCGTTGACAAATCCGGTGAATGTGCCGCCCTGAATGATTATCTTCAGATTGACCTTACTTTGGGCAGCACCAACCAGTTCCGGATGATTGGTAGCCGAGGGTGTTCCGGTGGCAAAATAAGTGCCGTCATAGGTATTCCAGCCACGCTTGATCACAGAACCGTCATAACCGGTGGTGTCCACCCCATAATATCCATGAAAAGAATAGCTAGAATCAGCATATTTAATAACAAAATTGTTGACTGCGTTCTCGTCGGTATTGGCACGGTATGTAATACCCATCCAACGATTATCGTTTGCTCTTTCTACCATGGTAAAATCCGCTTCTACCATGTAATCGGTGTAATCACTCTGATCAAAAAAGGCAGCGCAGACACCGGAAGCAGTCAGCGAATCCAAGTATAACGCCCCATCTTTTTGATATACCGTGCCGTTTTTATAGTTTGGGTGCCTTACCCAACCCTCCGGCAATTCCTCCACAGCCGTTGTGCTGTCAGAAAAACTGCCTTCATAGGCATAGTCCTGGCTGGCACTAACCGTCAGAACAGGTGCTGCCATAGGCAAAACCATAGCCAGGGTCAAAAGCAAAGCCAGAAGTTTTCTCAGATTTGTTTTCATTGGTATTCCTCCTTTAGGTTAGCCCTAAATTGTTTGCATTCGGGCGCAAAATCCCTCTGCACCCATGGTCCGCAAAAAGCCACCGTATTCATGCCCATTCACCGCAGAAAAAAAGGTGAAAATACAATCGATTTCTTGCTTGACCCGTTTTTTTGCTTTCCCGGGATGCAAAACCGGGAAACTTTGCTGTTTTTATCTGATTTTTTCACATTCCTTGTGATTTCAATTAGAAAACTCACACAATCCCCCATTGTGTTTGTATTTATCATACAAGGATTGACACATCCTTTTCAATAAGATATAATGCAATTAACTAAGATTTTCTGCACTGTTTAGGAGGAGCGCCATGTGGATTTCCGGATGTGGATATAACTGGTGTCACGATGCAAGCTTCAAAGCAGACAGGCCGGAAGGCGCCGGGGGTAATATTATCATGATCATTCGCTCCCCTGCCCGGGTCACCGTCAATCACAAGGTGCATTACACCAAGGGCAATTGCGTGGTTATCTACCGCCAACGCTCGCCCCATATTTATGCTGCCCACAATGCGCCCTTTGTAAACGACTGGGTCCGGTTTCACTGTACGGATGAAGATTATGCTTATTTATCCGGCATAGGAATAGAATTGGACTCCATTCAAGAATTCCCGGATGTTCGGGAATTGTCTCATTTTGTACAACTAATGGCTGTTGAAAGTCATTCCGGAAACATCAATTCCATGGATTCCATGGAATTTCTCACTCGACTGCTGCTGTTAAAGCTATCCGACTACTCTCACAAAAAGCCCGCTTCCTACTCTCAATTCACAAAAAAACTCATGGCGTTGCGAAACGACATCTACTCCACCCCGCAGAAAGTCTGGTCCATCGACAGCATTTATGAAAGCTTGGGAGTCAGTTCCTCTCACCTGCAGCATAAATATAAGCAACTATTTGGCAACAGTATTAAAAGCGATATTATCTCCAGCCGTCTGGAATACAGTAAATACCTGCTCACCTCCACCGACCATTCCATCTCCACCATATCCAATATGATCGGCTATGAAAATGATGTGCATTTTATGTACATTTTCAAGAAGAAAACCGGAATGACACCTTCTCAATACCGCAATCTCTCTGCAGCATATCCGGGCAACCCCTAGCCCCCATTCCCATGGAGCATATAGCAAAAGCCCCTGTGTTTCCGTTTTATTGGAAACACAGGGGCTTTATTCATTCGTTATTAGGCAGCCAATTCTTCCGGATAAATATGATTCAATTCCCAATTTTTGGTCACTGCGTATTTATCGCACAGCGCCTTTACGGCAGCCTGCTGGGCTTCAGAATAGTCCGCCCATGCGGTGTTGATGGTCTGCAGCGTATCCTTCATGGTGGTGCTGTATGCAGCGCTCTTTTCCGTTTTGCCGTTGGAGAAGGTGACAACCGCTTCTGCATAAACAAGCACTTCGCCGCCGTTGCAGGCCAAAATGTTCTTCAACCGCAGGGTGACGCTGGATGCGGCTTTTTCGAAGGTCTTGGTGTTGCCCCCATCGACCCACAGGTTAAAGCCAATGCTTGCAACCTGGGACTGTACGGTTTCATCGCCAAGAATCTGTGCCTTATAGCCCAGAGCGTCATCCGCGGGTTTCAGGCTGATATGGGTGATGCCAAAGTCATAGCGGTGGGGCACATACACGCCATCTTCACCGATGACCATGTACTTGTCATCGCCATTTACCGTAAAGCGCTCCACGGTGCCGGTGACGGTGGCGCTTCCCTTAGTGCCGCTATAATCAGCAGTAGAATCAATCAGGTTCAGCTTTGCGCCCTCGCTAACGGTCACATCGCTCAGCGTCTTACCCGCCAGATCGATGGTCACATCCGCATTGATCGTGATGGCTTCGTCGGTATCCTTCAGGATCTTGACGGTTTCACCGTTTGCGTTGGCAAGTGCCTCGGTTACGGTTTCATAGCTGTTAAGACCAACCAGAGCAGAATACTTATGCTCCTGCTTGGGCAGTTCGAGTGTAAATGTGCTCTTGCTGTCATACATACCAAGCCGTGTAGAATAATAGGACACATTACACTGGGTTCCGTCTTCGTTGAAACGGACAAGACCCAGCATTCCAAGCCGCTGTGAAGTATCGTTACTCTGCACATCCATCAGCATCTGATGGACAGCATTTCCGTTGACACCGATATCGGTTCGTCTGATCACATTGGGGCTAGAGGAGTGACCGCTAAATGCCATGATCACATTTTCATGTTTGGAAACCAAATCTGGCCATAAATAACCGGGTGCCACGCCTATATTGCCCGGGGCATGTACATAGCTATGGGTGAGCATGATCACCTGATAATTGGGGTGGGTCTGGATCACTTCATTTGCCCAAGCTACAGCATCATCACGAGGCACATACTCCAAAGCCAAAATCAGATACTTGTTGCCATTGACCTCAAATGCCTGATAGGTATTGGCAATATTGTCCTCTGCACCCTGCTCTCTGGACAGAGCGCCAAACTCTGTGGAATAATTCTCAAAGATACTCATGGGGAAATACTGGTTCATCAGGGTCAACTGCTCTCTGACACCGTAGCCCTTGTTCCAGCCGGAGTTGGTATCATAGTCATGATTGCCGGGAACTGCGATAAAGGGCAAGTCCTCGGGCAGCAGCTCCCATGCGGCTCTGCAGTTTTCCCACTGCGTGATGTTGCCGCAATTGTCTGCCAAATCGCCCACATTCAGAACCATCTGGATATTCTCTTTTTCCCGGTTATCCGCGATCCACTGGTACATATCCATCAGCACATCCGGAGCATAGTTGGTAAGGATCTGCTGGTCAGGAATCACAACTATGCTGTAGCTGCCGGGTTCATGGGTTTCCTCCACAAAATTTTGTAAATACGTCCAAACAACTACCGAATTATCATTGCCGGATAGATCGGCAAAATTGTTTTCTGCTTTCTCGTTCAGGGGAGCATTAAAGATCAGGCCATCTTTCACCTGGGTATACTGTGTCTTCATACTGCTGCTGATCTCGTCAGCAGTCAGGGGGCGATCCCACATTCTCACATCTGCCACCCAGCCCAGCAAGGAGGTGCTGCCAACCTGAAACGGATCACCCGGCTTCACATGATCGGGAATAGTAACTGCCTGCAAGCCTGCCTCTGTCCAGGTTTGCATCACATGGCCGTTAATATAGCAGATCACCGTATCATTTGCCACATCCATGGTATATGCCACATGGGTCCATTGACCCACACGCAAGTCCACATCCACAGCATAGGTATTGGTGGTGGTAGACAAGTCTGCATTTTCCATAGCATATGTCAGCTGCGGTCTGCCACCGGAAACCAGCTCCATAGAGATTTTGGGTGACATGCGCAGGGTATTGCCAATGATATTGCCTGTGACGCCATCATCCACGCCTGTAGGAATCTTCACCCATGCTTCCAGTGTATAGGGAGTGCTACTCAGATCATTGCTCAGCTTCCAGGTGTTGGTATCCGTGCCGAAGCTATAGCCTGTATTATCGTAGCTTACCGTATCCTGTGGGATTTGCATTTCCTGAGAAGGTCCTTCAACATCGAACTGACTTTCTTCTTCGCAGACAATCGTCAGCGCACTGTATCCAACCTTAGAGCCGTTGACCCAGAAGCCTAATTGTCCTTCCCAATTTTCCATGTCAAAGGGTGCGCTGGAGGTCATGGTTGCCTGTGTAGTCGTCAAACGGGTCACCGTGACAGTTACCATGCCGTTTTCAAACACCAGGTCAACCTGAATATTATTTCTCTTTTTACTTGTTCCGGTAGTAAAGAAATCTTCAACAGCTACATCCTCCGCACCGGATACCTGAAGCAAGCAGTCATTATAATAGGAGGTAGCATCATTCCAATAGCCGCCTGCATCCACATTAAATTCGCTTGTGTCATTGTACAGACAAATACCACCCCAGTTTCTGGTGTTAGAGCCGGACAACTGGGTATAGGTGATGGACTTGATATTTTTCAGCTTTTGATTCAGAGAAACCAGTTTTTGATGATGGATATTAGCACTTGTGCCAGTAACTACCATTTGTGAAGCTCCGAACGTAACAGAGCCATCCCCCTCAGGAATTGTAAAAGCGTCTGCAACTTCTGTTCCTATATTCCACTGATAGGTATTGGTGTTCTTCACACTGGGATCATATTCGATCTTCAGATTGTCATACTTGACCTGAGAACCATGGACCCAGAAGCCCAGCTTACCTTCCCAGGTCGCCATGTCAAAGGGCGCGGTGGAGGTCATAGTCACAGGCTCGTCCGCCAGGCGGGTAACCGTGGCAGTCACCGTGCCGTCGGCAAAGGTCAGCGTCACATTGATATTGTTTCTGGTTCTGCTGGTTCCGGTGGTGAAGAAGTCAGCTACATCCACATTGTTCACACCGGTCATTTGGATCCGGCAATCGTCATAATTTGCCGAGCTATTCCAATAGCTGCCTGCATTGACTGTAAAGGTCTCCGCATCGTTATACAGGCAGATACCGCCCCAGTTTCTGGAGGTAGTACCGGAGAGGATATCAAAGGAAATGGATTTCAGATTCTTCAAATCTCTTTCCAGAGTGATCAGCTTCTGATGGTGGATAGAGTTGGAAGTGCCCTGCGCCAGCAAATACGCACCGTTAAATTCTGCTTTGCCATCGCCTTCGGGAATAGTGAAGTCCTGGCTCTGTGCCATGGCGTTCATATCCCAAAGCAGCGTACCCTCGGGTAAGGATGTGCTGTACTCAAAGGTCAGATTATCCAAGCAGGTATCAGAGCTGATGGTACGCAGACCGATCTGGCCCTGCAGGTCAGCCGCATCATACTCATACATGTACTGCACATACTTTGCTGGATTGCTCACCAGGCTCAGGGTCAGCAGAACCACATCTCCGCCAAAAGTCAGCTTCAGACGCAGAGGCTGCTTGGTACCACCGGAGAACAGATTGTTCTTGTTACCGGTTTCGGAGATCTTTGTGCTAATAGATTTCCAACCGTTATCAAACTGTCCCTGTATAATATCTATACGATTTGGGGCATCTGTCCAACCTGTGTAATCGGATTTGATCAAAAACACCTGAGAAGTGATGGCATCCTGTTCATTGGCGGCATTGGATGCGCCAAAATACAGACCCGCATAAATGACACCGGACTCACCGGGGATCATGTCCACGGAAACCGATTCGAAATTTGCGGGTGCCTGATTCAGGATCGCCTTCAATTCACCATCTGTACCATTGGGCTTTAACATGCCATCTGCAACAGTAAAAGCGCTGGAACCGGATTGGTAAAGGGTAAAGTCGGCAAGCTGACTTTCGTCATAAAAGTCCCAGGTCTTTGTAGCCGGGATCGTCTGACCGGAGTTGCCGGTTTGATCACCGGTAGACGGCAGCGTTTCTGTGGGAAGCTCTTCCACTGCGGTTTCCTCCGCACTGGCAGGAACAATGCCCACGACCATGGGCAGGACCATTGCCAGGGTCAGCAGCAGTGCCAATAATTTGTGTAGCTTCATGTGTTTTCCTCCTTTGAGATCGTGAAACTCGTCCCCCTTTGAGCAGAGCGGAACAAAGGGGTGTGAATAAGGTAAACTTTTCCAATTTTAGGGGTTTGAACCCTACTGCTGATCTTCAAATTGTTAAAGTTTACTACTTCCCTTCTATAATAGAATACAGTATTTGACACAATCATTTCAATAGGCTATAATACTCAAAACTGTGTTTTTCTACTTTTTAAGAAAGGCAATTCATCATGAAGGTTACACAATCCGGATACAACTACAGACATAACGCGAAATTTTACAGAGACCGGCCTGATGGTATTGGTGATTATGTGCTTCTGATCATTCGATCCCCAGCACGCATTACCTTAGACAACCAAACCCACTACACAAAAGGAAACAATGTGATCGTATACCGCAAAGGGTCACCACAGTATTTTGCAGCCCACAACGAGGAATTCGTGAACGATTGGGTGCAATTTGACCTGGACCAAGAGGATCTGGTCTTCTGCGAGAGCCTTGGAATCCCCTTTGATACGATTTTGGATTTTGCCGATGTATATCCCCTATCCCGCCTTGTGGAGCTGCTTTGGGCAGAACGGTGGCATAAGCATCCAAATGCCGAAGAATCCAAAACCCTGCTACTTCGGCTATTACTGCTTAAATTATCAGATCTCATCCTTTCAAAAACAACCGTTTCCTCCCATTTTACCATAGAGCTGATGATCCTGCGGAGGGATATTTATAACAGACCCCATTCCGATTGGTCCATTGAAAGCATTTGCAAATCCATTTCTATCAGCCCGTCTTATCTGCATACCATTTACAAAAAACTGTTCGGCACTACCGTAAAAGAGGATGTGATTGCCAGTCGGATCGCACGCAGCAAGCAGCTTCTATCCGATACCAATCACAGCATTGCTGACATTGCCCATATGGTGGGATATGAGGATGATGTGCATTTTCTGCACATATTCAAGAAAAAAACCGGATTTACTCCCAGGCAGTACAGAAAACTAGCTTCTACACATTTGGCATTATAAGTAAGTGGTACTGCCCGATTTGGGCTTGGTTAGAAGCCTGGCTCCTCGTTGCGGAGCCGAAGGATCTTCGCACGAAATTGACTGCAAATCAAAACGAAATGCGTAGATCCTTCGTCGCAAGCTCCTCAGGATGACAGGCTTTTTCTATATCATAGGTACACGCAAAATTTCGGAAATCATTTTGCATTTTCCAGTTTATCGAACACCCCATGTAGGGGCGATCATTGATCGCCCGCCAAATAATTTGCGTACAAATTATTTGGATTTCCGCAGGAAATAATATATTATCGCCTTTAGGCGATGAAATTTTACCCCGCAAAATTGCCTGCTATAATACACGCACAATCTAAAAATCGTGTCATTGCGAACCAGTGCGCACACTGGTGTGGCAATCTCCAGTGTTCGTTTTTCCCAGGAACCACAATAGAAGTAGCTTTTACTACGGAGATTGCCACGTCGCCTAGCGGCTCCTCGCAATGACAAAAGTTTAGTGCGGTGCAGTATCTAACATCTCGATCAACTGGAATTTGGCTGTATTTTTCAAAGAATAACAGGGCGCTCAGATGAGCGCCCTGTTTGGGTTTAAGCATATTATGCTGCGGCGGTGGTTTCCTCTGTTTCGGAGGTCGTTTCCTCTGTTACAGGATAAATATTGGTCAGCTCCCAGTCAGAAACAGTATCCAAATACTTGTCGCACAGTTCCTTGACAGCCGCCTGCTTTGCTTCACTATAATCCGCCCATGCGGTGTTGATGGTCTGCAGCGTATCCTTCATGGTGGTGCTGTATGCAGCGCTCTTTTCCGTTTTGCCGTTAGAGAAGGTGACAACAGCTTCTGCATAAACAGGCACTTCTCCGCCGTTGCAGGCCAAAATGTTCTTCAGCCGCAGGGTCACCACATCAGTGCCGGACTTACCAAAGCTCTTCACATTGTCTTCACTGACCCACAGGTTAAAGCCAATGCTTGCAACCTGGGACTGTACAGTTTCATCGCCAAGAATCTGTGCCTTATAGCCCAGAGCATCATCCGCGGGTTTCAGGCTGATATGGGTGATTGCCACATCATAGCGGTGGGCAGAATATACGCCGCCTTCAGAAACCAGCAGATAATTCTTGCCGCCTGCTACTGTGCCGCTCACGGTGGCAGCGCCATATTCGCCCTTATAATCATCGGTTGCAGAATCCATCAGGGTCAAGACTGCACCCTCGCTAACGGTCACATCGCTCAGCGTCTTACCCGCCAGATCGATGGTCACATCGGCAGAAATGGTGATTTCCTCGTCCGTATCTGCAAGAATGGTCACCGTCTGACCGCTTGCATTGGCAGCCGCCTCGGTAACGGAGGTGTAGGTGTTCTCCCCTACCTGCGCCACATCTTCTTTCTGCTTCGGCAGTGTGAAGGTGAACTGGTTTTCCTCATTCATATACTTACCCTTATCGGTAGCATAGTAGGTAAATTCCACCGTCTGTCCATCATCACGGAAATTCATCATGGCAACAAGACCGAAGCCTCCATAGATACCATCCAGGTTCTGGCCGTCAATCAGGAACTGAATGACCTCGTTTCCGTGATCACCCACATCCACCTTGGTGACCACATTGTCACTCTTGAGGATATGTCCCGACAGTACCATAATAATATTGGGCTGCTTACTTACCAGCTTTTCCCACACCTGGTCGGCGTTGTTCGCCTGCTCCGCTTCACCCTTGGTAAAGCCATAGCTGGAAGGAACATGGGCATCCGTACCGTCGAGCCATGTGCCGTCATGGGTGATATAGCCGTGGGTCACAATAATTGCCTGGTGGTCCGGATGGGCAGCGATCACATCGTTTGCCCATGCCAATACAGAATCCCGGGGGCCAAACTCCAAGGCTACCACAATGTACTTATGTCCCTGGACTTCAAATGCCTGCCAGTGATTCGCCACATCATCCGCCAAACCCTTATCCCGGGTATAGAAGCCGCATTCTGTTCCCTGGTCTTCCATCAAGCTGATGGGGAAATATGTATTATAATTGTCCAGGCAACGATAAGTCAGCTCATAATGATAATCATGGTTACCGGGCACAGGAATAAAGGGAACTTTACCGTCAATGATGTTATAGGCTTCCTTCGCCCGTTCCCAATGGGTAATACTGTTATCGTCCGTAATATCACCCACGGTGATCACAGCCTGCATATTCTCCGGCTCAACTTGATCCGCGATCCACTGATACATATTATTCAGCTTCTCGGGATGATGGTTGGTCAGAATCTGCTGATCGGGAATGATTGCGATGGAATAATCAGAGGGCTGCTTTTCTACATCCAGCCAGGTGATAACACGCTCCCAAACCTCCACATGATTCTCATTTCCGGACACATCATACAAGGTTTTCGCGTCATCTGCTTCATCCAAGGGCAGATCCAGCAGCAGACCTTCCGCCTGCTTCATATCCGTGGTGTTCATGCTGTAGCTGAGCTCAGCCGCGGTCAAAGCCTTATTCCAAACACGAATATCGGCAACCTGGCCCACGAACGGATATTTCCAGCCGTTCCGGTCATCTCTGCCCACATACAAGGTACCCACCTGAACATTTGCGCCCACGGTATTATTGGTATATACCGCGTCACCGTTCACATAGCAGGTGATCACACCGGTGCTTGCATCGCATACCCACGCAACATGGGTCCATTCATTGGTGCGAAGATCCACATTGGCTACATAGGACACCGCTGTTCCATCAGCATTCACGCAATACAGGCGGGGTCTACCCTTGGTGTAAATATCCATGTGGAAACTGGATTCCGGATAACCGGAGATCACCGTCAAACGGCTGGTGTCCGCTGTTGCCTCGGGAACCTTGACCCAAGCTTCGACAGAACTAATGGCAGCATTGATCTTGCTGGTGGTCTGCCACAGCTTGCTTTCATGGAAGCTGAAGCCATCGTTGGTATATTGAGGCACATCCGCAGGCTCAATAATCTGGGTAGACCAGTAAACCGTGGGCGCTACATCGATGCCGGAAGCAACGCTGTCAGCAGCAACCACGCCGGACTTTTCGTCCATCTTCCAATAGTTCATAAGGCCTGCTTCGCTGCCGGTCAAAGTGCTGTTCATGTTGGCAGCAATTTCCTCTGCGCTGCGGGTCACATTCCAAAGGCGCACATCCCGGATCGAGCCGTCCAGATAGTTCGTAAGAGCAGCCGTATCAAAAATACTGTAACCAAAAACAGGCGCAGTATAGGATGCAGTGCTCTGTTCAAACATACTGTAGGCAACCGAACGGTCCAACTGACCGTTGATATAGAATTTCACACTGCCTTCTTCTCTGGTAACCGCCAGATGTACCCACTGTCCCTTGGGAATCGCAGTGCTGCCGGTCAGCTGACCGGATTTTCCCTTACCGGTCATATCCACCCAACGAAGCTTGTTGCTCTTAATATCCAGCCCCCAATCACCGGCGATTGCCACCTGGGTCTTGGCATTATAGGCACTGATAACAGAATGAATGCCTGCCTGGGAATCGCTGTCGATCTTTACCCACAGCTCCACAGTCTTGGGGATCTCGCCTACGGATTTTTCTGCCATGACCACCGGCTGATTAACGCCGGGCAGCTGCAGACCGGGCTGACCAATCCATGCGGTGGTAGTGCCGGTAATGCTGCCGTTATTTTCGCCTGCCGCATCGGTAATCACATTGCCGCTAGTCTCATCCAGCTTCCAGTAATGCATAAGACCGGTTTCCTGACCGGTGAGGGTCTTATGCATATCTGCCTGGATCTGTTCCTGGGTTCTATCCGCATCCCACAGGCGAATATCCTTGATTGCGCCGTCCAGATAATTGGTATAGCTGACAGTATTATATACGCAGTGACCAATTACAGGATTTGTGGAGGATTTTGTCTTGGACTGATCCAAGGTAATTTTTGTTACATCAGCATGCTTGCTGACAGTATCCTCTACGCCGTTGATGTAAAACTTAATATTGCCCTCATAGCGAACTACTGCAATATGCGTCCACTCACCGGTGCGGATATTGGTCTTGCCGTTCATCTGTCCAGACTGGCCATTGGCATTCTTTTCTACCCAGCGCAATGCACCTGTAGCAGCAGTACCCAAATACCAGTCACCGGATTTTGCCTTTGCCTGGGTCTGACCACTGTAAGCAGCAATCAGAGTTTCCTGATCTGCTTCTGTATTGGGGTCAATCTTTACCCAAAATTCCAGTGCTTGAGGAATATGATCCACGGGAGCATTCATAGTAGCAACGGCTTCGTTGATACCGGAAAGCTCCAGACCGGCATCCTTTTCAAGGGAAACCATGGGAACAGTGGTGCCGTTGATGCCATCGGATACAGCGTCATAGAACACAGTGCCCTGCTGTTCATCCAGCTTCCAGTAATGCATCAGGCCATCCTGCTGCGCATCGATTTCCCGATACATATCTGCACAGATCTGCTCGGCGGTTCTGGTAGTGCTCCACAAGCGCACATCACCGATAGTACCGTCCAGATTGTTCCTAGCCTTGGGTGTTGCAATGCTGGAATAGCCCAAGGTAATGGGATTCTGCGGCTGTCCGGCATAGCCAACAGCAGCAGTTTCCATGGTATAGAGCCACTGACCATTTACATACAAATGCACCTTACCCTCTTGGCGGGTAATTGCCACATGCATCCATTCACCATTGCAGTAGTTTTTCGCACTGAGCATCTTCATCTCATACTTTTCTGCAGAGCTGGTGGTGTCAGAAATGGACTTTTCTGTGACCTCGTACCACCACAGATTGCCCGCTGCATTGGTAAACAATGCAAAGTCGCCTGCTGTGGAGGATGCAGAACCGGCAGGATTGACACTGCTGATCAGAGGCTGACGATACTCCCGGGTATCGCTCTTGATGCGTGGATTCAGCTTGACCCACATTTCGATGGTATTGGGGATCTGTGCAATGGGCGCATTGGTCTGGGCAACGCAGGAATCCGCACCGGTGAAGCTAAGACCCTGCTGCAGACTCTTTGCCGGCTTTCTGTCTAATTTGATTTCCAAATTATCAAAGCCCACATCGCTAAACTGAGCACGCAGGCCAATCTGGCCCTGCATTTTCTCGGGATCGCAATAATATACCGTCTGAGTAGACTTGGAAGGATCTTCCACCAGGCTCAAGGTGATCATAATATGATCCGCCGCAAAATCCAGCCGCAGATTTACAGGCTTTTTCACACCGTTTTTGTAAAGAGCATTGCCGTTGCCGGTTTCTGAAATCACCCGGGTATACTCCTGCCAGGGCGCAAAGCTGCCGCTTACAATATCGATACGGTTAGGCGCATCGGGCCAGCCGGAGCACATAGACTCCACCAAAATTGCCAATGCGTCGATCTGGCCATCGGCATTTCCCGCATTGGAAGCGCCCACATAAACGCCGGAGTTCACAACTGTATCTCCGGGAATAATATCTACAGACAAATACTCGATATCCTGAACATCGACATTTAACATGGCTTTCATTTCACCGTCAGAACCACTTGGCATTAACATGCCATCTGTTACAGCAAAGCTGCTTGTGCGTGACTGGTATAAAACGAAATCCGATAATTGAGATTCGTCAGCAAAATCCCAACTCATTACACCGGTAACAGGATCCAATGCCACTGTTTCTGCTGCACCAACAGCTGCAAAAGGAACTGCCATAGGCAGCACCATCGCCAGAATCAACAGCAGCGCAAAAAAGCGGTTTGTTTTGTGTTCCATATTTTTCCTCCCTATGCATTGATAAAATCCAGTATAAAGTTTAAAAATCCCATCTTTTTATAGTATACAAAGTTGACAGAACTTTCGCAATATTCTATAATGTTTTTTACTTAACTTTTCTGCTTTTTATAGGAGGAAATTATGCGGATTTCCAATTGCGGCTACGACTTTCGCCACGATGCCAGTTACACTGCCGAACGCCCCATGGGCACAGCAGGACATATATTGATGATCATACGATCCCCAGCGCGGATCGTATTGCAGGATCAGGTTTATTACACCAAAGGCAATTGCGTGGTGTTATTCCACATGAATACACCCCAGTATTTTTATGCACACAATGCGGAATTCGTAAACGATTGGGTCCGGTTTCATCTGGACGAAGAAGACTATGCTTTTTTAGACCGTATTGGGATCCAATTTAATACGATCATGGAGTATTCCGATGTATATCCCCTGTCCCGCTATATCAAAATCATGGCAACAGAACAGGGCTCCTCCAATCAAAACGCCAAAGAATCCACTGGCTTACTTCTGCGCCTGCTGTTTTTAAAGCTATCGGACTATATTGCGAAAAAACCGGAGGTCTACTCCCAATTAACCGAAAAACTTACCATTTTAAGAAACAACATCTACACAAATCCGGAATATGACTGGAATATCGGCATTCTCTGCAAATCCCTGTCTATCAGCCCCTCCTACCTGCAGCATAAATATAAACATCTATTCGGCAGCAGTATAAAAAATGATATCACCGAAAGCCGGATCCAATGCAGTAAGAAGCTGCTTGTGAATACCGATCATACGGTTTCTGCCATCGCCCGTATGTCCGGATATGTCAACGACTTATCCTTTATGGCCATATTCAAAAAGAAAACCGGCTTCACACCTTCTCAGTACCGGGCATCCGCCAGAACACATATCAAATAAAAAACGGACGGTTTTGCTGTTTGAGTAAAACCGTCCGTTATTATTAAATTTCCTGGCGGCCTTCCAAGGCCCGGGACAAGGTGATCTCATCGGCATATTCCAGCTGGCTGCCCACGGGCACACCGTAAGCCAGACGGGTCACCTTCACCTCCATGGGCCGAAGCAGGCGGGAAATATACATGGCGGTGGCCTCACCCTCCGTGTCCGGATTGGTGGCCATGATCACCTCACGCACATCCCCCTGGGCTACCCGGTGCAAAAGCTCCTTGATCCGGATATCCTCCTGGGTCACATGGTTCATGGGCGAGATCACACCGTGCAGCACATGGTACACGCCGGTATACTCCCGGCTGCGCTCCATGGCGATCACATCCTTGGGGTCTGCAACCACGCAGATCACCCCGCGATCCCGCAAATCATCATCACAGATGCCGCATATTTCTTTATCGGTCAAATTCTGACATACCGGGCAGGTATGTACCGCTTCCTTGGCGTGAACGATGGCATCAGCAAAGGCCTGGGCCTCCGCCTCCGGCAAACTCAGCACATAAAATGCCAGCCGCTGGGCGGTCTTGCCGCCAATGCCGGGCAATCTGCCAAACTGATCTGCCAATTCCTGCAACGCAGCGGGAAAGTACTGCATAATCAGAACAGTCCTCCCAGATTCAAGCCGCCGGTCAAGCGGGACATATTATTGGCAGCGTCAGTATCCGCAGCGCGCATAGCCTCATTGACCGCAGCAATGACCATATCCTGCAGCATTTCCACATCATCCGGATCCACTGCCTCGGGATTGATCTCCAAAGCCACAACCTCATGCTTTCCGTTGACAGTTGCGGTCACCATACCGCCGCCTGCCTTGGCGCTGTAAGTCTTATTTTCCATTTCTTCCTGCATACGCAGCATATCCTGCTGCATTTTCTGCGCCTGGCGCATCATTGCAGCCTGGTTCATACCACCGGGCATACCCCGGAATCCACCCTTTGCCATAATCGTTCTCCTTTGGATAATTTATTTGATTCTGATAATATCGGAATGGGCTCTGCCGAATTCCAGCAGCGCCTCCATCTGTTCGTTTTTTGGAGCATTGGTCAGCTTATCAGTTGCCAGCACAGTGATTTTTCTGCCCAGCATAGCAGATGCCTTTTGAGACATGGTCTGCAAAATATCCGGCTTATTCACCATAGCCAAAACATGGCTGGCCCGGCATACCAATAGCAGCCGATCTCCCTGCAATACGCCTTGAATGGGAGCTTCGGGACCCGTTGCAAAAAAGCCAAACAGCGGCGGTCTTGTAATGGCCCGCATCTGCTCCACCATATCCGCCCAAAAGCCTACGGGCGCTTCATCCACCGGCTGGGCGGGCATTTCCGGCTCTGCCGGATGTGCGGGGGGTGCATCCGCATCGGTGGGCATAGGCGGCCGTTCCTCCTGCACCTGAGGTGCGGCAACGGTGATGCTGCCGGACCGCAGCTGATCCTCCATGCGGGTGATCCGGGCATTCATAGCCTCCGGATCAAAGGAAAGCTCCGGTCTGCACAGATTCACCAGGCAAAGCTCCACATCCATCCGGCGGCTGCTGCTCTTGGTAAAGCCAGCAGCTGTCTGTTGAATGAGGCCCAGCATCCGTACCAGTTCTCCATTGGAAAACTGCTGTGCCAGATTTTTGACTTCTTCATCGGATGCCACGCCGGAAAGCATACTGATGCCTTCCTTGGGAGCAGTGCGCATAATCATAAAATCCCGGGTTAGGCAAGCCATTTCATCCAGCAACGCGCCCATATCCTTGCCCTCGGCATAATAGCGGTTCAAAAGGGAAAGCGCGCCGTTGGCATCCTGCCTGGCAATGCAAGCCATCAGCTTGCCGCACTCCTGAATACCGGCAATGCCCAGGCAGGCATAGACCCGCTCAGCGCTCAGCTCACCGGTGGTTGCGGAAGCGCACTGGTCCAAAAGGCTCAAACCGTCACGCATGCCGCCGTCTGCCAGCCGTGCCAGCACTCTTGCGGCAGAATCGTCCAAATCTATATTTTCTTGATACGCCACATACTGCAGCCGGGCAGCAATATCCTCCTGCCTGATCCGGCGGAAAGAAAACCGCTGGCAGCGGGAAAGGATGGTTGCCGGGACTTTATGCAGCTCCGTGGTGGCCAAAATAAACAGCAGATGCTCCGGAGGTTCTTCAATGATCTTCAGCAGCGCATTGAAGGCGGAAAGAGAGAGCATGTGGACCTCATCGATGATATACACACGCTTTTTCACCTGGGAGGGCGTATACACCGCATCATCCCGCAGGTCACGGACATTGTCCACGCCATTGTTGGAGGCTGCGTCGATCTCCAAAACATCCATGCAGGAGCCTGCGTCAATGGAAAGGCAAGCCTGGCAGCAGTTGCAGGGGTTGCCATCCTGGGGATTTTCACAGTTGACTGCCTTTGCCAGGATCTTGGCGCTGCTGGTCTTGCCCGTTCCCCGGGAGCCGGTGAACAAATATGCATGGCTCAGCTTGCCGCTTTGCAGCTGGGTCTTGATGGTCTGCGTCACCGCATCCTGACCTACCACATCGTCAAAGGTCTGCGGCCGATATTTACGATATAGTGCCTGATACATACACTCACCCCCAACATAATTGAAAATTGAAAATGGAAAATGGAAAATTATTTTGATGCCCTTACAATCGACACCAATAATTTCTCTATTTCCACGCAATCCTTCATTATGGATTGATACTCAAATTCAGACAAATATTCCGCACTGCACAACAGCTTCAGCCAATACTTCGTTTCTGTTGTTTCTTTAAGTGCAATACTCATTTTAGAAATAAAATCTGGTTTTGATTGCGCTTGTTCCGCTTCTGCAACATTAGCCCCAATACTGGTTCCTGATCGAAGAAGCTGATTTACTAAGATATATTCAGTTTTCTTTTGCCTGAGATATTTACAAAGTTTAACAACCCGAAGAGAAAAAGCAAAGCTTTTTTCTTGAATCGCACGCTGCCCATCACTCATTTTCAATTTTCCATTTTCAATTTTCCATTTAAAAAGGCTTCCGGCTTATAACAAGATCGCACACCCACATTTGAACAAGCAAAATACCCGGTTTCCATGCAGCCAGCTCAGAAACGGCAGCCTCGCGGCACACGGGAAGATCCGCTTAATGCTGCTTGGTTCCCCACCTGACATGGTTCACGGGATCCCGTTGCGCAAGACCGTTTCGTCAACACCGCTTACACGGGCCGGACGGCACTTTACTTGCCCGGGTGTGGGAATTCATCCCTGCTGTAGCGGATTGCAGGCAACAGGGCACCGCTATCTCCCCGACTAGTGCGACCTTGTTATAAGCCGGTCAGCTCTAACAAGATTATTCTTAAATTATGCGATCTTGGATTCGATAAAATCGGCCAGTTCCTGGAAAGTAGAGATCTTCTGATCCTCCATCTCCAACTCAACACCCAGCTCAGTCTCCAGGTCCATGATCATCTCAACGATGTCCAAAGAATCGATGCCCAGGCTCTCAAAGGTGCTTTCGGGAGTGATTTCGGAAGGGTCCAGATCCAGCTGCTTGGCAGCATAGGCGGCTAATTTCTCGTACATAAGATTTCCTCCTGATTGAGATTTCTATCGCAATGTATTTTAGTATAACTAAGGCAATTTGTCAATGCCTTTTCAGCCCATGCCCGCCGCGTAAGCGGTGGCCCAAGCGATCTGCAAATTAAAGCCTCCGGTATAGGCATCGCAATCAATGATCTCCCCGGCGAAGTACAATCCGGGCACCAGCTTAGATTCCATAGTTTTGGGATTGATCTCCCCGGTTTTGATGCCGCCGGCGGTAATGATCGCCTCTGCCACCGGGCGTTTGCCGGTGATATCCACCGGGAAAGCCTTTAATAGCTCCACCATAGCCCGCCTTTGCTCCCTGCGCAAAGAATTGGCCTGCATGGCAGGGTCGATCTCCAAAAGCTGCAGCACCACCGGGATCATGGACCGGGGCAAAAGATCTGTCAAAGCGTTTTCCATAGAACGGTTGCGGTAGGCCTCCAAATCACGCAAGATCCGGTCATTGAGCTTAGCTGCATCCAACGCAGGCTTTAAATCGATGAGCAGCTTGCAGTTTTCGCCCTTTAAATGGGCGCTGGCGCTGAGCACAGTAGGCCCGGACACCCCAAAATGGGTGAACAGCAGCTCCCCAAAGTCCTGATACAGCACCTTACCCTTGGCATCCAGCAGCTTCACCGCCACATTCCGCAGGCTCAGCCCCTGCATTTGAGCACAGGTATCCCCCGCGGTTTCCAGCGGCACCAAAGAGCCCTGGGGCTCAATCACCGTATGTCCCAAAGCTTTTGCCATGGCATAACCGTCACCGGTGGATCCGGTGGCGGGATAGGACACGCCGCCCGTTGCTAAAATCACCCGGCTGGCTTCTATTTCCTCCTGGGCAGTGCGTACGCCGCAAACGCTGCCCTCCCGGGTCAAAAGCTCCCGCACCCGGGCGGTTTTCACCGTCACACCGCTGCGGCGCAGAGCGTTTTTTAAACTGTCCAACACCGATGCGGATTTATCGGACACCGGGAACACCCGGTTGCCCCGCTCCACCTTCAGCGGGCAGCCGTTTTGCTCCAAAAATTCCATAATGGCAGAGGGCGGAAAGGCATCCATGGCACTGTAAAGAAATCTGCAGTTGCGGGGCACATTGCGCAGCACCTCTTCCGGGGCGCAGTGGTTGGTCACATTGCAACGGCCCTTGCCGGTGATCAAAAGCTTTTTGCCCAGCCGGTCATTGGCTTCCAGCAACAGCACCTTTTCGCCCTTATTGGCTGCGGTAATGGCCGCAAACATACCCGCAGGCCCACCGCCGATCACAACACAGTCATATCTCATAGCCGTTCGATCCGTTTTTCATAAACATTATATTCTTCCCAAACCCGCTCCAAAGTATCAAAGGTTTTGGAAAGGCTATCTTCCCTTTGGGCAGCCAGCGCCACGATCAGCGCATTGACCACGCTCAAAGGCGCAGTTAAGGAATCCACCAGGGAAACCATATCGCTTTTGGCAACCAGCACCTGGTCGCAGGATTCTGCCAGAGGAGAAAGGGGACTGTTGGTAATGCCGATCACCCTTGCGCCCACACTGTGGCAAAACTGCGCGCCCTTTAAAGTAGCCGTGGAATACCGGGGGAAGCTAAAGGCCACCACCGCATCTCCGGGGCCCACGCCTGCCAGCTTTTCAAACATTTCCCCGGTGCCGGAGGTGGTGATCACATGGACATTATCAAACATATAGTTCAAATAATAGCCCATAAAGTTGGCAAGGGCAGCCGCAGAGCGCACGCCCAGCAAATAAATTCTTCTGGCCTGCAAAAGGGTCTTCACCGCCGCCTGGAAGGCGTTCCGGTCCAGGCTGTCGGAGGTCTTGCGCAGCTTTTCCATATCCGATTGCAGCACCGTGGACACCACATCCTGGTCGCCGATCCGGTCATTGGCAACCTCGATCCGCTGCACAGAGGTAAGCCGGTTTAACACCATTTCCTGCATGGCCTTTTGCATACTGGGAAAACCGTCATACCCCAGCTCCACCGCAAAACGCACCACGGTGGATTCTGAAACATTGACGATCTTCGCCAGCTTGCCGGCAGTCATAAACGCGGCCTTATCGTAAGAATCCAAAATAAAGCTGGCAATGGCCCGCTGTCCTTTGGAAAAGGTATGTAGCTTCGCTTGTAAAATCGAAAGAATATCGTCTGTCATAAGGCACCTCCTTATGCAAGGATTATATCATATTGCACTAACTTTGCAAGAATATTTGCAAAATCAGGTATGTTCCAGTTTTAATTGCTGCAGCTCCGCCTCCGTCAGATGCCGCCACTTTCCCAGGGGCAGATCCCCCAGCAGCAACGGCCCTTCCGCAATGCGCACCAAGCGTCTGACCTGCATACCCGCCACGGCGCACATTCTGCGCACCTGGCGGTTACGGCCCTCATGAATAGTGATCTGCAAGGTAGCTTTTTCTCCGGCCCGGCTTTCCAAAACCACCTGGGGCGGACGGATACGGTAGCCATCCAGCACCACCGGCTGCTTCAGCTTTTCCAGACCCTGGTCCGTAAAGCCAATCACCTGCACCCGGTAAACCTTGTCCACCTGGTGCTTGGGGTGCATGAGCATATTGGCAAATTCTCCGTCATTGGTAAACAGCAGCAGCCCCTCAGAATCCATATCCAATCTACCCACCGGATACACCCGCTGCCCGCATTCCGCCACCAATTGAGCGGCATTTTTTCTGCCCTTTTCATCAGAAAGGGTGGTGACAAAGCCCCTGGGCTTATGGAGCATCAAATACACCTGCTTTTGGACAGCCGGCAAGGGCTTGCCGTCCACCAGGATCACATCCCGGTGGGCATCCGCTGTGTCGCCCAAAACGCAAACCTTACCATTGCAGGTAACCCGGCCTGCCTGGATCCATTCTTCCGCTGCCCGCCGGGAACATATCCCTCTGGCGGCAATGATCTTTTGAATCCGCTCCATATTCACCGATCCTTTCTGAAAATTTTATCCCAAACTGAGGTTTTGGGAGTCACCTGCTGCTCCACGCAAGCACCGTATACCAGCGGCACCTTGCCCACGGGACAGCCATCCACCAAAATATGGGCAAAGCCAGCCTCCTGATTCCGGTCCACCGGCGCATAGGCAAACCCCGGCTCCGGCAAAATCACATCCACCTTTTCCCCTCTTGCCATGGCATAGGAAAAATCCCCATCCGCCAGCAGCGGAACGGTCTTTGCCGCTCCTCCGGCGATCTCCGCCGTGCCCAGCTGCTGCCCCTTCAGAATCAAGGTCTGCACCTGGTAATCCCGGAACCCCATCTCCATCATGGCCTTATGATCCGCCCAATCGTTGGGCGCATTCAAGGTCACCGCCACCAATCTGCGGCCCTGGCGGGTGGCGCTGGAAACCAGGATCCGCCCGGCAGCTTTGGTATAGCCGGTCTTTACTCCGTCCGCGCCATCCAGCTGCCACAACAGCTTATTGTGGTTTTGCAGCACCCGGTCTCCAATGGTCACCGACTTGGTGGAGACCGTCTTTGCAAAAATCGGATTCTTCATGGCATAAGCCGTCAGCACTCCCAGATCCCTGGCGGTGGAATAATGGCCGGGGCTGTCCAGCCCGTGGGGATTTTCAAAATGGGTATCCCGCAGCTGCAGCCGATGGGCTTTATCGTTCATCAGCTGGGCAAAGCCCTCCACCGTGCCGCCGCAATAAATAGCCAAAGCCGTGGCTGCATCGTTGCCGCTGCGCAGCATAAGCCCGTAAAGCAGCTCCTGGACGGTAAGAATCTCCCCTTCCTGCAAATACATGGAAGAGCCTTCGATCCCCACAGCCTCCTTGGGAATCCGCACCCTGTCCAGCACATTACATTGCTCGCAGACCACCAAAGCCGTCATGATTTTGGTGGTGCTGGCAATGAGACTGCGCTTGTCCGCATTGCGCTCCAGCAGCACCCGCCCAGTTTGGGCATCCAGCAAAATCGCGCTTTGAGCACTGAGTGCCTGGACCCTGCAAGGAAAAAACAGGACGGCAGCCAGCAATGCAGCTGCCATCCCGGCAAAAAATCGTTTCATATTCATCACCCGGCAATAGGATTACCGGAGGATCAAATATTATGCGTCTTTTTTCTCCAAACGGTCCTCAATGAATTTCACGATCTTATCCAAGGTGTCGGGAATCATTTCCACCAGACGGTCTGTGGTGGTGTTGGCAGGAGCAGCCACGGGCAGCACCCGCACAATGCCCTCCTTGATCACCAAAAACGCCACAGGGGTCACCTTCATGCCGGCACCTGCACCGCCACCGAAGGGATTTTCCTGGTGATTCACATTCTTGGAAACGAAGTCAGAGCCGCCGCCGGCAAGGCCTACGGAGATCTGAGAAATGGGAATAATGGTCACGCCGTCGGGAGTGGAGATCGCGTCACCCACCACCGTGTTTGCACTGACCATTTCACGGACACGCTTGATGGTATTATCCAGCATATTGGGAAGATTTTGGCTCATGTGTTTGCACCGCCTTTTCTTTGATTTTTCAATTCAATATATTGCTTCAGCGCCCGAATGCCATAACGCACCAACAGCGCCAAAAATCTGCCAAGAGTAATGGTCACATCCAATCTGGCATAGACCACCGTGGAGGCCGCTTCAAAATCGCACTGCACTTCCACATTTCTTTTTTTGATCACCAGAACCTGTTCCAAAAGAGGCATCAGATTGCCCACCGCTGCCCAGGCCCGGCCATAGTTGAGAGCCAGATCGCAGGGATCCCCCCCTGCCAGCGTCAGCTTCATTTCCAGCCGCTTGACCCGCAGCTTTCTGCGTATGCCATTTAAAAACGACAGGGCGGTTTTGATAAGAGGCAGAAAATCCGTCCAGCTGCCGCCGGTTTCCTCCGGCTCTTTCCGTACTGCAGGCTTTGTGACCTTCTTCGCCCTTCTCTTTTCTTTTGGCTTTTTCTGTTTTTTCTTCTCGGGGTATACCGTCCACCGGACCGGACCAAGGATCACCCGTACCAGCGGACCCTCCGCATTGTATACGGCGCTGACACCTATGGGCAAAATCGCCAGCAGGAGCAATACCCCTAAAGCGATCAGCCATCCGATCATCAGGCTTCCTCCTTTATTTCCGTCTGGTCTTCCCGGGGTGTTTCCACTTCCATTTCCATCTGGCCTTCCAGCTCCGTGCGTTCCTCCGCAGGCTCATCGGGCAAAATGGGCTCACCCAGCTCCACCTTATCGATCTCCGGCAGCTCCTCCAAGGAATTCAGGCCAAAGGTACGCAAAAAATCCGGAGTGGTGCGGTACTGAATGGGGCGGCCGGGAACATTCAACCGTCCGGCATCCTCGATCAGCTTTTTATTGAGCAGCGCACCAATGGAATAGGAGCTGTCCACGCCGCGGATCTGCTCCACCATGGCCTTGGTGGCAGGCTGATAATAGGCAATAATGGTCAGAGCTTCCAGCTGGGAAGCGGAAAGCTTGGGAGGCTTTCTGGTTTCCAAAGCTTTGGTGATATAATCCGCCATTTCACCGGAGGATACCATCTGATACTGCTTTTCCAATCGAATAATGCGGATACCTCTGCGGTTAAAGGAAAGCTCGTCTGCCAATGCATCGGCAGCCTGCATAATATCCTTTTCATCCGCCTCCAAAACCATAGCAAGCCGGGAGATCTCCACCGGCTCACCGGCAGCAAACAAGATGGCTTCCATGGCCCTCTGCAATTCTGATTGTTCCATATTAAGTCATCTCCTCCCCTATGGTTTCCGGCTCTTTGATCAGACGAACATTGGGATTCTCACCGGAGTTATCATCTTCCAGCAGCACGGAATTCGTCTTACACAAATCCAGTATTGCCAAAAATGTGGCAACTATTTCCGTTCTGGACTTATTTCCACGGAATAAATTTTTCAACCGGTCCATACCCCGCAGAATCAGCGTCCTCAGGACCTCCTTGGCCTTGCGGCTGACGGGATAAGGCTCTTTGCCCACAATGCCCTTAAAATTCACAGTGGGCGGGGGCAAGCGGCGTTGATTGCGTTCAGAAATCTCTTCCAGGGCCCGGAGCATATCCTCCGGCTCATGACGGTAACGGTAGGTTTGATCCTTGCGCAAAGGCTCCGGCGCTTTCACAAACAGGCAGCGGCCAATATCATTGCGTGGCTCCAGCCCGGCAATGGCAATGCGCATTTGCTCCATGGCTTCCTTACGCTGCCGCTCGATCAAAGACTGGCGCAGTAGATCCAGCTCACTTTCTGCCTCTGCGGCCTCCGCCGCGGAAAGGAGCATCTTGGTCTTAATAAGCATCAAGTGGGAGGCCATGGTGATAAATTCGCTGGCGATCTCCATATCCAGCCGCTTCATCTCTTCCAGATATGCCAGATACTGCTCCAGGATGGCAGTGATGGAAACATCCTGTATCTCTATTTTATTTTTACTTAACAGCAGAAAAATGACATCCAGCGGGCCTTCAAAATCCTCCATGCCCTGGTTGCGGGTATGAACAATGCCCTCAAGACGGTATTGCGGTTCTCCCATAACGGCTCCTTGCATACATAGTTACGCACATTATAACATTATTTTCCGGCATACGCAAGCATTTGTGAAAAATAAACCGTGTCAATAATCCGTGAATACTATATTGAAATACAATTTACATTTGTTTCCGGCTGTGCTATAATGCAAGAAAAGAAACTTTATAGACAAAAGGATGTGGGCAAATGGACCCAATATTACTGGAAAAGCTCAGTGCCATCACCCCGGAAGAACAATCGATTTTGGACGGACGCACCAGCATTGACCGGGATCTGTATATGCAGGGCCAAAGCAATGAGATCAACAGCCGCAAGCTGCTGTCCGCTGGAAAGCTTATTACCCTGCGCCCCCACACCCGCTTTATCCACTTCCCGGAGCATACGCACGACTATGTGGAGGTGGTGTATATGTGCGCCGGAAGCACCATCCACATCGTCAACGGAAAAACCATCTGTCTGGAAGCAGGCGACCTTCTGTTCATGCGTCAAAGCGCCACCCACGAGATCCAAAAGGCCGGGCAGGGAGATGTGGCGGTAAATCTCATCGTTTTGCCGGATTTCTTCACCGCCTCTTTGCAGGATATCGGGGAAGAGGAAACCCCTCTCCGGCGGTTTTTGGTGGACTGCCTGTGCGGTGAGCAATCCGATACGGGCTATTTGCATTTCGCTGTTTCCGGCATCAAGCCCATTCAGAATCTCATTGAGAATCTGTTATGGAATCTGCTGGAGGATTACCCCAACAAACGGAAAATGAATCAAATGACCATGTCGCTGCTGTTTTTGCAGCTGATGGCCAACACCCAAATGTTGGTAGAACCCCAGGAGGCCGCCACGGTGCAGGCCCTTTCCTATGTGGAAAACCATTACATCAGCGGCAGCCTGGCAGAGGCCGCTGCCCTTTTGCATTATGACAAATGCTGGCTTTCCCGGGAGATCAAGCGCAAAACCGGCAAAAACTTCACCCAACTGGTGCAAGACAAGCGGCTGGCCCAGGCTGCATTTTTGCTGAAAACCACCGACCGGAATGTGGACCGAATTGCCCATGCGGTGGGCTATGAAAATCTGGGATATTTTCACCAACTCTTTCGGGAACATTTCGGCATTTCCCCCCGCAGCTACCGTCTGCAACACAGGAAACTTTTTTGAGCAATACAAGAACTCCCCAGCAGCCATTTTTCATGGTATGATGATAGCATGAATCCGTATGCGCAGAAATTTCGCCTATGCAGGCAGAATTTCCGCCCAGAAAATCATATATTGGAGGGATCAACTTGAAATACTTTTTGGCCATTGACATTTGCGCTTCCTCCGGCCGGCATATTGTCGGTTGGCAGGAAAACGGGCAGATCCTCACAGATGAGGTCTACCGCTTCCCCAACGGCGTAAAAGAGCAGGACGGACATTTGATTTGGGACACAGAAGCCCTGGTGCAGCATGTGATCTGCGGCATCGGCAAGGCTTTTGCGCAATATCCGGTGATCGAAAGTCTTTCCATCGACACCTGGGGTGTGGACTTTGTGCTGCTGAAGGACGGCAAGGAAATGCTGCCCGTATACGCTTACCGGGACCACCGGACCGATGCCGTGATTCCCAAGGTCCACGAGCTGGTGCCCTTCTCTGAGCTGTATGACCGCACCGGCTGCCAATTCCAGCCCTTTACCACTGTTTATCAGCTTTACGACGAGCTGGAGCAGGGCAGATTGCAGCAGGCAGACACCCTGCTTCTGCTGCCGCAGTACTTACTGTACCGCCTTTGCGGTGTTGCCGCATTGGAGTATACCCACGCCACCACCACCGGCCTGATCCACGCCCAAACCGGCGATTTCGACCAAGTGCTGCTGGAAAAGCTGGGCTACCCCAGCAAGCTGTTCCCCACCCCGTTGCAGCCAGGCACTGTTTTGGGTCAGCTGCTTCCGGAGCTGCAAGCCCAGGTGGGTGGCAATTGCAATGTGGTGCTGTGCGCCACCCACGACACCGGCTCTGCGGTGGAGGGCATCCCCATGGAAGGCAACCACCCCTACATCTCCTCCGGCACCTGGTCCCTGCTGGGCGTGAAAACCCCCAAGCCCATTACAGACGCTGCCAGCCAAAAGGCCAACTATTCCAACGAAGGCGGCGTGGGCTATAACCGTTATCAAAAAAATATTATGGGCATGTGGCTGGTCAACGAGCTGCAGCGGGAGCTGTGCCCGGACACCAAGTTTCCCCAAATCGTCCAAATGGCCCGGGAGAGCACCTGCGATGTGGTCGTAGACGCCAATGCACCTCAATTCCTTTCCCCCAAGAGCATGAAAACCGCCTTTGACGAGACCACCGGCAACGCACTTGCTCAAATCGGTGATTATTTCCGCTGCGCCTACCGCAGCCTGGCTTTGAGCTACAAACAGGCGCTGGAAGAGCTGGAGGCCAACACCGGCTGCACCTACGACAAGCTTTATATCGTAGGCGGCGGCGCAAAAAACACATTCTTAAACGAACTGACCCAGGATGCCACCGGCAAGCAGATCATTGCCTTGCCCATTGAGGCCACTGCACTGGGCAATCTAAAAATTCAAATGGAGGCAGCACAATGAGTTATTTGGACGCAAAAGCAAAATACGCCGCACTGGGCATCGATACCGATGCCGCTATGGAAAAGCTGCAGCATGTACCCGTGGCCCTGCACTGCTGGCAGGGTGACGATGTACGCGGCTTTGACACCGACCCCAACAAGCCCCTGACCGGCGGCATTCAAACCACCGGCAACTACCCCGGCAGAGCCAGAACCCCCCAGGAGCTCATGGACGACCTGGACATGGTTATGCAGCTTTGCCCCGGCACTAAGAAAATGAATCTGCACGCCAGCTATGCTATTTTTGAAGACGGCGAGTGGGCAGACCGGGATCAGCTGGAGCCCAAGCATTTCCAAAAATGGGTGGATTTCTGCAAGGAGCGCGGCTTGGGCTGCGACTTTAACCCCACCTTCTTCTCACACCCCAAATGTGACCCGCTGACCCTTTCCAGCCCCAACGACGAGACCCGGAGATTCTGGATCGACCACGGCAAGGCCTGCATCCGTATCTCTCAATATCTGGCAGAGCAGCTGGGCCAGCCCTGCATCATGAACATCTGGACCGGCGACGGCTTTAAGGACATCCCCGCTGACCGCATGGGTCCCCGGGTGCGCTATAAGGAATCCATTGACGAGATCCTTTCCGAGCCCTTTGATTTCAACATGGTCAAGCCCTGCGTGGAAAGTAAGGTATTCGGCATCGGCGTGGAAGCCTACACTGTGGGCTCTGCGGAGTTCACACTGTCTTATGCCGCCCAGAATCCCGGCAAGTGCATTCCCCTCATGGACAACGGTCATTACCACCCCACCGAGGTGGTCTCCGACAAGATCC
>JAZNSR010000006.1:0-12220 GCA_045591335.1 Faecousia sp.
TAAAAATACTATTGAAGGCGGAACTGTCGAAGAAATCAGAAATAAATTATCTGCTTTCGCAATGAATAAGTATATTGTTTGTAAATATTAAAAAATCTTCGGTTTTCAGGCACATTTTATTCGTGTCATTAAGTTCAAAACTCCCCCAAAAACACCATCCAGATGGATGGTGTTTTTTTGGCCTTTTTGGCGCACTTGCGCTAAAGATGTGCATAGCATCATTCTATCGTCTTACCCGCTGAGCGTAGCGAAGGAGGTTAGGAGCGAGAGGAGCGCTGTCGGCGGCATGAGGAGCGACCCAGGCGAGTGGCCGCGGTTGATATTTTCAAGGCGGCTTTGAACGCCGCAGAAAATATCGGGAGCTACAACAGTCAGATGGACGGTTATTCATTTTTCTTATTTTACAGAAAGTAATTTTTATGTCAGTCACATATCAGCAAAGTCAATACTTCCTAAAAGTGCTTGTTGTTTTCCTCCGTTTATGCTATAATAAATTTAGAGTGACAATTAGAAAAAAATTAGCCATAAGGATTGAATAAAATGTCGAAAATATTAGAAATTATCCATTCCATATCCGGAGATTGCAGCTGCGGACTTCATCATGAAACTGCAATCCAAGATATTCAAATAGCATCGGGATTAGTTCACAATGTTGGAAACATATTAAGAAATAATAATTTTCCAACGAAGCTTTTGTTGGTTGCAGATAAAAATACATTAAAGGCGTCAGACGGTATAATAGAAAGCTTGAAAGGTTTTGAAGTGTCCTTTCAGATTTACGATGATCTGCGTGTGGCAAAAATGGAACATGTGGAAGAAATCGAAAAGCTTATTTCCAATCAGGATATTGGTGTTTTGTCGGTAGGCACGGGTTCTGTTAATGATCCGTGCAGATTGGCCGCAGCAAGATGCAATAAAAAGCTTTGTATTTTCGCAACCGCACCATCCATGGATGGTTTTGCATCATATAGCTCTCCTATTGTTGCCAATGGATTTAAGTCGAGTTACCCGGCAAAGAGTCCCGAGGTGATCATCGGGGATACTAAAATTTTAGCCAGTGCCCCCAAAGAGCTCAAATCCGCTGGGTTTGGCGATATGGTAGCAAAATATATAGGCCTTGTGGATTGGGAAATATCTCATCTGTTAACAGGAGAAGTATACTGCGAAAAAGTGGCACAGCTTACTCGTAATGCTGTTGATGAATTAATGAGTATGGCGGACAAGGTTACCCTTAATGACGAGTATACGGCTGGGAAAATATTTGAGGCTTTGTTAAAAACGGGTATTGGAATGAGTTTTATGCAAAACTCCCGTCCCGCAAGCGGAGCAGAACATATAATAGCCCATCTCATGGAATGCATCGAATTGCAGGATAATATTATCCCAAATCTTCACGGTGATGATGTGGGGGTATGTACCTTAGAACTGCTCAAATATTATAATGCATTGGCAGAATTACCCTCTGTAACGGCACAGTATGAGCGTGTAGATTGGGATGAGATTTACGATTTTTACGGTCCATTACAGGATGAGATCAAAAAAGTGAATCATCCGGATAATATTATAGATGCTGTAGAGCCTGAAAAAATTCAGGAATTCTGGAGTGAGATTGTAAAAGCCATAAAAGGCGTTCCCTCCTATAGCGAATGTAAAGCTGCTATGGAGAAAGCAGGATGTAAAATAACAGTGGAAGATATCAAAAAGAATCAAAAACTGTTCGGTGACTGTGTTAAGTTTTCACCGTATATGCGAAGAAGACTTACATTGCTGCGGCTGAATAATATGATAAACGACGCCCAGGTTCTCTGACCGATTTTATTTTGTATGTCGATTCTAAAAATAAAGGACTACTGAAGTAGTCCTTTATTTTTTGCCGCCCCTTGTTGGTTTTTACTGCAATCTTAGATTTTCCTATTCGAAAAGGTACTTTGTCATTTGTTTTTTATATTTAGATGTGTATAATATTAGCAGGAGGCGACAAATATGGATATTTTGCAATACATAAATGAAAATTTGCCCAAATGTGTAGCATATACACCGGACAGTGACGGTGAATTGCTCGGCCTGCCTTATCCGTATATTATGCCCTGTGCATATACAGGTTTTCGGGCGATGTTCTACTGGGACACTTATTTTATTCATAAGGGATTACTGGTACGCAGTGATTTGAACCAAATTAAAAATGATATTGATAATATGCGTTATCTGATCCGTCAGTACGGATTTGTTCCAAATGCTAACCAAACGTTTGCTCTGTTTAATTCTCAACCTCCGTTTCTTTCTATGATGATACGGGATTATTATGAAAACACAAAGGATAAAGTGTGGCTGGCGGACGCATATGCGGATTTGAAAAAGGAATATCGATTTTGGCAAAGCAGCCGAACAAGTCCTATTGGTTTGACATACTATGATACAATGCCGCTTACACCACAAAAAATCGTTGCAGAGGCAAAACAATTTCGCGACAGAACGGGGCAGCTTTATGATGTGCCGGATGAAATTGCTGCACGGGCATTGGTCTCTGCCGGTGAGAGTGGTTGGGATATGAACCCCCGTATGAATGGTAAAACCTATCAATTTGCACCTGCAGATCTAAATAGCCTGATGTATGCGTTTGAGGAAAATATGCATGATTTTGCTATGGAGCTGGGGAGCGTGGAAGAGGCTGCCGTGTGGTCAAAATTGGCTGAAAAGCGCGGTGAGCGGTGTCGACGATATTTAAAAAATGCGGACGGAATTTTTATGGATTATAATTTCGTCGAACAAAACAGAAACGATATTTTCAGCGCAGCCTGCTTTTATCCGCTATATTGCGGCATGGCCACAAAGGAGGAAGCAAAAATTGCGCGGGAGTCACTGTGCCGAATTGAAGCAGAGTATGGAATTGTAACCTGTGAAAAGACGGACGCACCGGGAAATTACCAATGGGGATATCCCAATGGCTGGGCACCGATGCAAATGATTGTCGTGGGCGGACTTTTACGGTATGGATATATGGAAGATGCCTGGCGAATTATGAAAAAATTTGTGTACTTGGTAGAGAAGTGCTATGAGCAGAGCGGCCACTTGTGGGAAAAGTATAATGTGGTTGACGGGAATGTGGATGTGCAGGATGAGTATGAAATGCCTACCATGCTTGGCTGGACATTTGGTGTATATGTTTGGTTTCGGGATCTGCTATCTAAGAAACCTCGAACTGATATTTGATCAAAATGGGTATGCTGCAATGATTCGCAATGCGTAGATTCTTCGTCACCTACGGCTCCTCAGAATGACAGGGTTTTCTTAACTTAGTCATATTGTCGAGGACGCCGGTGCCTGTAAGGACATATCATACGCTTAGCTGATGTAGCGCTGCGCTATTGACAAATGCTTTTCCAGCGGCTACAATGAGAATGTACTATTAAAAGTAGTAAATTTAAGGAGGGATTTGCATGGAGATCAAAGCGAGCTGTAAATTCGATTATGCGTCCGCTAAAGCTCTGGCCCATTTGTCCTTTTACGGAAAATGGAATCCCAAACACCGATTCATTTTTTGGACAGTCGTTTATGGTATTATGTTGCTGATGATTGGGTTGGAATGGCTATGGCTTCGCAATCCTATGTTGCTTGCCTTCATGGGCATTTGCATTGGGTTTATTCTGCTGCAGTTCTATACATATTTTCTTTTGCCGAAGATTCGATATAAGGCCATGGGGAAGACCCAAGGTATTGAAAATGTATATGTTTTTATGGACGATGGCATAAAGGCAAGTGCCAGGGGTGCGGGCATCGAGACCAGCGGAGAAATGGCATACACCACATTTATACGGGTGCTGGAGACCTCCCGGTATTTCTTTATTTTTCAAAGCAAAAACCAGGCATTTTTAGTGGATAAATCCACCATTGAAGGAGGAACTGCAGAGCAGATCCGCAGCCGCCTGTCCGCCGTGGAGGGCATGAAATACACCATTTGCAATTATTGATTCAAAATTCCTTTTACTATGATTGAAACAGAAAAGAGGGAAAACCTATGAAAAAGATTGTCTTTCCGTTGTATTCCATTATTTCTGCGGCGGCTGCTGCACTTTTGTTAGTGTTGGGATTTTTTGCGGATCAAGTGGTAAAGGGCGGAACAAATTTATATACCGGCTTGTCTTTTTTTACCATAGAACATATCCGGATCTTGTTTCTGCTGCTGTCAGTTACGCTGCTGCCCTCTGCGATCCTTGTATTTATGTTTCAAAATATCCGCAATAAACCTTTGAATGTTTTGGCTACTGTGTTTCTGGCACTCATTGCTTTGGTCGTTTTTGCTTATTTGGTGCTTTGTGTTTCTGCTTATTCTCCAATGGGTTATGCGGAGCTGGTATCAGAGGATGGGGCACATCATATTGTCATTGCAGAGGATAATTATTTCTTTTCGCCCTATGGTGGAGAGATATATGAAAAAACCTCTCCGTTCACCATGAAAAATCTGCAACGCTACACAGCGGAGATCGATTTTTATACGCCTTTTTCTGACGGGAAATATACAGTAACCTGGCATGAAGAAAACTTTGAATTGTTTTACGACTCCAATGGAGACGGAGAATTGGATGAAAACATCACGGTTGAATATTTACCGTGATACATAGGAACACTCAGAGGCGTTGCAGATGCAACGCCTCTGAGTTTTTTGAAGATGTATTGTAGGGACTGGTCTTTACGAAAATGCAAAAGTTATAGGGGCGTGAAAACGAATTGCTGGATCAGGCCGTCGCAGGTGGCGTGGACGGTCACTGCACCGTTGGGTCCGGTTTCTGTGGAGAGCTCCACAGCCTTGCCCTTAAGAAATGCCCGTACATACTCCGTCGGATCGTCGGTTTCCACCTCGTCAAAGAAAATATCCCGCATTTGATTGTTGGGGCAAAGATTCTTGATTTCCCGTACCATTTCGTATTCCATAAGCCCACCTCCGTTTTGTATAGCATACCACACCTGAGCCCTAATTGCAAGAAAGCTTAAGCCAGGTGCTATCAATTGGCTTGAAAGGTGGTGGTTTCGCTGCCGATGGTCAGCGCATAGTCTGCGCCCTTTTCCATTTGGGGGCAGGACAGAATCACCACCGCAAAATCATGCTCCGGTGTGTGGGAGAGCAAAACATTTCCCGCTGTATCCTTCAGGGTGATCTGCGTTCCCCCAACTTGATTACCCACCCGGATAGAGATCAGTCCCTGGGTGGCATCACTGAAGGTCTGAGCCATACCCGCTGCGCCAGTGCCGATAAAGCTGCCGCCGGTGATAATGGCGCTGGTATCATAATCCAAGGTGGCTGTATCGCCCTGGGTGGGTCCCACTACCACGGTTTCTCCGCCGGAGATTTCCAAACTGCCGTTGGCATCGATGCCGTCACCGGAGGAGTTGATATACAGCTTACCGCCGGAGATTTGGATGCTGCCATTGGAGGACATACCCCCAAAGCCACCGTGGCCACCGCCCATGCCGGGCCCTCTGCCGCCCATACCGCCGCCGAACATGCCGTCTCTGCCGCCGGTGAAGCCGCTTTGGTCATTGCCTCCGGCTGCGTTCAAGCCGTCATCTCGGGCAACCAGCTGAATATCGCCCCCCTGCATATCAATATGCAGTGCCTCCAGGCCCTCATAGGAGGCAGAAATGGTGATTTTGCCTGCGGTGACAGTCAATGTATCCTCCGCATGAATGGCATCATCCCCGGAAGCCAGGGCAAATTCCCCGCCGTTAATGACCACAGAGCCATTGGCATGCACGGAATCGTCCGCAGAATTGACGGTGATATTGCCCCCGGAGATCAGCAGGTCGCTGCCCGCCTTCAAGCCCTTCATGCTGGTGCCGTCCTCCGTGGTGCTGCCCATGGTATCATTGGGGCGCATACCCCCGGGTCTGCCGCCCATAAAGCCTCCAAAATAGTCGCTTTGGGACATACTGCCGTTTTCGCTGCCCCCTCCGGTGAGCAGGTCCAGCTTGCCGTCCGCAATTTGCAGATATGCCCCGGCAGAGATGCCGTCGCCCTCTGCCTCCGCGGTGATGCTGCCGCCGGAAATATATACATACCCCAGGGCGGCATCGTCGGCGTTTTCCCCGTGGATGGCATCCTTGCCCGCATCAATGGTCAAGTCTGCCTGGGTAATGCGCACACTGTCGTTGGCGTCCAGGCCGTGGGATGCGGCTTGGACCGTATAGCTGCCGCCGGTGATCACCAGATCATCCTTGCATACAATGCCATGCCCCGCTGGGGAGGTTACCGTCAGCGAGCCCAGGCCGTTAAGGGTCAGATCCTGCTTGGAAAACAGCGCAGCGTCAATAGTATTTTCATCCACCGCCGTAAAGCTGCCGCCGTTGGTAAGGGCATTTTTTGAGCCCTCTGCCAAGGTTACAAACACCTTATCCGCCTGCCGGATATACAGAGCCGCAGAGGTGGAACTGGCGATCTGCGCCCCATCCAGCACCAGCTGCAGCTTGGCAGTATCCGGCGCATCCACCACCAGCATCCCCTCCAGGCTGCCGGAGATCAGATAGGTGGCCTCCTGGGTGATGGTGACCGTGGAGCCGGAAATCTGCACACCGCTTGCGCTGGCAGTGGCGGTGCTGCCCTGCAGGTCAATTTTCACCGCAGCGGCAGCGTCATACTCCGTTCTGCCGTCCCGGTCTGTGAACATATCTCCGTCGGTCTTGGAAAAATCCACCTCCACCGGGTTGGCAGTTGCCGGAACATCTTGCGAAATTACTTCCTTGGGCTGGCAGCCGCACAACAGACTCAGCAGCAGTACCAGCATTACCAAAACAGATAGTTTTCTTTGCATTTACAATTCGCCCCCTGGGGTTTCCTGCTGAGATACGGCAATTTCCAGATTCCCGTTTCTGCAGCGAAGCTGATCGATCATTTCCTTTTCCCGGGCTGCATCCCGGAGGGTCACCTGGTAGGTCAGCTTAAACATGCTGCCCATGTTAGTGGTCTTCACCCGAACCAGCTCATGGCAACGGGTAAACTCCTCAAACACATCCTCAAAAATATTGGCATAATTCAGATCCTCCGGGATGGTGATGGTCAGGGTCTTGAAGGTGGCATCATTCTTTTTCGCTCCAAAATCCAGCCGGTTATACAGCACAAACACCCCGCACAAAATCAGCGTGAACAGCACCGCAAAGCCTAAATAGCCCATGCCGGCGATCAAACCTGCGCCCATGGCTAAAAACAGGGTGCAAATTTCCTTTGCCGTACCGGGAACGGAGCGAAACCGCACCAGGCTGAATGCGCCTGCCACCGCCACACCCGTACCCACATTGCCGTTGACCAGCATGATCACCACGCACACCACCGCAGGCAGCAATGCCAGGGTTACCACGAAGCTTTTGGTATAGCGGGTGCGGTGCATATAGGCGAAGGCCATCACCAGCCCCAGCACCAACGAGCAGCCCAGGCAAAGCAAAAAGTCTGTGACCGAGATCACCGCGGTCACATCCGAATCGAATATGCCTTTAAACAGATTTTCAAGCATGTATATTTACCTCCTTGTGGTTGGTTTTGGGAAAAATCAGAGTTTTATAGGCCGTGCCGTATTTGGAAAAGGAAGTTTTGTAGATCTTTTCCCGGGATAAAACGGCCGTCAGCCATAAAGGAATGCCCCCGCTGCATTTGATCTCCATAAGCACCTTTCCCGGGGGCAAAATGGGCGTACCGTAGGCCTCTGCGGTGAGACTCAGCGCCTCCTGGCGGCATAAGATGGCATCGTCAAAGGTGATGCGAAAATCCGACCCATCCCGGGCATAAAAGGCCTCCCGCTCATAGCTGAGGAAAACAGCCGGGCGCAAAGCGCCGTAAAACTTCTGGAAATAATCGATTTCTTTGGCAATTTGCCCGCCATGGCATGGTGTTTCCCCTGCCAGCCATGCCATGGCCTTTTGATTGGGCAGTGCTAACCTGCGTTTATACACCACATCCCGGTACTTTTTCTTCAGCTCCACAAACACAGTGCCATCCCCGTCCACCTGGGCATAGCTGCGAATCCGCAACTTTTCTTTATAGGCAGGCTTTTCTATGGAACGGCGGATCAGCAAGTAGGTGGGCGTGTCATAATACAGATTGCGGATCACCGTTCTGCCATATTGATCCAGCTGCATATACGGCTCCATGGCTGCCAGCACCGCCTGCTTCTGCTGCTGGGTCAGCAGATATTTCAGCTCATACCGCTTGAACACGGTTTGAAAGGCCATAAAAAATCCCCCCGTACATGATGGTATTATTGTACGAAGGGAAGATTGAAGTTTTATTGAAGTGCGGGCAGCTGCACCCGAAATTCCACCAGGCCCTCATAACAAAAGACCTCTATATGCCCCCGGTGAGCTCCCACAATGGCCTTGGCAATGGAAAGTCCCAGGCCGTAATGCTTGTCCTCTCCGTTACGGGCGGCATCCATCCGGTAAAACCGTTCAAAGATCTGCTGCCGCTGGGCAGGGGGAATTTCCTGACCGGGGTTGATCACGCTCAGCTCCACCATGCCATGGTTTTTGCTGAGCATCAGCTGCACCTGCCCCTGGGCGGTGCTGTGGCGGATGGCATTGTCCAGCAAAATCGCTACCAGCTGCTTCAGCTGCGGCCCATTGCCTGCAACGGTGATACCTTTGGCAATTTGACTCTGCAGATGCAAGCCCTTTTCAAAGGCCACGGATTCAAAGGGCAGTGCCTCCCCTGCCACCAGGTGGCTCAGATCCAGCTGCTCCAGCTGGGGCGCAACATTTTCCGTCCGTGCCAGGTCCAAAAGCTGCTCCACCAAAACGCCCATTCGGGCATTTTCATACTGGATATTGGAAAGCCATTGGTTTTCCCCAATCTGCCGGGACAACAGCTCCGCATTGGCACTGACCACCGAAACCGGGGTTTTCAGCTCATGGCCCGCATCAGAAATAAACTGCCCCTGCTTCCGGTAGCTTTCCTCCAGGGGCTGCACGATTTTCCGGGCAAGAAATACAGAAAGAAAGAAAAACAGCACCAGTGCCACCCCGCCGAAAATCAGCGTATAGCGAAACAGGGTCATGGCACTTTCGTTGACGATGGTGTTATCCATAAAAGCCACCAAGGTGTAGTCGCCCTTATCCGCTTTATAATAGGTCAGATTGTTTTGGATGCCGCTGTTCCGCTTACCCCGGATGATGGCCTGGGCCAGCTGCTCCAGGTCCGTATTGCTATGGACCGTGGGCGGATCATTCTTGATCTCCAAAATCTGCCCCTCCTGGCTCACCGCCACGGAGTAGAATTTGGAAAGGCGGAACTTAGGCGACTGCGGATCAAAGCCCGGCTTTCCTCCGGGAATGGGGCGAAAATCCTCCGGCTGATTCAGCGCATACATTTGGGCATGGGTTTGGAGCATCTGCTGATTCTGCTTGCTCATTTCAAAATAGCTGGAGCCGTAAATGACCCCCAGGGTGCCCACCCACAGCAGTACCAACACCGACATAATGGCGGCAACGATTTTTCTTCTGGATTTTTTAAACATCGTCGCACCTCAATTCATAGCCAATGCCCCGCACCGCCTTGATCTCCGTTTTGGCTTCCACGAAGGCCAGCTTTTTCCGGGTGAAAGACATATATACCTCCACATTGTTATACTCTGCTTCGCTGTCAAAGCCCCAGATCTTCACCGCCAGCTGCTCACGGGTCAGCACCTGTCCGCCGTTGGCAATGAGATATTCCAAAATCCGGTACTCCTTTTCCCCCAGCCGGACACTTTGCCCGGTGCGCACGCAGCTGAGGCAAAAACTGCCCGTATCCAGGCAAATATCCCCAAAGGACAAAAGACCGTCGGTGGTACCCAGGGTGCGCCTGCCCAAAGCCCGGAGCCTTGCCAGCAGCTCCCGGGTCATAAAGGGTTTGGTCAGATAATCGTCTGCACCGCTGTCCAGGCCCAGGACCTTATCGTCCAGCTCCGCCTTGGCAGTGAGCATCAAAATGGGAGTGGCAATGCCCTGGCTGCGGGCCTGCCGGACCAGCTCAAAGCCGTTCATGCCTGGAAGCATCACATCCAAAATGGCCACATCATAAATATTGCTCTCTATGGCTGCCAGCCCCTCCGGGCCGTTGGCATAATGGTCCACCTGGTATTTTTCCAGCCGCAAAAGCTCACAAAGTGCCTGGGCCATTCGCTTTTCATCCTCCACCAATAGTATCCGCATGCCATCACCTCCCCTTGATTATACCACAAAACCTTGAATTTTTATTGAAATTTTCTCCCGGCAGTCTGACTGCCGGGAGAGATAATCAGCTCTTAAATTCCTTAATAAAATTCTGGACAGCCTGCTTTATCTTATCCTTGCCCAGCTTCAGCAAAATACCAACGGTCATAGCCACCAGACCCAGGAACAGGCAAACGAACGCAAACCCAAACACCTGGGTAACAAAGCCTATAAAGGCAAAGAAGAAGGCAATGCCCATGAAGATCATGGCAATGGCAAAGCCGGAAAGACTGGTGGACTCCTCCTCGGACTTTTTCTTTTGAATATCCAGCAGCTTTTTCGCCCGGTTGGTCTGCACATCCAGCTTATAAAGCATGTGTACGCTCTTATCCAGCTGGTCGTAGGAAGACTTGATCTCCCGTGCCGCCACATAATACACCGTGTTTTCGTCGTATTCCGCCGCATTGTGGATATTATATGCCAGCTTGATCTTGCCGCCGCCGGAAAATTCCACCGCATAAATGGATTTGACAGTTTTATAGGTGACCTGCTCGAAGGACTGCCGGGATATCTTGTCATCAATGGAAACAAAGATGATCTTGCCGATTTAATCAGTGGTTACTTATCAAGTTTTCTGCCATTTTATCACAATTGCCCCCCAATTGCAATTCAAAGCCCTGCCGAAAAAGCAAAAAAGATTGCCAAAAACTGCAAATCTTTGTGCAGAATTGCTCTTGATGTTGCTCTTGCACGGTGCTATGATATCATACGGCAAAAAGCCACCGCTGATGCGGAACATTTATTAAGAATCGAAGGCGATTTTTTCATGGAAACCTATCTGATCAGCCTGGCAGTCTGTCTGGTGGGCGGACTGTTGCTGTCCCGGCTGACAAAGCTGCTGAAGCTGCCGGCGGTCACCGCTTATTTGATCGCAGGACTGATTTTAGGACCCTTCTGTCTGGGTGCTTTCCAGGTGCCCGGCCTTGGTTTCAATTCTTTGGAGCAGACCGAAGCCATGAGCATTATAACCCAAACGGCCCTGGGTTTCATTGCCTTTACCATTGGCAACGAGTTCCGGTTGACGCAGCTGAAGGCCATGGGCTCCAGCGCCATTATCATTGGCATCCTGCAGGCGGTGTTTACCACCGTGTTGGTGGATGTGGTGCTGATCGCCCTGCATTTCTGCTTCCCCAATATCCTGTCTTTGCCCGCCGCCATTGTGCTGGGCGCCATTGCTTCTGCCACAGCTCCTGCCGCCACCTTGATGGTGGTGCGGCAATACAAAGCCAACGGCCCGCTGACCAAGCTGCTACTGCTGGTGGTGGCTATTGATGATGCGGTGGGCCTGCTGCTGTTTGCCGTGTCCTTCGGTATTGCCAACGCTCTTTCTAATGGGGAGATCAGCCTGCTGGGTATGCTGGTAGAGCCTGTTTTAGAGGTGGTGCTGTCCCTGGGATTGGGCGCGGTCATGGGCTGGCTGCTCAACTGGGTGGAGCAGTTCTTCCACTCCCGCAGTAAGCGTATGACCATTTCTGTGGGCTTCGTGCTGTTGACTGTGGGACTTTCCATGCTGAAATTCCATATTGGCCCGGTCCATTGCGGATTTTCTCTGCTGCTGGTGTGCATGATGACGGGAACCGTCTTCTGCAACATCTGTTCTACCTCTGAAGAACTGATGGAGCGTGTGGACGGCTGGGTGATGCCGCTGAATGTGCTGTTCTTCGTGATTTCAGGCGCAGAGCTGGATCTGCAGATTCTGTCGCAACCTCTGACCATTGCACTGGGAATGGTGTATATTCTGGCCCGGTCTGCCGGTAAGTATTATGGTGCGGACATTAGCTGCCGTATCACCGGACAGGCCAAGCCCATTGTAGAGAATCTGGGCATTACTCTGCTGCCCCAGGCGGGCGTTGCGCTGGGTATGGCCCTGACGGCAGCGACTCTGCCCGATGGAGAGCTGGCCCGGAATGTGGTGCTTTTTGCGGTGTTGGTGTACGAGCTGATCGGACCTGCGCTGACCAAACGCTCCCTGATGGCTGTGGGTGAGATC
>JAZNSR010000007.1:0-10901 GCA_045591335.1 Faecousia sp.
GGTGTTGTGGATAGTCAGGGACGAGTTTTACACTTTGGTACACTTCCGGATTATGTTCCCGGTTTGGTAGCCGAGCTTATGGATTGGGCGAACCATAGCGATGAACATATGTTAATCCGTAGCTGTGTCTTCCATTATGAACTTGAGCTAATACACCCCTTCGCAGATGGTAACGGCAGAATAGGCAGACTGTGGCACACCTTGTTGCTGTCAAAGTGGAATCCAATCTTTGCCTGGCTGCCTATAGAATCAATGATCTACACACATCAGCAGGAATACTACGATGCCATCAACGCCTCGAATGATGCCGGCGCGTCTACGGCATTTATCGAGTTTATGCTGGCCACGATCAAAGCATCTCTCATAGACGCCATCAATATGAGCGATGGGATGAGCGATGCACCAGCTGATAAACTAACCCTTCGGTGGCAAAAGATTGAGGCATTTCTCAAAAGCAACGATTATATTATGAACGGGGATGTACAGCGGATCTGCGATGTTTCCCCAGCTACCGCCAATCGAATTCTAAAAGACTTGGTTGCCAATAACAAAATAACCCAATGCCGTGTTTCCGGGCATTGGGCATACAAGCAGAATGAAGTTTAGAGTTTAATTTTGTACCTGCTATGGGGCTGAAAAATTTTCCCTTATTTTTTCCCATACTGGGGCAAAAATGGGTGGTTAGTGGTGATTTTAGGTATTAAAATACGGTAGTGAAATGTTCTAAAATCAAATGGTTTTGGTAGTAAACTACTAACTTTTGTTAAAGAAATCAATGATTTCCCGGAATTCAAATCCCTCTCACTCCGCGAATAAACAGACACACCTTTGGGTGTGTCTGTTTATTGCTTTGAGGGGGATTTGAAGAATAAAATGCAATGCGGACAAGCATTGCCGGCGACGGCTTGACGGAGCCGAACCTTTATTTTCGCTGTAAGCGAAAATGCAAACAAATCCCTCTCTCCGCCAGAAAAAAGCATCGACTTTGTCGGTGTTTTTTCAACTAAATCCACCCTTGTGTGTGGATGAAATCGTCTTTGACGATAAAATCCAAACTTCATTGGATGATATCCGCCTCGACGGCGGATGGGTGGATTTAATTTCATCTGAGGCAAAGCCGAAGATTTCATCAGCGTCAGCTGATTTCTTCCTTGCATCAGCAAGGATTTCTTTTTTTGCAAGGTTTCGAATTCATAAGCAAAAACAAAAAAATCTTTATTAACCTATTCACATAAATGAACTACACCATTGGGTGTGTCTGTTTATTGCTTTGAGGGGGATTTGAAAACGAGGCGCACCGTGTGGTGCGCCTCGTTTTTATGTATTATAACAACCGGATACCGGCCTTTTCACAGGCGTCTACAGTTTCCTGATCCCAAACGCTGGACTGCACTTCGCCAATATGGGCGCAGCCCATCATAAGCATAGCCAAGCGGGACTGACCAATACCGCCACCGATTGTCAGCGGCAGCTTATTCTCCAGCAGCATTTGATGGAAGGGCAGCTTTCGGCGGTCATCGCAACCGGCTTCTGTCAGCTGACGGTCCAACGCCTGGGCATCCACGCGGATACCCATGGAGGAAATCTCCAGAGCGCAGCCCAGCACTTCATCCCAGAAGAAAATGTCACAGTTCAGCTGCCAGTCATCATAGTCCGGAGCACGCCCGCCATGAGGCTTGCCGGATCGAAGCTTGCCGCCAATCTGCATAATGCAGGCGGTTTTATGCTCCTTCACGAAAGCATTTTCCCGGGCGGAGCCGTCCATGTCCGGGTACAGATCCTCTAACTCCTGGGTGGTGATAAAGGCAATATCATCACTCAGCTGCACCCGCAGTTGGGGGTAGCGTACATGCAGGCGGTCATTTGTGTTGCAAATAGCCTTCACAATGGCGCGGACGATCAGCTGCAAATACTCCAAATTCCGGTTTTCTGCAGTGATGACCTTTTCCCAGTCCCACTGATCCACATAAATGGAATGGATATTATCCAGCTCTTCATCCCGGCGGATCGCGTTCATATCCGTATACAGACCGTTGCCGATGGTAAAACCGTAACGCTTCAGCGCCAGGCGCCTCCATTTGGCAAGACTATGGACCACCTGCGCATCTGCGCCCACTGCGGGAATATCAAAGGCAACTGCCCGTTCATAACCGTTCAGATTATCGTTCAAACCGGAGTTTTCAGTGACGAACAAGGGTGCGGAAACACGCTTTAAGTTCAGCGCGCCGGAAAACTCATCCTGAAAGGTCTGCTTGATATAGGCTATGGCCCGCTGGGTGTCATAGGCATCCAGGATGGGTTTGTAGTTTTGAGGAATATAGATCTTGTTCATAAAAAAGACCTTCCAAAATTATTTTACGATCAGATTGACCAGCTTATTTTTCACCACGATGGTCTTAACAATGCTGCCGCCGTTCTTTTCCAGGAACTTGGCGATCTTTTCGTCCGCCAGCACATTTGCGATCACCGTATCGTTATCCAGGTCTGCATCCATGACCACAGTACCACGCATTTTACCGTTGACCTGCACAGGCAGGGTGATCTCAGAATCCTTGCACTTATCTTCAGAATAAGTGGGCCAGGACTCATATGCGATGGTGCTATCATGCCCCAGCTGCTGCCAGATCTCCTCGCCCACATGGGGAACGATGCAGGAGAACATTTTAATAAAGCCTTCCGCGTATTCCTTGGGGCAAGTGCCGTTTTTGTACACCTCGTTCACAAAAACCATCATCTGCGCAATGGCAGTATTGAAGCCCAGCACCTCAAAATCAGAGGTGACCTTCTTAACAGTCTGGTGATAGATCTTGGTCAGCTTGCCATCGTCAGAATCGGTGATGTTGGCGCTTTCGGTGAAGAAGTTCCAAACACGGATAATAAACTTTTTCGCGCCTGCCACGGCGGTGGTGCTCCAGGGCTTGGAGACCTCCAGCGGGCCCATAAACATCTCATAAAGGCGCAAGGTATCCGCGCCGTAATCCCGGACCACATCGCTGGGATTGACCACAAATTCCGGATAACGCTTGCCCATTTTAATGCCGTTTTCACCCAGGATCATACCCTGGTGCACCAGCTTCTGGAAGGGCTCTTTCACGGGAGACAGACCGTTATCATACAAGAAACGGTTCCAGATACGGGCATACATCAAATGGCCCACCGCATGCTCCGGGCCGCCCACATACAGATCCACGGGCATCCAATGCTTCAAAAGCTCCGGATCGCAGAAGGTCTGATCGTTATGGGGGTCGATATAGCGCATATAATACCAGGAAGAACCGGCAGATCCGGGCATGGTAGAGGTCTCACGCAGGCCCTTAATGCCGTTTTGATCATATTTCTTCCACTCGGTGGCATTTTCCAGGGGTGCTTTACCGCCCCGGCCCTTATAATCCTCCAGTTCGGGCAGAACCAAAGGCAGCTCTTCATCAGGCAGGAACACGGTCTTGCCGTCTTCCGTATACACGCAGGGAACGGGCTCGCCCCAATAACGCTGACGGGCAAAGATCCATTCGCGGAAATGATAGTTGTTCTTTCTTCTGGCAACACCAGCCTTTTCCAGCTTGCAGGTGATGGCCTCCTTGGCCTCCTCCACGGTCAAACCGGTGAACTCCTCGGAATTGATAAGCTTGCAGCCCTTACCCAAATAATCCTGCTTTTCGAAGGCACATTCAGTTACATCCCGGCCTTCAATAACCTGGATCATGGGGATATTATGGACCTGGGCATATTCAAAGTCACGCTGATCGTGGCTGGGCACTGCCATAACCGCGCCAGTACCATAGCTTGCCAAAACAAAATCACCAATAAACACAGGGACTTCCTTACCGTTGACCGGGTTAATGGCATAAACGCCCTTCAAGGGGCAGCCGGATTTGGTCTTATTCAGCTGCGTACGGTCCATATCGCTCTTTTTAACAGCTTCGGCAATATAAGCCTCTACTTCTGTCCGGTTTCCCACACGGTCCAGCAGGCTTGCGGTAATCTTGCCATCGGGGGCAAGCACCATAAAGGTGATACCATAAATAGTCTCAATACAGGTGGTGTAAATGGAGAATTCACCGCCGCCCACCAACTGGAAATCCACCTCAACGCCGGTGGATTTACCGATCCAGTTCCGCTGGATCTCCTTGGTGGATTCGGGCCAGTCGATCTCCTCCAAGCCCTCCAGCAGCTTTTCCGCAAAAGCCGGCTGGTCAATGACCCACTGCATCATATTCTTTTTCACAACGGGATACCCGCCACGCTCGGACTTGCCGTCAATAACCTGGTCATTGCTCAGCACAGTGCCCAGCTCTTCCCACCAGTTGACGGGCATTTCCACCCGCTTGGCATAGCCGGCTTCATAAAGCTTTTTGAATATCCACTGGGTCCACTTATAAAAATCCGGATCCGAGGTAGCAACACATTTGGACCAGTCATAGTCAAAGCCCTGCTCCTTCAGCTGGCCGGAGAAAGTCTTGATATTCTCCTGGGTGAAGCCGTTGGGATGATTGCCGGTGCTGACCGCATACTGCTCTGCGGGCAGGCCAAAGGAATCGTAGCCCATGGGATGCAAAACATTATAGCCCTGCATGCGCTTCATGCGGGACATAATATCCGTTGCGGTATAACCTTCCGGATGGCCGGCATGCAGGCCCACACCGGAGGGATACGGGAACATATCCAAAACATAATACTTGGGCTTGGAAAAATCCCAGACATCCGTATGGAAGGTATTGTTTTCTTCCCAATATTTTTGCCATTTTTTCTCAATGGCACTATGATCGTAAATCATATATTATCCCTCTCATTCTGCAATGATAATATCGCTGATATCCACATCCTCGGCATCCGCCCACAGACGCTCAAGGCTATAAAACTCTCTGGCTTCTTCTGTAAACACATGCACAACAATAGAGCCGTAATCCAGCAACTCCCAGGAATTGCCCCGATGTCCTTCTCTGCCCAGCATAGGCTCACCCAGCTGCTCCAAAGTATACTCTGCGTAATCGCAAAGCGTCTTAACATGGGTGTTGGAGGTGCCAGTACAGATCAGAAAATAATCCGCCAGGCTGGACACCTTATCAATTTTCAGAAGCTTGATATTCATGCCCTTTTTGCTATCCAGGGCCTTGGTCACTTCATAAGCAACCTGCTTTGCACTTAACATTCTATACTCTCCTTTTTCAATTCCTTTAAAACTGCCAGGGATTCGGTGCAAACCGGGTTTCCACGCTTTCGCAGCAGGGAAACCGTCATTTCCAATCCCATGCACAAAGCCCCATCCAAATCGGTTTTCGCTAAATTTCGAAGAGTTTCCACGCCTTCAAAATCCCGGTTTGGCTCTGTGTAGTCTGCAACATATATGATTTTTTGCAGGGTGTTCATACCGACACTGCCGGTGGTATGGGTACGGATCGCCAGGCAGACTGCCGGATTTTCACCAAACACACGGCTTGCCACCTCTGCGCCTGTAAGCTGATGCAAAAGCTTGGGATTCTCCCAATGGAACGGATCCACCTGCAAGCCATAGCATTGGCAAAGCTGCCTTTGGGCCTGCCCATCCAAAGCCTTGGTTACATCATGCAAAATTCCCGCCCGCCAGGCATCATCCGAATCTGCGCCCCAAATGTGCGCCAATTCCCGGGCAGCCTCCGCACAACCTAAAACATGGGGGATCCGGCTTTCTTTTAACAAGCCCACCACCGTTTGCTTTAATTGCTCATGAGATAAATTTTTGCATTGGGCAGTGAGGAAAAATTCCAATCTTTGCTCATCAGACATAGCGAACACCCTTTCTTACGCAGTTAGTCCTCTGCGTGCAGCTGTTTCTCTCTTGCCTTTTCAATAGACCGCTCAATGGCCTGCTGCCGGAAATATTCATTACGCTGCTGACGCGCCTTATTAGCAGCCTGGCGGCGAGCCTGCGCACCCTTACGCACAGGATTGACCTTGGTTGCCTTGCGCTTGGCTCTGCCGGTCATATTTCTCTCCGCCTGCAGTTTTTCGCTGAAACGGTAGATCACAAATTTTGTGCCGATCACGGAAACGCCGTCCGCGCCGGTGGCTTTGCATATAGCATCGCTGACCTCCCGAGGGCTAAGCATAGCATTTTCCAACACCTTACCCTTTACCAGTTCTCTGGCATTCAGCTGATTATCTGCTTCTGCAATAACGGCATCTGTAACGCCATCCTTGCCCACCATCAAAGTGGTCTCCAGGCTATTGGCCTGGCTTCGAAGCTCTGCTCTTTCTTTACTGGTCAGCATAACCTGCCTCCTTCATCTTTTCATAAAACAGTTTCAGCGCATTTCCCCGGTGGGAAATCTCATTTTTCTGCTGAGAGGACAGCTGCGCTGTGGTGCAATTGGTGGGAGGATAGTAAAAAATAGGATCATAACCGAATCCGTTTTCTCCCATAGGCTCCCTAGTCAATTCCCCATGCACCTCTCCCCTGGCCTGGATCACCTTACCCTCCGGCGTGACCAAGGTAATCACGCACACAAACTGCGCCTGCCGCTGACCATCGGGCACATGCTCCGTATTTTTCAGCAGCAGCATCATTCTGCCCCAATCATCCAGGCTTTCATCAAAGCCATAGCGAGCAGAATAAATCCCAGGCGCTCCATTCAGCGCATCCACCGCAATGCCGGAATCATCTGCCAATGCAGGAAGGCCGGTGGCCTCCATAACGGCTTTGGCCTTAATATAGGAATTCTCCTCAAAGGTAGTGCCGTTTTCTTCCACATCTATATCCACACCGCATTCCGATTGCAAAACCAGCTCAATATTGAATTTTTCTGTGATTTTGCTGATCTCTTCCAGCTTGTGTTTATTTTTACTTGCCAGGACTACTTTCATACTCACAAAAGGGCCTCCACAAATGCCTGGGCTTCAAAGGGCATCAAATCGTCTGCTTGCTCGCCCACGCCCACAAATTTCACGGGGATCTGCAAAGAATCTGCCACTGCGATCACAATGCCGCCTTTCGCCGTGCCATCCAGCTTGGTCAGCGCAACCGCCGTCACGCCGGCGATCTGCTTAAACTCCTTGGCCTGGATCAAGCCGTTCTGCCCGGTGGTGCCATCGAGCACCAGCAAAACCTCCTTGGCCGCATCGGGCAGCTCTCGATTGACGATGCGGCTGATCTTCCCCAGCTCGTTCATCAAATTCTGCTTGTTATGCAAGCGGCCAGCGGTATCCACCAAAATCACATCCGCACCCTTGGCCTTGGCAGACTGAATGCCATCATAAACCACAGAAGCGGGATCTGCGCCCTCATGCTGCCGCACAATGGAGGCACCGGAACGCTGCGCCCAGATCTCCAGCTGATCCGCAGCGGCTGCGCGGAAGGTATCCGCCGCCACCAAAAGTACATTCTTACCCTGCTTGGTCAGCTGGGTAGCGATCTTACCGATGGTAGGGGTTTTGCCAACGCCGTTAACACCGATCACCAAAACCACCGCAGGCTTCGTGCTCAGATCCAGAGCGGTATCACCCACCGCCAGCATATCCACCAAAATCTCTTTCAGAGCAGTTTTGGCTTCCTCGGTGGTTTTTAGATGCTGCTCTTTAACCTTTTTACGCAAAAGCTCCGTTGCCTTGGTGGCGGTTTCTACGCCCAGATCCGCCAGGATCAGGCATTCCTCCAGCTCATCATAAAAATCATCATCAATTTCTGAAAAGCCGGAAAACACGCTGCCCAGGGTATTGGACAAAGCATTGCGGGTCTTGGTCAGTCCGTTTTTGATCTTATCAAAAAATCCCATTGTTATTTTCCCCTTTGATTATTCCACAATTCCCAAATACTGCTCCATCTGATTCAGATCCAGCCGCAGCAGCTTGGAAACACCCTGCTCCTGCATGGTTACGCCATACAGCACATCAGAAGCTTCCATGGTGCCGCGGCGGTGCGTAATGACAATAAACTGGGTCTTTTGGCTCAGATTGTGCAGATAAGAAGCAAACCGTTCCACATTCCGGTCATCCAATGCAGCGTCGATCTCATCAAGCATACAGAAGGGTGTGGGCCGGACCTTCAAAATAGCAAAATACAATGCAATTGCCACGAAAGCCTTTTCACCACCGGACAAAAGTGTGATAGTTTTCAGCTGCTTTCCGGGAGGCTGCACACGGATCTCAATGCCGCAGGTCAAGGGCTCTTCCGGATTCTCCAGCACAAGGCTGCCCTTACCGCCGCCAAACATCTCCACAAAGGTCTCCTCAAAATACTGGTTGATCTTTGCAAATTCTGTGACGAAGATGGTGGTCATCTCCTGGGTGATATTGCGGATAATATTCTCAAGATCCCGCTTGGCATTCAACACATCATCCCGCTGCTCAACCAAATAAGAATAACGCTCGTTCACACGGGCATATTCCTCGATTGCACCCAGGTTGGGCGTACCCAAGCCGGAAATCTTCCGCTTCAGTTCTGCCACCCGGCGGTTACCGGCGGTGACAGATTCGATCTGCCCACGCTTTTCCACCGCTGTGCCGGGGGTCAACTCATAAGAATCCCAAAGCTTATCAATGATCTGCTTTTCTTCCATGGAGGTTGCCAGCTTCTTCTGCTCCAACAAAGCGCAGGCACGCTCCATGCTCAGAATGTCCTTGTTTTTATCCTGGGCATCCTTTTCAGACTTGGTTTTGGATGCTTCCGCCTCTGCGCGCATAGAGATGATCTGTTTCATTTCCCCACGCACCAGGTCTGTATCCGCAGCATTTTGGGCGCTGCGGGTCTCCAGCTGCCGGATCTCCTCTTGAATACGGGTGGTTTCTGCGCAGATGGCATCCCGCAAAGCCAGCTTCTTCTCCCGGTCACCTTCCATGGCACCCCGAAGCTGCTCCAAATCTGCAATATGATTCTGGGCAGTATAACGCTCAGCTTCCAATGCGGCTTCGTCTGTGCGCAGCTGGGTCAACTGCTCAGAAATATCTGCCATGGTGGCAGAGGATTCGCTTTGACTGTCTTCCAAAGAGGCGATCTTGCTTCTGGTCTGCTCCAGCTGGGCTTGGAACACCTGCAGCTTGGTTTTTTGGGCGGTGTAACGCTCCCGGTCCGCAGACTCCCGTTTTTCCAGAGATTCCCACTCCCGGCGGGCAGAGCCTTCAGCATCGGCAATGGCATTCACCAACACCTGATGCTGCTTTTCCTCGCCCTGGAGACGCAAAACCTGGTCCTCCGCCTGGCGCAGCTGCTCAGAAGCAGCGGTCATTTGGAATTCCACCTGGTCCACGCTGCGCTGGGCCTCCTGCAGATCCACCTCACAGGTCTGCAGCTTTGCGCTCAGCTGCTTTTCCTGAACGGTCAGCTTTTCCAGCTCATTGGCACGGGACAAAATACCCGCATCTTTATTCACAGAACCGCCGGTCATAGAGCCGCCGGGATTGACCACCTGGCCATCCAGGGTGACGATCTTAAACCGGTTGCTGTACTTCTTTGCCATGGCAATAGCAAAGTCGATATTTTCCACGATCACTATGCGGCCCAGCAGATTTTCCAAAATGCCACGGTACTTTTCATCGAAGCTCACCAATTCCGAAGCAATACCCACATAGCCGCGGTTATTATCCAAACCGCTTTCATTCAGCGTTTTTCCCCGGATCACAGACATAGGCAGGAAGGTGGCCCGGCCACTACCGGTGCGCTTCAAATAGGCAATGGCAGCTTTTGCGTCCTGCTCGTTATCCACAACGATCTGCTGCATGGCGCCACCCAGGGCGATCTCAATGGCCACAGTGTATTCATCGTCGGTGCGGATCAAGCGAGATACGGGTCCATGCACATTGCGCAGGCTGCCCCGCTGGGCCTCCTGCATAACCAGACGGACGGATTTCTGATAGCTTTCGTAATCCCGCTCCATGGCTTTGAATACACGGGTCTTTGCGTTGACACTATCCAGCTGACTGGTCAGCTCACGCAGCTGCTGCGCAAGCTCGTCTCTGCGCTTGACCCGGCCGGAAATACGCATATTATAACCATTGATGGTATTGTTGCAGGCGGTGACTTCCTCCTGGGCATGGCGCAGCTTTCTTTGGCATTCTTTTAATGCAGCTTCTGCATCCTGCTCACGGCTTCTGCCCAGCTCCAAATCCGCACGCAGCTGCTCCTTACGGGCGGCTGTTTCTTCTAAAATACCCTCCAAAGCACGGATATCTGCATCACGGCCAGCCTGGTCTGCTGCCAGATTGCTCTCCTGGGTACGCAGCTCCAAAAACTGCCGGGTAATCCCCTGCGCACTGGCGGTCAAAGCAGCCATTTCCTGCTGCAGCTTTTCCAACTTTTCCCGCTTGGCTGCCAGTTCCTTTTCGATCTGATCAATGCGCTGACGGGACTGCCCCATCTGCGTGCCCAAGCCGCCGCTGCGGTCTTCGTCACCCTTCAATTCCTCATCAATACGCAAAACATTTTCTTGGTTATTGCGCACATTGCCGTGCAGCACTGCCATCTGCCCTTCCAGCTGCTGATGGTTGGCTTCCATCATACTGAGCTTAATACGGACATTTTCCAGATCCGCGTCCTTGCGGCGCAGCTCCTCACCCATTTCCTCAGACTGGGCGTATAGCTTATCCAAATCCTCATGGGCCTGCTGCAGCACAAAGGAAGCAGAAGCAAAATCTTCTTCTGCTTTTTTGGCAGCAGCGGACAGCTTATCCAGGGTATCCAGCCAAACGGCCACCTCTACACCCTGCAGCTCTTCTTTATATTCCAAATATTTCTTAGCCTTTTCAGACTGGACCTTCAAAGGCTCCAGCTGCAGCTCCAGCTCAGAGACTTTGTCGCCAATACGCAGAAGGTTGTCTTCTGTGTGGGCAAGCTTACGCTCCGTCTCCTCTTTGCGGTGACGGTATTTGGAAATACCGGCTGCTTCTTCAAAAATCTCACGGCGGTCTGCGCTCTTAAGTGACAAAATCTCATC
>JAZNSR010000008.1:0-15480 GCA_045591335.1 Faecousia sp.
TGTACCTTCTGCTGCCGCAAACCCACCGCAGCTTGCCCGCAGCGCCTTCCGCTGCTCCCGTGGCTTTGGAACAGCTGTCCGCCCATTGGATGCAGATTAGCGATAAGCAGTGCTACCTTTTGGAAAGCAGAAAAATGGTCACCGGCTGGGCAGAAATTGACGGTCAGCGATATTATTTTAACCCCGATGGCAGTATGCATACAGGCTGGCTGGAGCTGGACGGCGACCGGTATTATTTCAAGGAGAACGGCACTATGGTCAAGGGTCAGATCACCTTGGATGGCGTCAATCATTTCTTCACCTCCACCGGCAAATATGTGCTGCTGGTCAATCATCAAATCCCCGTTCCTGCTGATTATCAAGTGGAACTGGTAAACATTGAAACCATCCAAATCAGCCAAGTTGCTTTAGCCGATTTGCAGGAACTGCTAACTGCCGCACGAGCAGAGGGGCACCGCTGCGCCATGAGCTACGGCTACCGTTCTTACACCTTCCAAAAATCCATATGGGATCGCAATGTAAACACGAATATGCTTGCAGGTCATGACTACAACACTGCCTGCGCGATCACCTCTAAAACCGTTATGACACCCGGTCATAGTGAACACCAGACCGGTCTGGCGATTGACTTTGACACTTCCACGCAAGGCATCACCCAATGGCTGCATGAGCATGCTTGGGAATATGGCTTTATTCTGCGGTATCCCACCGGCAAGACCCATTTAACCGGCATTGTCTACGAGCCCTGGCACTATCGCTATGTGGGCAAGGAGCTTGCCAAGGAGCTGTATGAATCCGGCTTATGCATGGAAGAATATATGCAGCTGCTCACAGAACAAAATACATAATATAATTCCCGGAGAGCATTTCTCCGGGAATTACTTTATTCTGCGTTGTCGTCCAGCTTTACAAGCCCTGCGGTGTCCGTCACCGGAAGGGAGAATGCAATACCCCTTGCCTTTTTGGACATGCCCATCTCTTTATAAATGGCATTGAGAATATCGTCCTTGATGGTTTTGGGCACCACCATCATGACAATCTCTTTTTCAATCTGCAAAGAAATGCCGAAAAAAGCCGCCGCATCCTCCCGGGCAACGCCTCTGGCGTTAAGGATCGTACCGCCTCTTGCGCCCTGCTCCCGGGCAACATCCATCACATCCTCGGCATAACCTTCGTCCACGATAGCAAGGATCACTTCATAATCATTTGTTTTCATGTTTTATCCTCCTTAGCGGTTGTTGCTCATAAACCGGTACAGGTTTACGCCGATAATGCTGGACATGGGCACAGCAAAAGAAATGCCTCCGCCATTTTTAATGGTTGCAAATTTATCCTCCAGGCAGTTCATCACTCCATCCACCTGATCCTCCCGGACCACAGAGAGCAAAACCGCCTTATGCACATTCAGTCCCAGCAAATTCACAATTTCCGAATTGGCAGTACCCGTGCCCTGGGTGACCATTTGAAAATTCACCTCAAACTGGCTGAGCACATCCAAATAAAACTCCGCTTTTTCCCGCTCTACCACTGTAACCAGGAGCTTCAGCTTTTTAATCGCGGCTTCGTTAATACTTTTTGCCATGTTGCTACCTCCCGTTACATAAAGTTGATGATCTGTTGATCGTCTGCGTCCAAGATTCGGCGCATGGCTCTGCGCTCTTTGATCTTTTGGCTTACCACGGCCTTAAAACCCAGCATCTGAATGGTGATCAGCGGGGTCATAGCCACCACCGCCACCACGCCAAAGGCATTTGCCAGCACCGCATCCGCCCCCTGCACTGCCACGCAGCTGCCAATGGCAAAGGGCAGAATAAAGCCGGAGGTCATAGGGCCACTGGCCACACCGCCGGAATCAAAGGCAATGGCCGTATAAACCCGGGGCACGAACAAAGATAGCAGCAAGGAAATAAAGTAACCGGGAATCACATAGTAAATGATGGAAAAATCCAGCACGATCCTCAGCATGGCAAGGCCGATCGCCGCACCCACACCCAGGCAAAGGCCCAGGGTCATGGCGCGCTTGGTGATCATGCCGCCGGTAACCTCTTCCACCTGGGCATTGAGCACATGGATGGCAGGCTCAGCCAACACCACCAGCACACCCATCACCACGCCAAAGCCCACCAACACCGCCGGGTGCAGCTTTCCCATGGCTTCTCCCAGCTGATAGCCAATGGGCATAAAGCCCACATTCACGCCGGTCAGGAACATCACCAGACCTATGTATGTGAAAATAACGCCAATGGCAATCTTCAGCAGCTGCCGTTTATTCATGTGCAAAAACGCAAAATTGCAGATCAGGAAAAAGCCCACGATCAAGCCCAGGGCAATGCCCACCTCCCCGCTAACATGCAAGAAGGCATTGGCATACGCACCTAAAACATCGTTGCTGACCGGCTCCTGGGTCAGGTCGTAAGAAGGCTGACCGCCGGACAGCATGCCCAGCACCAGCACCGCCAAAATAGGACCTACAGAGCAAAGGGCCACCAGGCCGAAGCTGTTTTCCTTGCTGCGGCGGTCTCCCAAAACATTGGAAATACCAACGCCCAAGGCCATAATAAACGGAACGGTAATAGGGCCGGTGGTAACGCCGCCGGAATCAAATGCCATGGGCAGAAAATCCTGCTTGCCCATAACCGTCAGAATCAACGCCAGAGCGAACAGCAGCATATAGAAGATGGACAAAATCTCCGACAGGGCTTTCTTAAAAACGATCTTCAAAATGGCAACCACCAAAAACGCGCCCACACCCACGCCCACGGAAACGATCATCACATTGCGGTTTTCGATCACACTTTGCACCTGATCCGCTAAAACCTGCAGATCCGGCTCAGCAATGGTGATAAACACGCCCAGAACAAAGCAGATGCCCAACAACAACCCCAGCTTTTTCTGCCGGGAAAGGCCGGAGCCCACATGAGTGCCCATGGGAGTCATAGCCAGGTCCGCACCCAGGTTAAACAGCCCAATGCCCAAAACCAGCAGCACCGCGCCTGCGCTGAAGCTGATCAGCTCCGCCGTGGAAAAGTGAAACCAGGGTGTCAGCGCCATAATATACACAATAGCCGTGATCGGCAAGGCCGAAATCAAAGCTTCTTTAATTTTCAAAAGCAGTTCTTTCATGGGAAACACCGTTTTTCTCAATATTTTTATCATTATATCATAACTTTTGCCGAAAAGCTACCGATATCTGAACAAATAAATGCGCTAATATACATCTTTTATTACCTGTTCATAATATAAAAAATCTCTTCGCCGGTAAATTGCCGCGGAGAGATTTTTTATATCACATAATTTCCCGGAGTTTTTGAATAATACCCTGAGACATGATGGAAAAGCCCCATTCATTAGGGTGCAGAAAATCCGGAGCATACACCTGGGAAATATGGGGGATCCCGGTCTGCTCCAACGCAAACCCGTTGGGCAGCGCCTCATATTGACTGCGCAAAACCTCCCGAATATCCTCCATTCCATAATCCAGGCTGCGCTTGCGCTCCTGGTAAAGCTGGTCATTTCTATAAATGGGCAAAATACCCAGGATCTTGGCATTTGGAAACAGCGCAGCAAGCTTATTGATATATTTTTCACTACGTTGGGCAAAGGCTTCCACCGTTTCATACAGGGAATAATCATTGGTGCCGTATGCCACCGTGACGATATCCGGCCCATAAGAACCAATGGCTTCATCCAGGCTGGCCTCATTAAAATGATAGCCGCCGATCCCCTGGTTGATCACCTCCGCATCCAATGCCCGTGCGATCTGATTCACATAGGATAAGGAAGTAAACCTGGTGATAAAGCCCTGGGTGATCGAATCTCCAAAGCAAAGCAGCTTGCATTTCTTTTCAACAGAGATCACGCTCGCCCCATCGGATAAATCCACCCCATGCACCACAGTCTGCACAGACCAGGGCAAATAAACCGTAACCCGGTGCTGCCCCTCCGGCAATGCAAACTCTACCCGTTTTAAACCGAGATCCTGCGCATATTCACTAGCACAAAACACACCGTCCACATAAAGGTCAAAGGAGCCCCATCTCTGAGAGGTCCCGGGGGATAAATCAAATTCCAATGTGATATACCGGGAATCTGTGACAAAATCAAAGGTCACCGAAGCACTGACCTGGGTCTTCAAATCCCAATCCGGAGACATCCGTGCATATACCTGCCGCTGCGCCTCTGTGAATTTGTGAAAATGCAGACTGCCTTGCTCATCAACAGAATATGACAGCACATTATGTATGATTTTATGCAGCTGGGATGAGTCTAATCGCATAGTTACGCACGCTCCTTTTTCATTTTGTGCCATTATATCCGCACAAAAAAATACTGTCAAGACGCAAAATTCTGGTTCGCAATCAAAACTCTTTGGGTTATCCCGACAGAATTCATGAAAAAATGACATTTGTTCACAAATTGTTCATAAATATAACCGTATTTATAGTATAATATTATGCTGATATGTTTTGCATATATGCTATAATTGTTTAAACGGAGCGATTATGAGAAGAGAAATTGTAGATTTACAGGAATATGTAAAAGTAATTTCTGAAACCTACGGTAAACGGGATGTTTATCGATATATTGTGGACGATGCAGTCGTAAAAAAGACCTTCCGGGAATTTGAACGGGATATTTTTTCCGTGGCATCCTGGTTTGTAAACAACGGCTGGCAGGGTAAGCACATTGCCATTATCGGCTCCTCCGGCTACGAATGGGTCACCACCTTCCTGGGCGTTGCCTGCAGCGCCAATGTGGCCATTCCCATCGACAAAATGCTTCCCACCAACGAAATTCTGAATCTGCTGAACATGGGTGATGTGGATGCGGTCTTTCTGTCTGCAGAGCATGCGGAGCTGACTCCGCAGATCCGCCAGGCAGATAACAAGGTAGACACCGTCATTTGCTTTTCTGACTCTCTTTATGCCGATATTCTCTGCACCCCCCACACCCAGCTGCCCAAAATCGACCCGGATGCGCTGACGGAGATCCTGTTCACCTCCGGCACCACTGGGGTCAGCAAGGGTGTTATGATCAGCCAGCGGAACATCGTTGCCAATGTTAACGAGATCTACAAGCTGGACTATGCCCAAAATCTGAAGGGCAAGCCCGTGGTGCTGTCGGTACTGCCCATCTACCACACCTTCGAGCTGACGGTGGATAACCTGGGCGTGATCTACTGCGGCGCGACGGTCTGCATCAACGATAAGCTGGAAAATATCGTTGCCAACCTAAAACGCTTCCGCCCGGCGGTGATCCTGGTGGTGCCTGCCATTGCTGAAGTGTTTTATAAAAAAGTGATGGATGGCATCGAATCCGGCAAAAACAAAAATAAGATCCTCTTTGCCCGCAAGATCAGCCGGGCGCTGCGGTTTGTAAAGATCGATGTGCGGCGGCTGCTGTTTAAAAGCCTGCTGAAGAAATTTGGCGGCAGGCTCACCAATGTGATCGTAGGCGGTGCGGCCCTGCGGCCGGAGATCGTCAAGACCTTCGACGATTTCGGCATCAACATGTACCAGGGCTACGGCCTGACCGAATGCGCCCCCCTGATCTCCGCCAACTCCCCCCGGGGTAATAAGGTCAAATCCGTAGGCAAGCCGGTTTCTTATATGGATGTAACCATTCGGGATGGAGAGATCCTTGCCAAGGGTCCCGGTGTAATGCTTGGCTACTATAAAAACCCGGAGGCCACCGCAGAAGCCTTCACCGAAGACGGCTACTTCCGCACCGGCGACCTGGGTCATTTTGACGAAGACGGTTATCTGTACATCACCGGCCGTTCCAAGAATCTGATCATTCTGAACAACGGCAAAAATATCTATCCGGAAGAGCTGGAATCCCATCTGATGACCATTGACGGCGTGAAGGATGTGATGGTTTACGAAAGCGGCGGGCAGATTGCCGCGGCCTTCCATCCGGTGGATATCCACGACAAAGCTGTGTTAAAAAACATCAAGCTGAAGGTTAAGGAGCTCAACGCGGTGCTGCCCTCTTATAAGCGGGTGGTCACACTGAACTTTGTGGCCCGGGAATTCCCCAAAACCACCACCATGAAGATCAAGCGCAAGGAAGCCATGCAAATGATCGAGCAGCTGGTGGAGAAAAAGAATGTACCCTTCGTGGCCCCCAAAACCGACGCCCAAAAGAAAATTGTGGAGGCTTTTGAGCAGGTTTTAAACTGCAAAAACATTGGCATCAAGGAAAACTTCTTTGACATTGGCGGTGATAGCCTTGCCACCTTCGAAGCCGCAGCCATTTTGGGTATCCAGGCTCAGGATATTTACGAATATCCCACAGCCGAGCTGCTGGAGGGCTCTTTGCTCATGAGCCAGCGGGAGGCACATAAGGACGCTCCCACCGCTGATATTAATGCCTATATTTCCCACAACGCCAACATCCTCTGCCCCCGGAAGATTTCCTGCGTGCTGCTGACCGGTGCCACCGGCTTTTTGGGCAGCCATGTGCTGCAGCAGCTTTTGAAGCGAAAGCTTCAGGTGATCTGCCTGGTGCGCAGTGAAAAGCGTCTGGAAAGCATTTTGGCCTATTATTTTCCCAAGGAAAGCAAGCATTTCCAATACACCGCTGTTATCGGTGACATCACAAAACCCAAGTTTGGCCTTTCTGACGAGGATTACGCCAAGCTGGCGAAGGATGTGGACATGGTGATCCACACCGCAGCCAATGTAAACCACGCAGGCCATTATGAGGATTTGGAGCTGACCAATGTGACCGGCACCCAAACCGTTATTGACTTCTGCCTGGAGGCAGATGCCATTTTGCAGCACACCTCCACCGCCAGCGTCAACGGCTCCGGCACTGTGGAGCAGAAAAACCCGGAGGCCACCTTCGATGAATTCATTTTGGACATTGGACAAAACTACGCCCAAAATGTGTACATCCACTCCAAGTATAAAGCCGAGGAGCTGGTGCTGCTGGCAAGAGAGAAGGGGCTGAAGGCCAATATCCTGCGTATCGGCAATCTGACCTGGAGAATGGCAGACGGAAAATTCCAGAAAAATGCCCAGGACAACGGCTTTTTGGACCGCTTCCGGGGTCTGCTCAAGGTGGGCATGTACAGCCAGGAGTTGGCGGACTACCCCATCGATTTCACCCCTGTGGACGAATGCGCGGATGCTTATGTGCGCCTGGCTATGCACGACCGGGTGAACAATATTTACAATTTGTACAATCCTTATTTATTTAGTGTTGATATGTTAGTGAAAAGATTTTACTGGGGCGTGAAAAAAGTCTCCAAGGAGACCTTCGAAAAAGCCTTGCGCAGTCTGATCACCGACAAGGAGGTTGCGGTGCTTTCCTTCTATAACACCATCGCTTCTGCCTCCAAAAACATCATCACCAGCAACACCTTCACAGTGAAGGAGCTGAAAAAGCTGGGATTCCAATGGTCAAAAATCGGAATCCGTTACCTGAGCTACGCAAAAAAGATTCAGTAAGGAAAGGGAAACCCATGAAAATTGGCATTGATATAGGTTCCACCACCATCAAATGTGTCGTGCTGGACGATCAGGGACATCTGATCCACAAAAGCTATGAGCGGCACTTTGCTATGATCACAGAAAAAACCCGGGAAGTGATCCGGTCGGTCATAGAACAATTTCATATTACCGAGCCTGTGGTCTGTGCCATTTCCGGCTCTGCAGGCATGGGCCTGGCAGAAAAGGCCGGCGTTCCCTTTGTGCAGGAGGTTTATGCCACCAAGGTTGCCATGAGCCACCGTCTGCCGGATGCGGATGTGGTGATCGAACTGGGCGGCGAGGATGCCAAGATCCTGTTCCTCAAGGGCAATTTGGAGGTGCGCATGAACGGCACCTGTGCCGGCGGTACCGGTGCTTTTGCAGACCAAATGGCCAGCCTCATGCAGATCGACACCGGTGAAATGAACGAGCTTGCTAAGCAATACGAAAAGATCTATTCCATTGCCTCCCGGTGCGGTGTGTTTGCCAAGACAGATATCCAGCCTCTGTTAAACCAGGGCGCACGGAAAGAGGACATTTCCGCCAGTATCTTCTATGCCATCGTCAACCAAACCATCACCGGCCTTGCCCAGGGCCACCCCATTGAGGGCAATATTGTTTACCTGGGCGGCCCGCTGACCTTTCTTTCCGAGCTGCGCAAGGCCTTTGACGAGACTCTGGGCTGCCAGGGCATTTGTCCGGCAGATTCTCTGGTATTCGTAGCTTTAGGCGCGGCTTACTATGCCGAAGAAAAGGTGGACCTGGAGGAGGTTTATCAGCGCATAGGTGAGAAAACTGAGTTTTCCGCAGAATCTGCCCTGCGTCCTTTGTTTACCAGCACCGCGGAATACGACGAATTTATCCGCCGGCACGATGCCCACCGGGTCCCCCGGAAGGAAGGCATCCCCTACTCCGGCGATGCCTACCTGGGCATTGACTCCGGCTCCACAACCTTAAAGGTGGTTTTGACGGATGCGGACGGTGCCATCATCTTCTCCAAGTACCAATCCAACCAGGGCAAGCCCGTGGATGTGGTGCAGAAGACCCTGCTGGAAATGTATGAGCAATACCCGGATGTGCGGATCGTCTCCAGCGCGGTCACCGGCTACGGCGAGGACATGATGCGCCATGCCCTGGGCGTGGACATTGGCGTCGTGGAGACAGTCGCCCACTTTACCGCAGCCAAATATTTCATGCCCGATGTGGAATTCATCATCGACATTGGCGGCCAGGATATGAAATGCTTTAAGATCCGGGATGGCGCCATTGACAACATCTTCTTAAATGAAGCCTGCTCCTCCGGCTGCGGCTCTTTCCTGCAGACCTTCGCCAGCTCTTTGGGCTATCCGGTGGAGGAATTTGCCCAGCTGGGTCTGTTTGGCAGCAACCCGGTGGACCTGGGCTCCCGCTGCACGGTGTTTATGAATTCCTCCGTGAAGCAAGCCCAAAAAGAAGGCGTGACCATTGAGAATATCTCCGCCGGCCTTTCCATCAGCGTGGTAAAAAATGCTTTGTATAAGGTTATTCGTGTCCACTCCGCGGATGAGCTGGGCAAGAAGATCGTGGTCCAGGGCGGCACATTCTTAAACAACGCTGTGCTGCGGGCCTTTGAGCAGGAGATCGGCGTAGATGTGATCCGTCCGGACATTGCGGGCATGATGGGCGCTTACGGCGCAGCCCTTTACGCCAAGCAAATGAAAAAGCATTCCGGTGCTTCCGGAATTCTTTCTTATGAGCAATTGCAAAATTTCCAATACACCATCAAAAGCGTTACCTGCCGCGGCTGCAACAACCGATGCCAGCTGACAGTCAACGATTTTGGCGGCGGGCGCAGGTTTATTGGTGGCAACCGCTGCGAACGGCCCGTGACCAACAAAGCCCAGGACGATTCTCTGAACCTCTACGAATATAAGCTGCAAAAGCTTGCGGCATATCCGGAGGGTGAGGGCAGCCGGGGCGTCATTGGTCTGCCCATGGGCTTAAATATGTATGAAATGTATCCCTTCTGGAACACTTTGTTCCGGGAGCTGGGCTTCCGGGTGAAAATGAGCGGCTATTCCAACCGTGCCCTTTATTTAAAGGGCCAGGGCACCATCCCCTCCGACACGGTTTGCTTCCCCGCAAAAATGATCCACGGGCATATCCAAAAGCTCATTGAAATGGGTGTGGATGCCATTTTCTACCCCTGCCAAACCTATAATTTCGATGAGAAAAAAGCCAAGCACAATTTTAACTGCGCAGTGATCGCCGGATATCCGGAGGTCATTGGCGCCAACACGCTGAATTTCGGCAATATCCGCTATATCCACGATTATGTGGGCCCCCATGTGAAACGGGAATTCCCCGGACGCATGCACAAGCTGCTGGAAAAGCATTTCGGTGGCTTCACCAAGGCTCAGGTCAAGGCCGCCTGCAAAAAAGCCTACGCCGCCTACGATGCCTATATGGCTGACATCCGTGACCAGGGGCAAAAAATTGTGCAGGAAGCCAGAGCCCAGGGCAAGCGGATCATTGTGCTGGCAGGACGGCCCTACCACGCAGATCCCGAGATCAACCACGGCATCCACAAGCTTATTGCGGGTCTGGGCTTTGCCGTGATTTCCGAGGATGCGGTGGCCTGCCTGGAGCCTGCCTTTAAGGTGAACATTTTGAGCCAGTGGACCTATCACCACCGGCTATTCTCCGCTGCCCGGTATATCACCACCCAGGAGGATATGTACCTGGTGCACCTGGTGTCCTTCGGCTGCGGCCTGGACGCCCTGACCGCTGACGAGATCCGCACCATTTTAGAGGTCAACGGAAATCTGTATACCCAAATCAAAATCGACGAGGTCACCAACCTGGGTGCGGTGAAGATCCGCCTTAGAAGCCTGGTTGCGGCCATGGAACAAGAAAACAAGGGGAAAGAGCATGAAGAGCATTTCGCATTACAGGGAGCGCGTTAAATTCACCCTGAAAATGAAAAAGGATTATACCATCCTTTCTCCCAGCATGGCGCCCATCCATTTTCAGCTGCTGCGGCCGGTTTTCCAGCGGCAGGGCTTCCGGGTGGACATTATGGAGAACGAAGGGCCGGAGGTTTTGCAGCTTGCCCAAAAATATCTCCACAACGACCTTTGCTACCCGGCCATGCTGACCACCGGGCAAATGCTGGCAACTATGCGCAGCGGCAAATACGACCCGGATAAGGTAGCCATGGTCATCACCCAATCCGGCGGCGGCTGCCGGGACAGTAACTATATCAATCTCATGCGCAAGGCCTTCGAAAAAGCCGGCTATCCCAATGTGCCGTTTATCTCCGCCAACATTTGGTTCTTAGAGCCCAACACCGGCTTGAATCTTACTCCCGTGACCCTTTTGATGGCAGTTGCGGCTTTGATCTACGGTGACATGCTCATGATCCTGAGCAACCAGGTCCGCCCCTACGAAACCCAGCCGGGGCAAACCGACCGGGTGCTGGATAAGTGGATCAAACAATTAGGAGACCGCTTCTCCAAGGGACGGGGCTACTCCATGGGCACCATCAAACGAAATCTGAAGGCCATTGCGGATGATTTTGCCGCCATTCCCATCCAAAAGGTCCCCAAGGTCAAGGTGGCGGTCATTGGAGAGCTGTATTTAAAATACTCCGCCCCGGGCAACAACCATCTGGAGGCATTTTTGGCAGAACAGGATTGCGAGGTTTATGTGCCCAGCATTTTGGGCTTTGGCATATATAAGACCAACGGTGCTTTAGAGGATCTGCGGCTTTACGGCGGCAACAAGCTGAAAAAGCTGATTTTGGAAATCGCCATGAAGTATATGTTCAAGATGGAGGATCTTTTGATCTCCGCCATTGAAGCCAATCCCGCCTTTGTGCCCCCGGAACGGGTCAACGATCTGAAAAAGCGGGCAGAGGGCATCATCGATGTGGGCAACAGCATGGGCGAAGGCTGGTATCTTGCGGCGGAAATGCTGGAATTTGCGGATCACGGCTATGAGAATATCGTGATCGTCCAGCCCTTTGGCTGCCTGCCCTGCCATGTGGCTGCCAAGGGCATGATGAACAAGGTCCGCAGGACGGATCCCCGGCTTAATGTGGTGGACATTGAATACGACCCCGGCGCCACCCGGGTCAACCAGGAAAACCGCATCAAGCTGATGCTTGCGGTTGCAAAAGAAAAGCTGCAATAAAAATGAGCGTGTTGCAAATTCGCAACACGCTCGTTTTATATTTCAATCAGATTCTTGCAACGCCGTCTGCACGGGCAGCTTCTGCCACGGCCTTGGAAACAGCGGGGCCCACACGCTCGTCAAAAGCGGCGGGGATGATGTAGTCAGCATTAAGCTCATCCTCAGAGATCAGATTTGCCAAAGCCTCAGCTGCGGCAACCTTCATACCCTCGGTGATCTCAGAAGCGCGCACATCAAAAGTGCCGCGGAAGATGCCGGGGAATGCCAGAACATTGTTGATCTGGTTGGGGAAGTCACTGCGGCCGGGGGCAATTACGGCTGCGCCACCTGCTCTGGCTTCGCCGGGGTAAATCTCGGGGGTAGGGTTGGCGCAGGCAAAGATAATGGCATCCTTTGCCATGGTCTTGACCATCTCGGTGGTCATGGTGCCGGGAGCGGAAACGCCGATAAACACATCCGCGCCCACGATCACATCGGCCAGAGTACCCTGCTTCTTTTCCAGGTTGGTGATCTGTGCCATTTCTTCCTTGATCCAGTTCAGACCCTCGCGGCCAGCATAAATTGCGCCGGTACGGTCGGTCATGATCACATTCTTAAAGCCTGCACTCAGCAGCAGCTTCACAATAGCAATGGCAGCAGCGCCTGCGCCGGAGGTGACGATCTTCACATCCTCCTTTTTCTTGCCAACCACCTTGATGGCATTCATCAGGCCAGCCAGGGTGATCACAGCGGTGCCGTGCTGGTCATCGTGGAAAATGGGAATATCGCACTTTTCCTTCAGCTTGCGCTCGATCTCAAAGCAGCGGGGAGCGGAGATATCCTCCAGGTTAATGCCGCCGAAAGAGCCGGAGATCAGATACACAGCGTTGACGAACTCATCCACATCCTTGCTCTTTACGCAAAGGGGAATAGCATCCACATCGCCAAAGGACTTAAACAGAGCGCACTTGCCCTCCATAACGGGCATGCCGGCCTCGGGGCCAATGTCACCCAGGCCCAAAACGGCAGTGCCATCAGTGATCACTGCGCAAAGGTTGTGACGGCGGGTCAACTCATAGGACTTATTTACATCCTTCTGGATCTCCAGGCAGGGCTGGGCAACGCCGGGGGTGTATGCCAGGGACAGATCGTCCTTGGTTTTGCAGGGAACAGTGGCGATCACTTCGATCTTTCCGCCCCATTCCGCATGTTTTTTCAGAGATTCTTTTGCGTAATCCATTGGTATATCCTCCTTGATATAGTTATTTTTATATCGATAACAAAGTTATTATATCACAGGCAGCCCTGCAACGCAATATGTCAAAAAGCGCAATTGTCAGAGCAAATCACTGGATCCGTTTGGCAACTACCACAACACGGCGGCTGGAATCGCCCTTTTCGCAGGTGGAAAGGGTGATCAGCTTGTCTCCATAGGCGGCGGTGACGCCGGTGTCATACAAAGCCCGGATATGGCACTGCTCCACAAAGCTGTTGAATTCCGCTTCATCGGCAGCATCCGCCATCAGATGGTACTGAAAACCGTTATTGGCAGATGCGGAAATAGTAAACACCGAAAGGATCACATAATAATGCCGCTCCTGCAAGGTGTCGAACTGGATATGAGGATGCTCAATATAAAACTGCTCGTCTTTATATTTCAAAAGGTCCGCAAACATGGCGCCGGAATTCATCCGGTGACCGTAAATCGTCACATTATCCGTAGGCGTGAATACATCGCATTCCTCCCGGATGTAAATAGAGCCGTCGTTACTGTACTTTTCGTAAAAATCCTTGTATAAGTAATAATCCCGTTCCTCCGGGTGGTGCATGACCGGGTAATTGACCCGGGTGTCCGGCACACGGATCCAGCCAACGGTGTCCGGATTCATGGTGAACACCTCTGCATACTCCGGCAGCACCATGACGGTCTCTCCGGTTTCCGGGTGCGTCACCTCCACCAAAACCACCTCCGGCTCGGTTTCGCCGGGCTCCGCGGTGGGCTTGGTAGCCTTAACCTGCTCCACAATATCCGCAATTTCATGGAAGCTGTCCGCCGCCTTTTGACTCTTGACATAATAATCCACCAGCAGACCGCCGCTGATCAAAAAAATCGCAGCAAAAATCACGATCAAAATAATATAGATCCATTTGCGCATAGCATCACATCCTTTTTGATATCATACTACTTTTCAAAGAAATTGTAAATATTCCCCTTGCTATTTTTTCGGTTATCCTATAAAATAAGAGGGTATTTTTGCGCTTAAGAAAGGAAGGCTTGCGCCATGAAAAATCCGGGTTTTAGTCATGAGTTATATGTTCAATCCCAGTCTGCCCACATCCGCCAGCGGATCGACCAATTTGGCGGCAAGCTATATCTGGAATTTGGCGGCAAGCTGTATGACGACAACCACGCCTCCCGGGTTTTGCCCGGCTTCCAGCCGGACAGCAAGCTGCAAATGCTGCTGGAGCTGAAAGACCAGGTCGAGATCATCATTGCCATCAACGCGGAGGACATTGAAAAAAGCAAGGTCCGGGCGGACCTGAGTATCACCTATGACATTGATGTGATGCGGGTGATCAATATTTTCCGGGATTTTGACCTGTTTGTTTCCAGCGTGGTGCTGACCCGCTACCGCAACCATCCGGTGGTCAATGCTTTCCAGGCAAGACTGGAGACCATGGGCGTAAAAGTCTACCACCATTACGATATTGAAGGCTACCCCTCCAACATCACCCACATTGTCTCCGACGAAGGCTACGGCAAAAACGATTATATCGAAACCAGCCGCCAGCTGGTGGTGGTCACCGCCCCCGGCCCCGGCAGCGGCAAGCTTGCTACCTGCCTGAGCCAGCTATACCATGAGCATAAGCGGGGTATCCGGGCAGGCTACGCCAAATTTGAGACCTTCCCGGTTTGGAATCTGCCCCTAAGCCATCCGGTGAACCTGGCCTACGAAGCCGCCACCGCCGATCTGAGCGATGTGAACATGATCGATCCCTTCCACCTGGAAGCCTATAACCAAACCACCGTAAACTACAACCGGGATGTGGAAGCTTTCCCGGTGCTGGTTGCTATTTTTGAGCGGATTCTGGGCGAATGTCCCTATAAATCCCCCACAGACATGGGCGTTAATATGGTGGGCAACTGCATTATCGACAATGAGATCGTCACCGCAGCCTCCCGGCAGGAGATTCTGCGGCGGTATTATCAAAGCCTGTGCCTGCAGAAAAAGGGCAAGGCGGACGAAAACCAGATCTTAAAGCTGGAGCTGCTCATGAAAAAAGCCGGCGTTACCGCCTCGGACCGTCCGGTGGTGGCTCCCGCGCTGATCCGTGCGGAGCAGACCGGCCAGCCCGCAGCCGCCATGGAGCTGCCCGATGGGCGGATCGTCACCGGCAAGACCTCTTCCCTGCTGGGCGCGTCAGCGGCTTTGCTGCTCAATGCCCTGAAGGCTTTGGGAAATATTGACCATAGCATCCCGCTGATCTCTCCTGCAGCCATTGACCCTATCTCCCAGTTGAAAACAGAGCATTTGGGCCACCATAACCCCCGGCTGCATACAGACGAAGTGCTGATCGCCCTTTCTATCAGCGCAGCGCTGAACCCCACTGCAGCCCTGGCTATGCAGCAACTACCCAAGCTCAGAGGCTGCGATGTGCACTCCACGGTGATTCTTTCCTCCGTGGACGAAAAAACCTTCAAAAAGCTGGGTATAAATCTCACCTGCGAACCAAAATTCAAAGGATAAGCAAAGGGGCTGTCTCAAAATGCATATGTAGGGAATGACCTGCGTGTCATTCCCTGGAAATGTTCGTAAAATGCGCATTTAGGAACGGCACATAGGCCGTTCCC
>JAZNSR010000009.1:0-2839 GCA_045591335.1 Faecousia sp.
CTACGATCCGACTTTAAAATCATTTGCGATTTCAAGGATGATTTGGAGTTCCTTTAACTGCTGTTGCTCGGGAGAGCCTTGAGGGAGCTCGCTGGAGAATTTGATATACTCCTTTTTGCGTGTAGGCTTCAAATTTGCCATCGTAACAATCGTTGCTAACACAGCGGCTAATTTAGAGCTGTGAACAGGAATGTTCTGAATGCTCTTGAGTGTAATATCATACTCACTCAACGCTTCACGCAGCATCCCAACTAATTGCATCTTATAAAGGTCTTCCACTTCGGCATCAAGGCCAATTTCACCAATGACTTTGTTAAGGTGCTTGAGCTCAGCGCCTACCTCATCAATGTGAAATGCAACCTCTTTATTCAATATATCAACGTCGCCGTTATCGCACGCAAAGACAATTTGGTGTTCAAGCCCCATTCTTTCAAGGGCGTGTTCAATAGCACCAATACCACTGAACACGGTTGCAAGTTTGATCATAAATATATTTCTCCTAATACTAAGAATGAAATTATTGTAGTTTCATAAGTGTTCGATAAACTGGACTAATCAGGGACAATTTCCATGATATCATCCATAGTGCAATTGAGTGCAGTGCAGATCTTAACAAGCACTTCTGTGGTGACGTGGCCATTCTTGCCCATCTTGGTGACGGATGCAGAGCTGATGCCAGCCTTTGCGCAGAGATCTTTCTTCTTCATATCTTTATCAATCAATAATTTCCAAAGTTTCTTATAACTAACTGCCATAAAAGGATCTCCTTCCCTGGTATGCAAAAAGCCCTGCCGTAACTGGCAGGGCGTAACTTTTAGCCTGACTGCCGGACTGTATTTTCAACACCGACAGCGTTGTACTTTATTATAACAGATAATTTCCTAAATTTCAAGAAAAAATGATGCAAACGCATGAATCTTGACAAACCATGTCGATTAAACCTCGTTCAAGGATATAGAAACACAATTTCATATATGAGGTTTTGGACGTAGTAACACAGAAAAGGAGGTAATAGACACAATGAAAACAGATGGATCAAGCAAACAAAACGCCATTAGGGTAAATACTAGGGTAAGCCTATTATCGGGGCAAAAACGATTATCGTAAAAGTAAGAAAAAGTACGGAAAACCAGTAGTTTTCCGGACTTTTGGTGGAGATAAGCGGGATCGAACCGCTGACCTCTTGAATGCCATTCAAGCGCTCTCCCAGCTGAGCTATACCCCCATATTGCGCCCGCTATTGCAGACAGCTTTCGTATTATAACTGTAGAAAAGGGATTTGTCAAGGGGTGTTTTAAAAAAAGTTGTTCCTGGATTCGGCAGCCAGCGGCGAATAACGGAGAGACAGTGCGGTTGCAGATTGGCGGTTTACATAACGCAAGATTATAAAAAGGGATGAGGGTCGATCATGCTGTTTGTTTTAGGCGTTTTCGCTATGGTGACGGGCGTGATTTGGACCATTGCGGGAGATATTGGTGGTAAGGCATTATCCTCGACGGTCATTGGAATTTTTGACTGGGCTGTATATATGGGTGCGGCGATTCAGGCAATCATTTTCGGTTTTGTTAAGGACAAGTTCGGCTGGCCCGCAATATTCATCATTATCGGTCTTTTGTATATTGTTTTGCTTGCGTTGACATTGGTCGCACGGAAAATGAAAACCAAAAAGATCTAAAGAAGAGGGGCTGTAAAATAACTCGTATAAACATACACAATAAACGGCGGGAGCAAGCCCCCGCCCTACAAACATCTCACCGGAGATGCCGTAGGGCGGGAGTTTACTCCCGCCGAAAACCTTTTTATGAAATTAGAAGGAATGAATATGCGTTTTTTTACAGCCCCTTTTGTTATTCTCCTCCCGTGTCAGCCGATGGGCAGATCCGGGATCAGTTTCCATTCCACATAAGCCCGCAGCGCCAGAAATTCCTTCATCAGCCGGCGACGGAATTCCGGGTCATTTTGGCAACCCTCGGGGGTGTCGTTTGCAAAGACGGCCGGGCAGCCAAAGTGGCTGTGCTCCGGGATATAGGCATTGGCCAGCGCAAGAGACCGGGTCAGATGTCCCCGGCTGGTCACCGTCATCACCCGCCGACCTTCGCCAAAAGCAAACGATTCCGACAGGATCTCCCGGCAATACTGATAGTTTTCCCGGGTGGTGGTGGCCTTGTTTTCCGTGAGGATCTTTTCCTCCGGTACGCCCAGGGCCATCATGTGCCGCTTCAGGATCTCTGCTTCCGTCAGCTTGCCGAAGGCGCTTTCCCGCAGGACCCCGCCGGTGGTGATAAACAGCTCGCACTGCCCTGCGTGGTAAAGCTCTGCGGCGGCCTTTGCCCGGGAGGGCATTAAAAAGGTGGCGCCGCCCAGCACCAGGGCCGCGTCAAATTTTCCTTCAGGCTGCCGGTGCTGACCGTAGACCACAGCAGCCTTCAGGGTGTCCGGAAAGAAAATCGCCTCCGCCCGGGAAAAATCGCCCAGGGTCGCCCCCCGGGGCAGAGAAAATGCCTCCGGCACATCCACCCGCTCCATCACGGGCAATCCGGACTCCGGATCCCGTCCCAGCCGCAGTACAAAGGGGCAGATATCCGCCTTCACGGCAATATGAAAATCCGCCTCCGGAAACACAGACTGCTGTGCCGGGTCGAAGAATTTGGCGCCGTCGGTCCGGGCCAGACCGGCGATCCGTTCCCGCAGATCCGGCAGGAGCCGGTCCTCCAGCAGACTTTTGATGTACTCGGCGCAGAGGGTGTCCTCCTCCGTGGGCTCCTTTCCTGCCAGACCCATGCAGACCAGAGACACGTCCTCCGCCCCGCTGGCCCTGATGTAGTCGGCGATGGCCTTG
>JAZNSR010000010.1:0-6208 GCA_045591335.1 Faecousia sp.
GCAAATACTCTATCGCCAAAGGAGTCCCGTACTTTCATATATCCCACCCCCTTAGAACAAGCTGGAATCTGTGACCTTTTTGGAGATCTGGTTCACGACCACCAGCAAGATCAGCTCGATCATATTCAAAAACAGGCCAACGGCAGTAGAGTAACCGAAATCACCGCCCAAAAGACCTCTTTGATACACGAAGGTACCCACAGTTTCCGCAACCTCTGCATTCAGCGTATTCTTCAAAAGAATGCCCTTTTCCGTGGAAACAGACATGATGCTGCCCACACGCAGAATCAGCTGAATGATCACCGTGGGAGCAATGGTGGGCAGATTGATATGCCAGATCCGCTGCAACCGGGATGCCCCATCCAGCTTTGCCGCCTCATGCAGACCGGGGTCTACGCTGGAAAGAGCCGCTGTGTAGATAATGGTGCTCCAGCCCAGAGTGGACCAGACGCCGGACCATACGAACACATGGGGATACGCCGCATCGCTGGAAAGGAAATCGATTTTATCAAGGCCCAGCTGCATCATCACCGTGTTCACCATGTCCTTGCTGTCCAAAAACAGGTTCAGCATGGTCACCAAAACCACCAGGGAGATAAAGTGGGGCGCATAAACAATGGTCTGGCTGACCTTCTTAAACTTCTCGCTGCGGATCTCATTGACGATCAGCGCAAAAATAATCGGCAGCGGGAAGGTGCACAGTGAATATAAAGAAAGGCGCATGGTGTTCTTCAGCGTTTGTGCTGCATAGGCAGAGCTAAAGAAGCTTTCAAACCACTTCAAGCCCACGAACTTGGCTTCATAAATACTGCCAATACCCTTATAGCGGGTAAATGCCATGTAAACACCGGGCATGGGGAAATAGCGGAATACGATGAACCACAAAATCGTGGGGATCACAAATAAGTACAGGATCCAATTCTTTTGAATGTACTTTACAAAGGGATTCTTCCGTTTCGTATCCAGCCGCTGACCGGTTATCTGTGTTTTCGTTTGTCTCATAAGCGCCTCCAGTTCATTAACGGCACTGTGCAATGAAAATTGCACAGGGAAAAGAATACATTTTCCTATTTTTGATTATAATCGTAGGCTGGGAGCGTGCGCAACCGAATTTTTCTGAAATAGGTGGAATTTTCATAACTGTTTTGGATATATTTTCTACTTTTTCCGGATTCTGCATTTATTCAGCGCACATGGTCGTTTTTCACAAACCGTCCCTGCATTTGCCCATATCTTTGATCAAAACATCCATGGACCCCCGGGGTTTTGCGGAATTCCTTACCTGTTTTTTTGCCAATATCCGCAGCTGCCCATCCATGCAAAACACAAAAAAACCGAAGTACAAAACCGTCTTTCATAAAAACTCCTATTGATACAAAAGCCCAGTTCTGCTGACCTACTCAACAGAACTGGGCTTTTATGGAATATTATTCAATTTTTCACAGGACAGCAATTTCAACGCCCTCAGGCATTTTAGCCCTCCGTTTCGATTTTTGCCACCCGGACCACTAAACTTCTGCCATAGGTAAAGGGCACAGTCCGCACCAATACCCGGTCCTGCTCCTGCGAGAAGTCCACCTTTTCTCCATTGTCCATCCAGGTGATGGAGGTGATCCTCTGGGGCAGCCGGAAACGGCTTTCATATTCTGCCGTTACATACATAGCCACATTGGCATCCGCCACCATAGGCAGGTTATAGCAGAACAAATAATAGGTGCTGCCATCCCGGAGAATAAAATCGTCCGGCTTTTCTTCAACAGCAATGCCGGTGGGAGCGGGAATGTGCAAGGCTTCGTCAAAATACGCCACCCAGCGGCCTAAAATCTCAAAAGTGTATGTATCCATGGGACTGACGCTGCCATCCCCCCGCAGACCCACATTCATGAGCATATTGGAGCGGTAGCGGCGGCAATCTGCCAGCTCCCGGATCAGCTGCCCGGTGCCTTTATAATTCAGATCCTCCCGGGCATAGCCCCAATGGTCGCAGGTGATTTGGCACATTTCGCTGGCCACATATTTTGGCGCGCCCTCCATATTCAGCGGCTCCGGCTTGCCACGCTCAAAGGTGACGCTGTCCAGCTCAATATGGCCCAGCTTGCCACGCTCAGAAAGGCCCGTGTTGTTGATGATCATAGCCTCCGGCTGATAACGGCGGATGGTTTCATACAGGGCATCTTCCTCCCAATCCGCATCGGGCTTGTGCCACATGCCATCAAACCAAATGCCGCCGATCTTGCCGTAGTTTTTACACAAAAGCTCCACGCTGCTGCGCAAATACTGCAAATAAGCGGGGAAATTTCCTTCATAGTCCGGATGCCACCAGTCCATAAGGGTATGGTAGAAAAAGGGGATCAGTCCCTCCTCCCGGCAGGCATCCACAAATTCCCGGATCAAATCCCGTCCGCATAAGCTATGGGGAGCGTCATAGGTGTTCAGCCCGCAAGTATCAAACAGCGAGAAGCCATCGTGGTGCCGGGTGGTGATATTAATATACCGGCAACCCGCAGCTTTGGCGGTTTTGGCAAGGTCCTTTGCCCAATCCGCTTTGGGGCAAAAGGTCTTGGCAAGGGTCTGATAATCTTCCTTGGCAATACCATGTAGTGCCTGAGCCCATTCGCCCTTTTCCAACTGGCTGTAAATACCAAAATGCACAAACATACCAAAGCCCAGCTGCTCAAAATCCTGAATATACTGCTTGATGATCATACGAATAATCCCCTTACCACACAATCAATGCGCAATCGCCTTGCGCCAGAGTTACTATGATTTTCCCGTTATCCGGTTTTACAATGATTTCTCTGCCGCCCTGATAGATCCGCAGCACCGGGATATTGCCCGTGTGCAAGGTGACCGTATCGGTACATTTGCGGATAGGATCGGTATAGTTTACCAACAGATAAGCCTTTTCCTTTTCGCCCGTCAAGCAGCCCACCAGCGTATCGTATTCACCCTCCACCCGGATCTCATAGCTCTGGCAGAACAGATCCTTTGCCATGACCATAGCCGCGGTATTGTAGCTATAAACGCTGCCGGGGACCATGTAAGCACCGATGGATTCATATTGGCTCAAAAGCGGCTCCAGGAAGGCTGCCCGGTCATTGGCGGTTTTCACCAGGTCATAGATCCGGTCATTGCCGTCCGGGTCCAGAATGCCAAAAAATTCATGCTGATAGGAACGGTAGCAAAAATACTCAAACAGCCGTGCGCCCAGCGCCATACCCACATACATCTGCAGGGTGACCTCCTCGGGCATGGTAATATCCCGCTTCCGGTCATCAAACATGGACTTGGCCTCAAAGGTCTGCAGGCAGATGCCAAAAGTGGCCCGCTCCCGGGGCTCGACCTGGGCATTATAAGCTCTCGTTACCTTAGCGGCAGTCATCAGATCGAACAAATAATCCTTTTCCATATAATTTTCGCCGATAAAACGATAATTGTCAAGAAAAAGACTGCGTCCACACCCGGACAAACGCTTTAAGATCACATTGACATATTCCGTTAAGAAATCCTCGTAACTATAAATTCGTCCATCCCGGGGCAAATAGTGATCCCAGCTATTACCGGGCACATGATTCATGTGAAAAAAAGCCTTAGGATAGTACTTATTTTTCCAGTCCACCAGCTTGGTCAACTGATCAAAGGAAGCATATTTATAGCTATCCGGCCGCATCCAGTCAATATTCCCCCGCTGAGGCAGCTGATACATATACGCTTCATCTGCCATGTAAAAACCGGTGAGCGCGGGAAACGGCTGAAATTCACCGGTAATTTGCCGGGGAGCCATTTCATAGCCCCAGCCATAATTGGAGCCATCGGTCTTGCCGTCACTTTCAAAATAATCCGGATCGTTAAACATATTGCGGATCCAAACCTGCATGCCATGCTTGCCGATATTTTGAATGGCTCTTTGATAATCCCGGCTGACCGTACCATTCTCCACCAGCTTCACATCATCCTCTGTAAGCAAGCACACAGTCATGCCCAATGCTTTATAATGGAGCAACGCGGCATCATCCAAAGGGTCCGGCGGCAGATCTGCCAATTTGATAAATTTGTTTTCCATAAGTTATGCCTCTTGATATGGGAATTCTGCTTCCCAAAAGGGAAGCAGAATTCTTGGTTTTTACATTATGCGGGGATCACGAAGCAGCCGCTGCCGGGCACCAAAGTTACGGTGCAAGCACCGTTGGTCAGATCGACCAGCTGGCTGGACAATGCGCCATTGTCAAGGGTGTACACTCTTGCGCGGGTGCAATTTGCAAAATTCAGAGTCACGGTGTTGTTGCCGGTAACTGCAACGGGATCGTTGAAATTGACCACCATATAGCCGTTCAGGGCATCCTTGGTGAAGCAGCCGATCACAGCATCATCGGTAGAATTAACGCTGCTGAGCACGCCATTGGTATCATCTGCCAAAACCATATCTGCAATGTATGCAAACGCAACGGTGTTATGGCTATTGACAGTACCTGTGCTGGTCACAATGCCGTTCCAGGAGAAGGTATTGACCACATCGTGGAAGGCCAAAGCCTTGTTGCCCTCAGCCACCAGATCATAAATCCGCTTGCTGCCGTCCTGGTTCATAATGGTGTTGAAATCACCGTTGGTGTTATAGGCGAAGTACTCAAACAGATCTGCGCCCAAAGCCATACCGGTGTACAGCTGCAAGGAAACCTCTGCAGCAGAAACAATATCACGCTTTACATCGTAAGTCAAGTCGGTGGCCTCATAGGTCTGGATGCACAGACCGAAGTCGTCCTCTCCTGCCACCTGGGCAGCAATCAAAGCATTGGGCAGATAGGTGCTCTGAATGCCGCTTTCAAACTTACTCTGCAAATTCAAAGCGCCGTACCTATATGTACCCTGGGCATGGAGGAAGGGATAGTTATCAAAGCTGATGGATGCGCCGGAAGCGCTGGTCAGCTGATCGTTATAAAGCGCCTTATAATTCTGCAGGAACTTTCTATAAGCCTGCTTGCAGAGCGCCGGATCGTCACCGGTAAGGATGTTGCCATTTTCATCCGTGTAGTGATCGAAAGAGGTAATGGGCACATGGTTGGAATGGTAATACTTATCGGCAAAGTTGGCGTTAAACCAATCGCGGACAACGGTCATGGAATTAAAATCGCTGGAAACATTCTCCTGCCCGGCAGCTATCAGCAATTCATTGGTTTCAAATGCCTCATCCACCATGTAGAAGCCGTCGATCAAATCCTTATACAGCAGCAAGGTTGCGGTCAGATCATTGGTGAAATAATCGGCTTTATTATGGTGGTTACGGATCCACACATCAAGGCCTGCATTGTCCAGATTCTCCAAAGAGGTCAGATAATCGTTGTGGACAGTCAGAATGTAGTCACGGTCGGTGGTGAAGGTCAAACCGCCGGCATTCAGGCTTGTGCCGGCCTTCAGAATATACTGGGTGCCGGGCTTGTTAAAGCCGGTGAAGTTAAAGGTCAGATAAACCGCGCCGCTGAGCTCGCTATAGCTGAACCATGCCACGCTCTGTGCGCCGTCGGTGGTCTCCAGAATCAGATTGCCCTTACTGGCATCGCCCAGCAGGAAGTCGCCATAAGAAAGGCCTGTGGGGATATTGGTCTTGAGCTGGATGTACTTGGCTGCGCCTGCACTCAAAATGAAGTTCAAGGTGGCAATATGCCAGTTGCTGCCATCCCAAATAAAGGTGTAATCCTTATCCAGCGAATACATGCTGCCATCGGTGAAGCAGAACAATGCGCCCTGGGGCAGCACATAGGTCTGACCGACTTCAAATGCAGTATTAAAGTGGAATGTCAGCACGATGGTACCATCCACATTGTCCATGCCGATCCAGCCCACCCACTGTACCGTGTTGCCGGACTGGTCAATAATGCAACCGTTTGCGTCAGCCGTAAAGTTCACGCAAGGCGTGGTGGAAGGCAGGTTGGTGTTCACCTGGATCAGGTTATTGGTGCCGTAACGGTAGGTGAAGTTTAGGTCTTCCGCACTGGGAGCGTTGGCAGTTTCCATAGAAACGGTGTAGCACTCATCGGGACCCTTGGTACCGGTGTGATCCTCGGTCATTAAAGAAGTGTTAAAGCCCAGGCCCTTATACTCATTGATCTTATTGGGGTCTCTGGAATCCACGGGCAGGTCCGCAAAGGAGATGAATTCCTTACCACCGGTAAAATTGCTCTCATCCAGCACATCAGCGGGCACATCGGTGGTC
>JAZNSR010000011.1:0-16689 GCA_045591335.1 Faecousia sp.
TTTAGAAAATGGGAAAAAGGTAAAGCGAGCAACAACGACAATGCAGACATATACCAAAAGCAGTTTCAGTTCTTTTTTCCAATCTGCTCTCTTGGTTTTAATTGCACATATCACTCTTACCAAACACCAAATGATACTTATAAACACCACCATTGATGTGTATGATATTCGAATCATCTATCTGTTCTCCTTGTTGTCAAATTCTTATTTATCGGTTAGTTGTATTATAGTACATCTTGACTAACAAAGAAAGAGAATATTAAAAACACCCGTAGTATTTTAAAAAACTACGGGTGTTTTCATATTTTGCTGTACTGTCCTTTAGAGTGGGCCCTTAAGCCGTTCCCTTTTCTTAAATAACACCCTTTTGCAGGATAATGTTGGCATAGATGGCGGTTTCGCCGGTTTGCAGAATGCAATAGCACTTCTTTGCCTCCTCATAGAAGGCAAAGCGCTCGTATGCGCCCACGGCATTTTCGCCCCGTTCATCATGCTTGGCGATGATCGTCTTATATTCTTCCCACACGGGGATTTCCAAATCCCTGTCCCGCTCCATTTTTTCCATGAGCATGGCAGGCGTCTGCACATAGGCATCCAGCGGGAACACCTGCAAGATCGCATCCAGCAGCTCCGGAATCCCATGACCGTCCGCCCGGAGGAACACTGCGCCCTCCGCCTTAGCCATAGCCGCGCCGGGAAAATTGCCGTCACCAATGCAGATGCGGTCACTGTGTCCCATCTCGCAAAGAACCTTCAAAAGCTCCGGAGACAGAATGGGAGGTATATTCTTCAGCATAGGCGCTCCTTATTTATACATAGGGCCATAGGTGGCGCAGGCACGGTAGTCCTGGCCCTCCTTGTCCATGCCGAAAGCGTTCCAGGCAGCAGGACGGTAAATGTCCTTCTCCGGCACATTGTGCAGACATACGGGGATCCGCAGCATGGAGCACATGGTGATCAGATCTGCGCCAATATGACCATAAGCAATAGCGCCATGGTTTGCGCCCCAGTTATTCATCACATCATAAGCGGTGTTGAAGGGGCTGCCCTCCTTGCCGTCGCAGCGGGGAGTGAACCAGGTGCAGGGCCAGGTGGGGTCTGTACGCATCATCAGCGTCTTGGTCACATCATCGGGCAGCTGCACAGTCCAGCCCTCAGCGATCTGCAGCACCGGGCCAAGCCCCTTGACCAGGTTCAAACGGATCATGGTTGCGGGCTTTTCCGCACGGGTGGTGAAGGAGGAGGAGAATCCGCCGCCACGGAAGTAGCCGTTATCAGCTGCGGGCCAGGTGGTAGCCTCGCACATCTTCTTGATGTCCTCGTCGGTGACCTCCCACCACTTCTTCATAACACCGTTGCCGTTTTCATCCTTGCATTCACCGCAGGCATCCAAAGCAGTAGCGCCGGAGTTGATCAGATGGATAAAGCCGCCATTTTCCAGAGCCTTACCTTCGATATCATAGCCGGAGGCACGCTTGCAGGCCTCAGCAGACCAATAAGTCCGCACATCAGAGAACATAGCTGCCCGGTTGGTAAGTAACTTAATAAACAGCATGCCCAGGCCGTTGAGCACATCGTTTTCTGTTGCCAGGATGTAGGGCTCACGGGCGCCGTTATGGTCAAAGGTGGAGTTCAGCAGAGCCTCGGGGAAGTCGCAGTTGGGATAGAAATCCGTCCACTGGCGCTGACCCTGGAAGCCGGCTGCAATGGCATTGTGACCCACCATTTCTTCCTCTCTGCCCTCGGGCAGATTGGGATTGCCGTTCATGAGATCCTTGATAATGCAGTACATTTTTGCCAGGAAATCCCACTGTTCTTCCTTCTTTTCGTCGGAAGTCTTAACAAAATCGGGATTCTTGTCCCAACCCTCTTTGCAGTTTTCCCGGATCCACGCACGGCACTTTGCCACTTCCTCAGCATCGTAGATGCCCTCAGACATTCGGCGGATGATCTCCACCTCGTCCACAGACTCCACACGCATGCCCAGGTATTCTTCAATAAAGGCAGGATCAATGATAGAACCGCCGATGCCCATGCAAATAGAACCGATCTGCAGATAGCTCTTGCCCCGCATGGTGGCAACTGCCACAGCCGCTCTGCCGAAGCGCAGGAGCTTTTCCTGCACATCCGCGGGGATATTGTCCACCTCGTCCAGGTTCTGCACATCGTGACCGTAAATGCCGAAGGCGGGCAGACCCTTTTGGGCATGGCTTGCCAGCACAGATGCCAAATACACCGCGCCGGGACGCTCGGTGCCGTTAAAGCCCCAAACGCCTTTAATCGTCATGGGGTCCATGTCCATGGTCTCAGAGCCGTAGCACCAGCAGGGAGTCACGGTCAGCGTGATGTCCACGCCTTCTTTTTTAAACTTGGCGGCACAGGCAGCAGCCTCTGCCACTCTGCCGATGGTGGTGTCCGCAATGACCACCTTCACAGGCTCGCCATTAGAATACTGAATATTCTCCTCAAACAGCTTCTTTGCTGCCTGGGCCATAGCCATGGTCTGATCCTCCAGACCCTCACGGACCTTCAGCGGACCACGGCGGCCGTCAATAGTGGGGCGGATGCCAATTACAGGATAATCGCCAATGTATCTGTTCTTTTGCATGCTCTCAATTCCTTTCTTATTGTTCAATGAGTTTTTTCATATATTCACAATATAATTTTCCAATAAATTCCGCGCCCTTTTCCGTGGGATGCACACCATCGGCTGCATAGGTCAGCGGATCATCCCCAATAAAGGCAGACGCCAGCAAGCCATCGGTGGGCAGATACACATCTGCATATTCCCGAGCAAGCTTCCGCTCAATCTCGATCTTTTTATAAAGATCCTCCCGGAAATAGAGTTTATCGGCCACAGGGATCAAAAACGGCTCGATCATCATAATCTTCGCATGAGTTTTTTCTTTAATTGCCTGCAGGACTGTGCGGTATCTTTCTTCAAAGATATGGTCAGGGATCCAGCTATAATCATGAGCATGATGCCAGGTATCGTTGATGCCGATCAAAATCGAAACAATATCAGGCTGCACATCCACAAAATCCTCTTGCAAGCGCTCCACCAAATCCTTGGTCTGGTTGCCACTGATGCCCAGATTAATAAATTCAAATTCCACCTGGGGATATGCCTCTTTCAAATTGGCTGCGGCAAATTTAGGATAACCCTCTCCCAACAAATGAGGATTTTCGCGGCTTCTGCCTGCATCGGTAATACTGTCACCTTGAAACAATAATTTTATCTTCATAATCACACCTCAAACAATTCGGATTCCACCACTGCGCAAAGCAGATGGTAAACAGCCAAATGGTCTTCCTGGATGCGATAGGTCTCACACTGGGGCATAATGAGCGGAAGCTGCGCCAATGTACCAAGCTTACCCCCATCCTTTCCGGTAAGGCCAATGGTGCGCATACCCAGGCTATTGGCAACCATCACCGCAGCCGCCACATTGCCTGCGCCGCCGGAGGTACTGATCCCAATGAGCACATCCCCAGGCTTGCCGTAGGCCAAAACCTGCTGGGCATACACCAGCTCCGGATCCACATCGTTGGCAAAGGCAGAGATGGCTGCGCTGTGGGTATTCAAAGAGATGGCAGGCAAACCCACCTGCAGCTTGCAGGCAATGTCCGCACCACAATGCCCATAGGCTTCTTCCATCTTTACCTTCAGCTCCGGGTCAACCGGACGCTTGAGCAAAAAGCCCTTAAGCAGTTCGCCGGCAATATGGTCGCCGTCAGCGCAGCTGCCGCCGTTGCCGCAGATCAGCAGCTTATTGCCCTTTTGGTATGCATCGGTCAGCAGACCGCAGGCCTGCATGATCTCCGGCTTTATGGGCAGTAAGTCCGCATGGCGGGCAAAAAACGCATCTACAAAAAGCTTTGTTCTTTCTTTCATGGTTATCCCTCATTTGTTTGCTTTTCCAGGTAATAATCCGCCACGGTCAGCGCCGCAATATCTCCAACAGATTCGGTCAAGCCGCAAGGCACCACCTGGCAGACCTGCCGGGTGTATTCCAGGGCTTCTTCCAAAATCACCGCTTCCGCCTCCGGCCAAAGCAGATCTCTGGCCCGGGTGAACACGCTGCCGATGACGATTTTTTCCGGATTAAGCATATCCATGACCATGGCCAGACCCACACCCAGCATTTGTCCGGATTTGGCAACGATTTTTTGAGCAAGGGCATCGCCATCTCTGGCAGCCAGGCATACCTTTTCCGTGGTCAGGCTATCCAAATCCTCCGCGGTGGAACAAAGGGCAGGAGAATTTCCCATTTGCAATTGCTCCATTACATAGGTTTTTGCCAGCTGAGCAATGCCGCCGCCGCTGCAAAAGCCCTCAAAGGAGCCGGATTTTCCGTAACCCACCGGGCCAAAGGGCGCCAAACGGATATGGCCCAGTTCACCGGCGCAATCGCTGGTGCCTTCATAAAGCTGTCCATTCAGAATCAAGCCTGCGCCCAGTCCTGTGCCAAAGGTCATAAACACCATGTTCCGGGTGCCCTTACCTGCGCCCATGCGCCATTCCGCCAAAGCACCCGCGTTGGCATCGTTGCATAAAAAGGTGGGAATCCCGGTGGCATTCTGAAAATATGCCACAATGGGCACTGCATCCCAGCCCGGCAGATTGGGTGGGGACAGCACCAGTCCCTTTTGGGAGCTCAGCGGACCGCCGCAGCTGATGCCAATGGCCTTGGGGGGCATTTCACTTTTGGCAAGGCAAAGCTTCACATCCTCCAAAAGCTCCGGCAGCACCAATTCCGGCGGGCGCTTCTCCGTCAGCCGTTTTTGGCACTTATGCAGCACCCGCACAGTTCCCTTTCCATCGGAACAACCCAAAGAAACGGCGCATTTTGTGCCGCCAATATCAATTCCAATTAAATGCATATTTATCTCCATTTTAAGCCATCAGAAATCAGCAGCTTGCCAGCACATTTTCTTCCGCGGGGATACTGGGGATACCGCCGGATTTTTCCGTAGACAGGCTGGCGGCCGCAGAAGCAAAGCTGCCAACGGCATACATCTGCTCTGCAGTCAGCTGGCTGGGTGCCACCCCCAGCTTCAGCAGACGGCTGACAGCACTGCCGCCAAAAATATCCCCTGCACCGGTGGTATCAACGGGACTGACCTTGGGACATTTCACATAAGTGCTGCCCTTTTGGTTCTTCAGATATGCGCCGTTGGGACCCAGAGTAACCATCGCCAAAGAAACGCCGAATTCATTCAGCAGCTTATCCGCGCCCTCCTCCGGATTGCAGCCAAAGAGGAACTCCACCTCTTCATCGCTGATTTTCACCACATCTGCCTGCTTCAAGCCCCACAGAAGCTGCTCCCTGGCAGTTTCCATATCCTTCCACAAGGGCTTACGCAGATTGGGGTCATAGGTGATCAGCTTGCCCTTGCTTTTGGCATAGGCCACCGCCTTTTGGGTGGCGGTGCGGGCAGGCTCATCGGTCAAAGAAAGGGTGCCGAAATGGAATACCTTCGCCTCGTCGATCAAACTCAGGTCCAATTCCTCATAAGTAATGCAGGTGTCTGCACCGGGCTTCCGGGCAAAAGCAAACTTCCGGTCACCGGTTTCATCAAAGGTCACAAAGGCCAGGGTGGTGAACACATCGTCCGTACGCACCAGTCCCCGGGTCTCGATCCCCGCAGCCTTCATCGTGCCGATCAGCAGATTGCCGAAGGTATCCGTGCCCACCTTGCCCAAAAGAGCTGTACCAAAGCCATATTTGGTCAGCGCAGCCAAAAAATTGGCAGGCGCACCGCCGGGATGGGCAGCCATGGTGGGATAGCCGTCTGCATCCGCACTGACAGTGGCGAAATCGATCAGCAATTCGCCCAATGCTACTACATCGATCATACGCTCACCTTACTTTGCCACGGGGTATTCGTTGCACAAAAGACGGTAGGGCGCTTCGTCCTCCTCGATGGTGGGGAAACGGCCTACGGGAGGATTGAAACGGTTGTCGGTATTGTCGTCATTGCACTGGCTGACCTCACCCAGCAGCACAGGGCCGCTGCCCTCCTCCACGGAAAAATCGTGATACAAGAACTGCTGCACATGGATGCTCTCACCGGGGGTCAGACGAATCTGGGTGCCGGCGGGGACAGTATAGGTTCTGCCGTCGGTGTGCACAGTCACATCGGATTCATAGTCGATTTCTTCATTAGGCAGACTGTTATACACCCGGATGAGCACATTTCCGCCGCCCCGGTTGATAATATCCTCAGTCTTATACCAATGGAAGTGGTTGGGAGCGTACTGCCCCTCCTTCAGGTACAGCAGCTTTTCTGCGTATACCTTGGGATACTTATCCGCCATAGCGCGGTTGCCGTTGCGAATGGTGATCAGGCTAAAGCCGAACTTATCAAAATCGCCCATGCCGTAGTCGGTGATATCCCAGCCCAGCATGCAGTCCCGAACCTCGTCATATTCATGGCCGATATTCTGCCACTGCTCGGGGGTAAAATGGCAAAAAGGCGGCAAATAGCAATGCTCCTTCTCGCACATAGCTTCCAGCTCTTTTAATGCCTTATTGATCTCGGACCGTTTCATAATAATACCTCCAATTATTTTATCATTTCCTGGGCAACAATAAATGTCTCGCCCTCAAAGCTATAGGGATGGGGGCCTTTTCCGCTGGCGCAGAACAGCCAGGCAGGCTCGCCGTTTTCATCCGGCAGGATCCAGGGGCGCTCCATATTGCCCTGCTGGGTCACCGAGCCATCCTTCCATGCCACCTGCCGGGAATAGACCTTAGGATCTTCCGGAATGGTAAAGTGGATACAATCGTCACTTTCCGCGTAAAAACCGCAGCCCCATTCACCGGTAATGCCGAAATGCCCGTTTTTGCTGTCATCCTTGGCTAAAATGCAAAACTTTTTCCGCTTTTCGTCATACCACAAATAAGGGTCCTCCACATGGATATCCGGGTGATCGAACTGCAGAATCGGGTCATCGGTGAGCCGGTGGAATTCCCCGTCCGGCTGATCCGCCACCGCAACGCCCAGCTGCAACGCAGCCCCTGCGCAGCGGCGGGATTTATACACCAAATAAGTCTTTCCGCTGGGCAAAATAGCCACTGCCGGGTTGGTGGTAACCGTACAGTCCCAAAAGCTGCAATCTCTGGGCTCCAAAAGGGGCTTATCCTGCCGGACAAATTCCCCGTAAATGGAATCTGCCACCGCAACGCCAATGCGTTTTTTGTTCCAGACCTCCAGATTATACTCCGGTGAGGTCTCCTCCCCGGCGGGGATAGGTCCGGCATAGGTGGTGCCCATATAATAAAGATAATACTTGCCGTTGTAATAACGGACGCAGGTGTTGTGGGTGTTCATGCCGTCAAAATACCGGCGGCCCCGGCGGGGCAGCACCACCCGCAAGAATTGGTAAGGTCCCTGGGGCTGATCCGCTACGCTATGGATGATCTGACTGTTAAACACCCAGTTCCAGCCAAAGCCCAGCTTCTTATCCCAATGGGAAGAAAACATGTGATATTTGCCCTCGGCATAAATCACCGAGCAATCCCAGACATAATGGTCCGCATCCTGCAGCGCCAAAACAGCATTCTTGGCGCGGTATGTAAACTTTTCCATATTAAAATTCCTTGATCATGCGGACCACCTGCTCCGCGCAAAGCTGCGCGCCGGCGGGGGACAAATGGATCATATCCTCACAAATATATTGCGGCACATCCGGGCTCACCAAAGCGTGCAGATCATTAATGCGAATGCCCATTTCCTGCAGCTTGGGCACCAGCACCGCATTATACCGCATAATCACTTCATTACTGTTATAAGCATAATCCGGATGAACAGGCGTGGTGGTGGCAAAAATCACATTAGGCGTGATCTTCAGCAGCTCCTTTGCCACCCGCAGCATATTTTCCACATATTCTGCTTCGCCGGTAAAGGGCTGACCGCCATCGTCAAACAAGCCCGTGGAGGTATCCCACAAGCCATTGTTCCAATGGATAATGTCTGCATCCTTAATGTCCTCGTGCCAATCAAACAGGCAGCGCAGGGTGTATTTCACAAAACGGCAATTGTCCTCCGACTGAAACACGGTGTAGTCCTCCCCCAGCATTTGGGGCACCAGGGGGCCATACCCGATAAGGCGGATGGAATCGCCCAAAAGAACGACCTTTTTCATATTTTTCCTCCTGTTCGAGAAAATATTTCCTCCCCCATGGTAACACAATATGCTGCCATAGAGCAAGAGATTTTTTATGTGAATTTTGCTGAATTTTGACCAAAATACATGTTATTTATCACTACGGCCTTGGCTGCATTTCCGCGAGGCGCTGAAAATACACAAACTCCGGCTAAATAGTTAACATAATCAGTTTACAATTTGTTATGCACCATATCAGCAAATGGGAACACAGACCAGGGCGTAGGAATCCCGGTACTGGTCGCTCTCACCGTTTTTCCAGGTTCCGGGAAGCTCAAAGGTATACGGCCCGACGCTTTCCGGCTCTTCCTGCCCAGCCGTGTGATGGGGGCCAAACAGATTCCGGTTGCTGACGATCAGTTCCAGCAATATCTCATTTTCACCCACCCGGGCAAACTCCGAAATATCCATTTGATTTTTAAACAGCAGACTGCCAGCCAGCTTGCCGTTGACCCACACCTTCACAGCCTGGAACCGCCCGGCAAACTCCAGCACAGCTTGCTTTTGCGTCAGGGTCACCGTCCGCTTCAGGCAAATGGTTCCCGCAAAGAACGGGTAGCCATCCGCAAGCAGATCCCGCACCGTCTGCTGCTTTTGACCAATGAAGAACCCGCTGCCCAGTATCGTGCCCGGCTTCTGCCCCGGCTCCATCTGCCCGGCATACACGCCAAAGTCGCCGGCCAAATACAAGGGCTCGATCTCCGTATCGTAGCTCAGACAATTACGCAGCGTTTCCGTAACGCCCTCTCCAAAGAGGGCATAATACACATTTTCTCCCTGGTAAAAATGCAGCTTGCGGATGATCTCATTTTCGCCCTGGGTGATGTATTCGGTAATATCCCCCCGCACAAATTCATGCTCCGGCTGCCAGGGCTCCTGCAGCTGCACCGCAGCGCCATTGACCGTAAGGCTGCCGCTGGCGGCATCCTCCGCAATCACTGCCATCTGCCGGGGCTTTTGCTCCACACGGAAGGTGTGCTTCAAATACAGCGGGCCTTCATACCGCTGCTCCAGCAAAAGCTGGAATACACCGATGCAGGGCATTTCCTTGCTGTAAGAAACGCCATCCTTGGAAAACCGCACCGTGTCCAAAGGCATATAATTCTCTGTGGCGTTTTCCACTTGTGCTTCCAAAGGCAGGCGAAGCACCGGCTTTTCCGGCAGCTGCTCCGGGGTCTGCCTGCTAAAATACAAAATGCAGGACTCTCCCGGGTGCAAGGTCAGCTTGGGAGAAACCACAGTGCAGGAAAGGTCAGACAGATCCCATTTTTCAAAGGCAATATAGCCATCGTCCAGCGTATACTCCACCGTTTTGGACTCCTGGGAATAATTCTGCACGAATAGAAACTTGCCCTTTTCTCCCTGGCGCAAAATAGCATGCACGCCCTCCACCGGCGCATGCAGCCGGTAAGGCAAAGAGGCTTTCAGCTGCGCATAGGTAACATTGCTCTGCAAATAGGGATAATCAAAGGGATCACCCTCCAAATGGGTGGGCTTTTCGCTCAAAAGCAGCACCTTGCCGCCGTTTTCCACATACTGCCGCAGCAGCTTTTCTGTGTGACTGCCCATGGTGTAGCAGGCGGGAATGATCAGATAATCATAGCTGCAAAGGCCGCAGCCGATCCGCGCGCCCTTCACAAAGCCGTCCTCTTCCAGCAGCGTCTCGTCCAAGAAGTGGTAAGGGATCTGGTCTGCCGCCAGTCTTTCCATCTGCTCGTGCATGGCAATCTCCAAAAGCTCCATGCCGTTGCCCGGCTTTGCGTCCAGGTCTTTATAATCAAAGTACGCGCTGCGCATGGGATGCAGCATGGCAATGTTTACCTGCTCCGGGCTATTGGCCAGCAAGCAGCCCAGCCGGGAGAAATAATCGTTGAATTCCTTGAAATACGCCCGGATCCAGGGGTTGATATTGGAGAAATGAGAGGGATAATCCCGCTTACGCTGACCGTGCTCCGCATAGGGGATCAAATGCTGGCAGGTGCGGTTGACGCCGCCCACATACTGATAATCGCAGATCTTCTTCAGCTCCGCCGGAGTCACATCCCAGCCGCAGCAGCCGTAGGTCTCCGTAAGCACCTGCTGCTTGCCATACTGCTGAGCCACACTGGCGATCTGCCGCATGGCAAACTTATTGCCCACCCAGCGGCCCAGCCAGTCGATGCCCGGCATATTCATATATTTATAAAAGGGCATTACACCGGCGCAGCAGGTCATCTGCCCATGCAGATTCGCCTCCTCCACATAATGGCCCGTAAACTGAGTGCCATGCTCCTGGCACCAGTTGTAGATCTTTTTACCGAAGCTTTCCAGCATCAGCTTTTGCATAGTGAGCCAGTAGCGGTAACGGAAGCTGCGGTAGCCCTCCTTTTCCACAAACAAAAGGCCCAGACCGTCCAGCACATCCTCTCCATAACGCTGCATAAATGCCTGCGGCATGGTCCTGGTATAGGCCACGCCCCAGCGGTAATACTGAGGCTCGTCGGTGAAAATACCCGTCAGACATTCCGAGAACTTTTCCCCATACCGCTGAGCATATTTTTCATGGGTCTCCTGCAAAAACTGCTCGATCACCGCGGGATTTAAAATATCCACCGTAGAAGGAGAAATGTGCAAATACAGATTCAAACATTGCCCTCCCGCAGGCGCAAACAACCGCTGCAGCTTCTCCCCTTCCATGGAATAACAAACCCACGCCTCGGCATCGTAACCGCCGATTTGACAGGTGAGATGGGTATCCCGGTTTTCTTCCTTTTCCAGCAGCTTGCCCCCGGCAAAGCCGCTGGGCCAGCCGTTTTCATCATAGATCCATGCCTGCATGCCCAGACGCTTCGCTTCTTCCACGCAGGCATCCACGCACTGCATCCATTCTTCAGACATATACCCGGTGCGCAGGCCACCTCTGGCGTGCATGAAAAATCCGCCGATCCCCTGGCTCTTCATCCAGCGGATCTGCTCGATCAATTTATCTTTATCCAGCTGATCGTTCCAGGACCAAAAAGGCACACTTTGGTACTTTTCCGGATGGGCTTCCAGCTCTTTCAACAATTCTTGCATAGGGCTGCTCCTTCCCAGTTTTTTCTAGTGTTATTTAAGCACAAATTGCTTCAAAACACAATAGGATGAAAATTTATTTATTCCAACATATCAGTTGCAAACCCTTGGCCCTCATGCTATGATGAAGAAAATTGGTTTTCCCGGAAAGGAGGGCGCACATGCAGCAAAAAAAGACTCTTTGGACAAGAAATTATTCCTGCATCACTTTAGCAAGCTTTTTGTCCATCATTGGCGGCGAGGTCATGACCCTGCCCTTAAGCCTGCAGGTTTTTGAGCAGACCCAATCCACCATGCTGTCCTCCATCATTTGGATCTGCGGCATATTGCCGGATCTGCTGCTTTCGGTGTTGGTCTCCCCTTTTATTGACAAGGGCCGGAAAAAGCACTGGATCGTTGGGCTGGATATTTTGATGATGGCAATGTATCTGCTGCTGGGCTTTTGGATCGCCAACCATCCTTTCCAATATTGGGTTTATGTGGCCTCCAGTCTGACCTTTGGCACCATATCCGTGTTCTACCGGCTGGCCTACAGCGCCTGGTATCCGGATCTGATCCCCGTGGGCTTTGAGCAAAAGGGCTATGCCATCAGCGGCACCATCTACCCCCTGGTGACCATTGTCATGTCTCCAGTGGCTACCTTCCTTTACGAGCACATACCCATGCATCAAATCTTCTATATTGTGGCAGGTATCACCTTTTTGTCCATTCTCATTGAAAGTCTGATTCGGGAAGCGCCTTGCGCAAAAGCCAAAACCTCCGCCTATACCTTCCGGCAGTATAAACAGGACATTCAAGAGGGCTTTGCTTATCTGAAAAAAGAAAAGGGCATCCGCAATATCTACACTTATATGGCTTTTTCCGGCGGCACCTCCGAAGGCACCACCATTGCCATCCAGGCTTATTATCAATCCAACCCGGCGCTGACGGTGACCATGCTGGGCTTTTTGAAAAGCGCGGAAATGATGGGCAGGCTGTTAAGCGGACTGATTCAGTACCGGGTCAACATCCCGGCAAAAAAGCGCTACGGACTGACCAAGGTTGTCTACACGGTCTATCAGATCGCCGATATGCTTTTGCTCTTTTCCCCCTACCCCCTTATGCTGGCAAACCGTTTCCTCTGCGGCGGTCTGGGCACCACCAGTGCCACCGTCCGGGAAACCGCGGTGCAGGCATATCTGCCGGAAAAGATCCGTGCCAGAGTCAACGCGCTGTTTAACGCTCTGTTTTCCATCGGCAGCATTGTGTTTCAGATCCTCACAGGTATATTAGGGGAATTTCTGCCCTACCGGGCGGTCATTCTCATTCTGTGTGTCATTGGCTTGGCAGCCATTTGGGTGTTTATCGTGATCCCCGACAAAGTAAACCGCCAGGTCTATGAAGCCACAAGAACAAAATAAAGGAGCAGCCGTAAATGCTGCTCCTTTTCTCATTATATACGGCTTTCCAGATAATAGCAAACATCGCCCACGGTTTCGAATTTCACAAACTCCGTGAACTTAAAGCCAAAGGCATCCTCCAGCTCCATAGCCATCATCATCATTGCCAGAGAATCAAATCCCAGATCCTCCACCAATTTTGTATCTGCGTTCACCGCAGACATATCCACCTCCGGCAATACCTTGCCCAGGATCTCTTTCAATTTATCCAGCATAGCTTTCCTCCAATTGTTTTTTATAGGATCTTCTGCGCTTATGCTCACGGGCATCAAAATACTTCCACTGAGCCCGGACAGCGGTGTTGCTTTCCAAATTCAAATTGGTCTCGCATTTCTTTACCTTACCTCTGGAAAGAACCTCCAGCATATCCTCCAAAATCACCGCATTTAATCCCGCATTCTGATACTCCGGCAAAATCGCCACCAGGCCCAAATCGATAACCTCAGGATTTCTGACGGTTTTCAGAATCCGCAGCAGCGTAGGCAGAGTCAGCCTGCCGCCGCTTTTCTTCACTGCGTCGCCAATGCCCGGGAAGCACAGGCCAAAGCCCACCACCCGCTCATTTTCATCGCAGATAAACACCAGATATTCCTTGTTGACAATAAGCATAAACTGATCGATCAGTTCATCCTGGGCCTGCCTGGAAATGGGCACTGTGCCGTAAAGATCCCGGTAGCACCGGTCCAGGCACTCAAAAAAGCCGTCCCGGTATTTGGCAATATACTGCTTCTTGGAAATGCTGGTGTCCGCAATATGCAGCTTATGCAGCTCCATGGTCCGCTTTGCCACCCGGGAGAGCATGGCATTGCGCTCCTTGGGCATTTTCAGCTCCGATTCCACCCAATCCACATCCCGGGCAAAACCGCAATTTTCGATCAAGGCAGCGTAATAGGGATAGTTATACTGCTCCTCAAAGGTGGAGTTTTCTTCAAAGCCATCCACCAAAAGGCCCTCTCTGTCCAAATCGTTAAAACCTAAAGGCCCGCAGATCTCTTTCATGCCCCGCTGGCGTGCCCAGGCTTCCACCGCCCCAAACAAAGCGTCTGCCACCTGCTGATCCTCAATGGCATCAAACCGGCTAAAGCGGACCTGGGCAACATTATGGATCTGATTATACTGCTTTTGGATAATGCCCTGGATCCTGCCCACGGTCTTTCCATCCTTTTCCGCCAGGAAAAACACGGATTCTGCCACATCGGAGCAGCCGCCGGATTTCAGCAGCTTCTTTTCATCTCCATACAGCGGAGGCACAAAATAAGGGCATTTTTTATACATTCTCAGGGGAAATTCAATAAATTCCTTGATATCCCGGGCAGAGCTTACCTGCTTTACCGTTACCATATCAATCCTCCAGGGGCTCGTCCTCACGGCGGAGGAAGGCCAGACCGTAGCCTGCCAGCCAGGGACCGTTGTGGCAACCGCTGACCGGGGACATGATCACCGCCTCATGGTTGGTCTGGATGCCATACTTGGGCTCGATCTGCTTCAAGGTCTCGATCAAAGACGGGCCGGTATAAATATGCCACAGCAAATAGTCCTTGGGATCTCTGTCGCCGATCATTTCCTTCAGCACCTCGCAGGTTCTTGCCAGGGCCTTTTTGGGGGTGCGGACGCTCTCCAGGGGCACGATCTCACCCTCCTTGGAGAAATGGATCACCGGGCAAATATTCAGCAGCTGCCCCATAAAGGCCTTGCCGCCCTTGAGTCTGCCGTTATAGATCAGATAATCCAGCTTGCCATCCACGCCCACAAATTCCTGGTGGGCCATCATCCAGCGGGATTCCTTCAGAATCTCCTCCGCAGACATACCCTTGGCTGCATTTTCCGCAGCCTTGATGGCCAGCAGGCCCTCGCCAAAGCAGGTGATCTTGGTGTCCACCACATGGATCTTCAGCTTCTGCTCATATTCCTTGGCGATCAGACAGATCTTGTTATAGGTGCCGCCTAAAGCGGAAGAAATCACATAAACAATAACCTCCTCATAACCATCGGCAACGGCCTTGTCGAAATGGGCCATGATCTCCTCAGTATCGGGCATACCGGTGTAGGGCAGATGGTTTTTGGGGTCCTCAATGGTTTCCAGCTGGGCATAGAAATCCACCGGGTCCAGGTCCAGCCCCTCCCGGTATTCCTTGCCGTTAAAGAACACATGGATCCGGATAATATCGATATCCAGGCTGCGGTAACGCTGGGGCGCATACTCGATGCAGCCGGTGGAGGTGCACATAATTTTGATCTTAGACATAGCCATTCTCCTTAAATATGATTTCTGTTTTTATCAAAAACAGATTTATGCTGCGCCATATTCAAAAGCATTTCCGAGGTGTTGACGATGGTGCTCTCTCTGGCACTGCCGCGGGTTTTGATCACAGGCTTGGCAATCCCCAGAATCACACCGCCGCCCAAAGAATTAATATCATAAATGCCCATCAAATGCGCACCCAGTTTCTTCACTTCGTCAGATTTCTCCCGGTGGGCATAGGTCATAACATCGGTCAAGATCCGCATGGCAGTGCCCTCGGTGACCTTCAAAACCTGGTTGCCCGCAAAGCCGTCGCACACCAGCACATCGCACACATCGCACAAGGCTGTGTTACCCTCCACATTGCCCACGAAATTCAGCCGATCATCCTGGGCCAGCAGCGGGTGAGTCTCCTTCACCAGCTTGTTGCCCTTGGAAGGTTCGCTGCCATTGGACAGCAGACCCACACGGGGGCTTTCGATCCCATAAGTCCTGCGCATGAAATCCGAGCCCAGCAGGGCAAAATGATGGAGCATCTGGGGAGTGCAGTCGATGGTTGCGCCCGTATCCACCACACAGACGAAATTCCCGTTGGCCGCAGGCAGAACCGCCGCTAAAGCAGGCCGCACCCGCTCCTTCCCGGAAACATAGCGCATGGCACCGGTGAGCAAAACGCCCGTATTGCCGGCGGTAAGCATGCCGAAAATGTCTTCCCGGTCTGCCAGGGTCTGCAAGCCCACCAGCATGGAAGAATCGGTCTTTTGGAAAAGCGCCTGGGCGGGATTGTCAAAATTAGTGATCTGACCGGGAGCTTCCACGATCTCCACCCGGTCCATGGGCATATCCGCCTTTTGGCATTCCTCCCGGATCAGCGCCGCATCGCCCACCAGCACAAACCGCAAGGCTTCAAACTTGGCAAGGGCCTCTGCCGCGCCCCTGACCATTACGGCAGCGCCATTGTCGCCGCCCTTGGTATCCAATAAAATCTTCACTGTATCCATAGCTCACTCCACTGCCACCAGATAATCATAAATATCCTGGCCGCCTTCATATACCACAATTTCGTATTCGTCATAGATTTCTTTCAGCTGCTCTGTGAGCCATACCCGCCGGTCATGGCTCACGCTGTTTCCCACAAACAAGGTGATGATCTCGCAAAGGTCCACATCCACATTTTCCAGCATGGAAAGCACCGCATCCTCGGCATTGTCCGTCACCGCCAGGATGCTGCCGGCACTGATGGCCATATAATCGCCGGTGGAGATCTGCTTGCCATCCACCACCGCATCCCGTACAGCACGGGTGATCTCGCCGTCAATGACCCCCTGGGCTGCCCGCTCTGCACTGGCCACCAACGCATCCATATCCTTGATACCGGGGGTGATCACGGAAAGGGCACTGTAGCCCTGGGAAATGTTTTTGGTCTGCACCACCCGCACCGCAGCGTCCGTATAAAGCTGCGCCGCCTGGTTGGCTGCCAAAATCACATTTTTATTGTTGGGCAGCACGATGATGTTCTTGGCATTGCAGGCCCGGAAAGCCTCCACAAAATCCTCAATGGCAGGGTTGGCGCTCTGACCGCCGGAGACGATCTGATCCGCCCCCATTTGCCGGAACAATGCGGACATGCCCTCACCCTGGGCAACCGCCACCACCGCAAAATCCTTGGCAGGCTTTTTCTTCTTTTCCGCCCCCGTATGACCCAGGTTCATATTCTCGATCTTCACAGTCAAAAATTCACCGAACTCCTGCATCCGGGCCATGATCTGCCCGGGGAAGAAAGT
>JAZNSR010000012.1:0-19735 GCA_045591335.1 Faecousia sp.
TCTCAAACATACACATCGCTCCTTTGGGCAAAGCATACCATATAAATTGTAAAATAGCAATTGGCTACTTTCGCTTTGCGTATTTTTCCCGGGTTGCCAGCCCACCCCGAATGTGCCGCTGGGCTTTGTTCAGATCCAGCACCTTCCGTACCTGGTTGAATAACCGTTTATTGTATCGCGGAAGCCTTTGGGACAGATCCTTATGTACGGTGGATTTGGAGATGCCAAAATGCTTTGCGGCAGCCCGTACCGTAGCGCCGGTTTCAATCATGTACACAGCCAGTTCGCATGCTCTGCGCTCCATGGTATCAGCCATAAAATTCCCTCCCTGCTGTGTCCTGCCATGAACAGTTTATGAATGGGAAATGAAATATATGTGTCCTTGACATCCCTGTAAGAAATCGGTAAAATATAATATAATGCTATCAAAAGGGAAGATATCATGCTGTATTTTAATAATGATTATAATGAGAATTGCCACCCGGCGGTTATGGCTAAGCTGCAATCTCTGGCGGGGGTACAGAATCCGGGTTACGGTGTGGATGCGCATTGCGCCGCAGCCGCAGCACAGCTCCGTGAAAAATGTGCTGCCCCCAATGCCCAGGTGCATTTTTTGGTAGGCGGCACGCAGACCAATCTGACGGTGATCGCAGGGGCCTTGCGTCCGCACCAGGCGGTGATCGCGGCGGACTCCGGGCATATCAGCGTTCATGAAACAGGAGCTATTGAAGCCACCGGCCATAAGGTTATTGAACTGCCCGGTGAAAATGGCAAGCTGAAGCCAGCCCAAGTGGAGGCATTCATGCTTGCCCAGGATGGGGCAGAGCCGGAGCATATGGTTCAGCCCAAAATGATATATATTTCTCATCCTACTGAATTTGGCACGCTGTATACCCTTTCTGAATTGGAGCAGCTTCGCAGAATATGCGATCAGTTTGGCTTGTATTTGTTTTTGGACGGCGCGCGCTTGGGTTACGGGCTTACTGCCCGTGGGACGGATGTGACCCTGCAGGACTTGGCAAGACTCTGCCATGTGTTTTATGTTGGCGGCACAAAATGCGGCGCTATGTTTGGGGAAGCGGTTGTGATCAATGAACCCGCCATTGCCCAGGATTTTCGTTTCTTGATCAAGCAAAAGGGCGGTATGTTGGCAAAGGGGTGGCTTTTAGGCGCGCAGTTTGAGGCGTTGCTGGAGAATGACCGCTATTTGGATATTTGCCGTCATGCCAATGCCCAGGCGGATCGCATCCGTCAAACCCTGGCAGAATGCAATTTGCCCTTGTATGTGGATACGGTTACGAACCAGGTGTTTCCTGTTCTGCCGGATGCCATGCTGGATCAGCTGGCAAAGGACTTTACTTTTGCTTTTTGGGCAAAGTATGATGATGCCCATTCCGTGGTGCGGTTTTGCACCAGCTGGGCAACCCAGCCGGAGGCAGTCAGCGCCCTTTGCAATGCGTTGAAAGAAGCCTTCCCCTTTGGGGAAGGGGGACCGCGTTAGCGGTGGATGAGGTTATACATTATATAAATATATAAGGAGGCTTTTATGGAACTGGATAAAAGATTTCTAAAAAAAGCGCTCAAATACATTTTTATATGCGTGCTTGGCTGTATCCTGGTGTATTGGCTGCTTCATGATACGGACCGTGTGAACCGTATGTATAATATGGTTATGGGCATTGTTTCGCCCTTTGTTGTGGGCGCGGTGCTGGCATTCATTATTAATGTACCCATGCGGGTGGTGGAAGGCTGGTTCAAGGGCATCAAGAAGCAATCAATTCGCAGGATCCTGGCAGCCTCAGTCACCACAATATTTGTTTTGATCCTCATTGCTGGAGTATTCTGGCTGCTGATCCCGCAGCTGGTGGATACGGTCATTTCCATTGGACCTAAGGTGCAGACCTTCTTGATCAATACGGAAAAGAGTCTGCAGGTGCTGTTGCAGGATAATCCCAAATTGGCAGCCTGGCTTACGGAAAACTTTAATTTGGGCAAATTTGATTGGGCAACCATTTTGGAGAAGTTCATTACTTGGATCGGCAATAGCGTTTCCAAGCTCATTCCCGGCGCATTCTCGGCGATTGGTACAGTTGCGTCCGGAATCATAAATGCCTTCATTTCTGTTGTGTTCGCATTTTATTGCCTGTTTCAAAAGGAGACCTTGGCGCGCCAGGGCAGAAAGCTGCTGTACGCATTTTTGCCGGAGCATGTGTCCGACGAGGTCGTTCGAATTCTGCGGCTGTCCAATTCCACATTTTCCAATTTCCTTTCCGGTCAGTGCATCGAGGTTGTAATTTTGGGCTCTATGTTTGCCGTTTCTATGGCTATTTTTCGGATGCCCTATATTGCCTTGGTTAGTGTGCTGGTGGCTGTAACCGCGTTTATCCCCGTGGTTGGCGCGTGGGTTGGCTGCGTTGTTGGAGCGTTTTTGATTTTGGTCAATAATCCGCTGCAGGCAGTGTGGTTTGTGCTCATGTTCGTGATTCTGCAGCAGATCGAAAACCATTTGATCTACCCCCGTGTGGTGGGTACATCCATTGGCCTTTCCGGCATGTGGGTGTTGGTTGCCATTTCTTTGGGCGGCTCGGTCATGGGCGTTGCCGGTATGTTCCTGATGATCCCCTTGGTATCTGTGGCGTATACGCTTATGGGCGAGATTACCAATAAGCGGCTTGCAAAAAGGGGAGTGGCAGAAGATAAGCTGCAGCCTCAGCCGCCCCAGCTTGGCTCAAAGCTGCGGGAGAATTTTAAACGGAAAAAGAAGAAAGATAAATAATCCTAAATTGTATAGGGGCCGATTGAGATACATCGGCCCTTAATACAGTAGGGGCGACCATTGGTCGCCCGCTATTTGCAATATGTAGGGAACGGATTGATCCGTTCCTTGAATCGTTTCGTATAAAAGTGGGACGGTGTGGTCACCGCTCCCTACGCGCCTGCTCAAAATGACAGAAGCGCGTGTGCGTCATTGCGAACCAGTGCGAACACTGGTGTGGCAATCTGTATGCTTAATTTCTTGTAAATGTAAGCATAAATCCTCCCTTAAAACATTCATAATAAATAAATGCATTTCTGCCGCACCACACCACTATAACTAGTAGTGTATGCATGCATAAACACACTTTATGTTGAATTGTTGTATAAAAATCTCACCTTTTGTACCAAAATTTTATTGAAAACACAAAATCTGCAAATTGCGTAAAAAATAATAGAACAATTTTTAAATTTTTCTGAAAAATGTGGTTGACATCCTAATATTTATTTGGTAAAGTAATCATGGAAAATGTAGGGTAATATCTGCTGATATTGCCATTGCTTGCTTTCAATGGCTTTTTCCCCTCAATATGGCAACATATTGTAAAGCCGGAGATTGCAAAATATGGCCGTATCAAACGGTTAACTTCCCGACACGGAACATTTTTTATCAAAATCCAAAAACAGGAGGAAAACAGAAAAATGAAGCGTTTATTATCCTGGCTCTTGGTTCTGGTCATGGTATTTGGCCTGCTGCCTATGAGCGCATTCGCAGTTGAAGTCGAAACCGAAAACGGCGACGACGATTTCGAGGTCGGCATGGACGTGCTGCTCCCCGGCTATTCCGCAGAGAACCCCGCTACTATCACATGGACCTGGAACGATGCACACACCGAGGCTACTGCCTCTGTTGAAGTTCCCGCTAATAAGACCATGTATTTCGAATTCACCGACAATGTTGATGCCTCCATGCCTATTACCGCTAATGGTGAGGCTATTGAATGGACTCTCGGCGATATTCGTATGGGCATCCCCCATACCTTTACTTTGACCGCTGGTGAAGAGACTACTACTTATGCATTGGTTCTGACTGTTCCCGTTGGTCATCAGATGAACCCCAAGATCATCGAGACCATGAGTTGGTACTCTGATGAAGTCGTGCAGGCCAAGGAAGACAGCGATGGCTTCTTCTACAAGTACATTGCAGAGGACGATGGCACCATCACTCTGTACTTCGATGCAGTGTATGATGACGAGGGCAATGCTCTTGATCTGGGCACCCAGAGAAACATCATGGTTACCAATAACAACACCTATATTCAGTACGACCTGTTGGCTGACGGCGTTGACAACTACGGCCTGGAGCTGATTGTTCCCGTAAGCAAGGGCGATGAGATCATCATCAACACTGCTTGGGTTCAGGACGCAGAGGGCAACTACTACCCCGAAGCTACATATTCCTGGACCGGTAACTTTGCTTACCCCGCTGGCTCCGAGCAGAACCCCATTGTTTTGGAGTGGGCTTGGGATGATGCTTACACTACTGCTACCGCTTCTACCACCACTGAAGCTGATGGCACTTACTACTCCGGTACCGCTGGCATGATCCTGACCGTTGATGGTGAGGAAGTTGCTATGGATGAGATGGGTGTGTTCCAGCTGAATGCTGGCGAGCACAACCTGGTTCTGTCCACCCCCGTTGGTGCTCAGGCTAACCCCGAAGTCATCGAGGACATGAATGACTACACCGACACCAACTCTTTGGCAGCTGATGGTTCTTACTACTACATCTGGACCGCTACCGAAGACGGCACTGTGACTCTGGATGTCACCGACGGTGCTAACATCACTGTTGACAAGCTAACCTACACTGAGGGCAGCGAGTGGCCCATCTCCACTCAGTACACTCTGGCTGAGCCCGAGATCGACGAGAACTGGAACTACACCGGCTGGACTGTTGCTGAGAACCTGGTGATCGATGTTGTTGCTGGCGAGCAGCTGAAGATCCAGGTCAACGCTCTGACCGATTGGTCCACCTGGACTACTCCCGCTATCGACTACACCCTGTCCGGCGACTTCGAGAAGGCTGGCCCGGAGATCGATGAGAACTTGAAGTTCCAGACTATTGGTTTGAGCTTCCAGGATTACATCGGTGTGAACTTTGTTGTTACTAAGGCTGCATTTGGCGCATATGATTCCGTTTATATTGAGTCTGTGCAGGCCGATGCTGTGAACGGCGATATTGAAGAGACTATTCAGGGCACCAACTTGGGTACTGCCATGAAGATGTTCGATAAGCAGGTTCTGTCCTGGTCTATGCCTGAGATGATCACTGTTACGCTGTATGGTGTGAAGGATGGCGTTGTTACCCCTGGTCAGACTGTTACTACATCTGTTGAGTTGTTAGCTCTTGAAAAGATTGCTGGCTACATTACTTCCGGTGATACTGCAAGAACTACTGCTTTGGTTGATATGCTGAACTATGGTGCAACTGTTCAGACTACATTTAAGCATAATGAAACTGTTCTGCCCAATGCAAACCTTGGCGACTATGCCCAGTATGCAACAACTGAAACTCCTTCCTTTAATGCTGAAAATACTACTAGTGGTACCGGTACAGTTAATGTATTCAGAAACGCTGTTAGTATGCAGTCTAAGGTAGAAATTCAGTTTGCATTTAATGTTGATGTCTCCAACTATGAGCTTCGTAGCACTGTTGGTGGTGTTACTTCTGTAATTCCCTTTGAGGCTGCCGGTGCTGTTATGAAGTTTGGTAAGATTGCAGTAAAAGCTAATCAGTTCCGTGATGTGTTTACTATTGCTCTTTATGACAAAACTACTGGCGAACCTGTTACTTTGATCTATACCTGCAGTGTTGAAGCTTACGCTCAGGCAGGCCTTGGAGGCGCAAATAATGATGTCTTCATTGCTATGATGAAGTACGGTGATGCTGTTAGTGCAATTTAATGAAAGGAGAATCCAAAAAATGTTCGCACCTGAGATGAAGATTGAGAAGTTTGAGGTCATGGATGTGATCACTGTTTCTGGCGAGGCTGTTGACACCAATCCTAACTGCCCCGAGAACTATGATTATTGGGTATTCCAGCCCCCCTGTGCATAATTTTATGTAATACCCAGCGGAGGGAGTTTTACTCCCTCCGTTATTATTATTTTTAGGAGATAGCTATGCAAAGTTCTGCATATAAAGAATTAAGAAAACGCTTGATTGAAAATGCAAAGGTTAAAAAAACGCCGATTTTGGGTCATTATGAATTGACAGCGCGATGCAATTTAGATTGCAAGATGTGCTATGTTCATACCCAAGATAATGCGTTAGCTATGCAGAAAGAACTTTCCACGGATCAATGGAAACGCATTTTTGATGAAGCTTATGATTGCGGTTTGATTTACGCCTCTTTATCTGGAGGAGAATGTTTGATCCGCAGGGATTTTAAAGAGCTGTATTTGCATTTATGGAACAAAAAAATATATGTTTCTGTTTTGACGAACGGTACACTTATCAATGAAGAGTATGTACAGTTCTTCAAAACTTATCCGCCCGATATGATTCAGATTTCTTTATATGGATCTTGTGAAGAAGCATATGTAAATGTAACAGGCCATAAGGGTTTTCAGAAAGCATTTCGTGCTATATCCATGCTGAAAGATGCCGGAATTGATGTTCGTGTTGCCGTTACACCTAGTAAATATTTGATGAACGATTATATTCCAATATTAAATTTATGTCGATCAAATAAGTTTATAGTTGTGAATGGAGATATTGCCTTACTTTGTAATCGCGATAATCCTGAAAAAATCGATTATTTTCTTACCTTGGATGAGATTGTGGATCTCTCTATTAAACGTGCTGAATTATATGGACAGAGAGTAAAGTGTAATGAGGCCCCTGAGCCTGGTGGTAATTTATTTGCCTCTCCTGCTAAAGGCTTATTTTGTAATGGAGGTAACTCCCTTGCTACTGTTACATATGATGGCAGAATGTATCCATGCATTAATGCCATGGTTGGTGGCGTCTCATTGCTGGATAATAATTATAAAGAAGCATGGGAGCAAACTGTGTTGGCTGCTTCTCAAATTATATCTGGTAGAGAGTGCGTTGGATGTGTGTATGATAATACTTGTGCAAAATGTCCGTCTATGCGCTTAAAGGATTTTAATAGTGGCACATGCAATCCGGAAATGTGTAAACTTACCCGCGCCTTGGTTGCTAATGGAGTGAAAAAGATCCTTAAGGATGAGCCGGATTGTGAATAAGAAAAGCAGTGTTGTATTCGGTAGATACAACACTGCTTTTAAGGTTATTTAGCCATAAAAGTTTCAAATTCGTATAGCATTTGATCCTTCAGTTTATCGATTCGTGCTTTCTGATAAGCAGGATAGCATACACTGGCACTGGCGCATTTTGTTATGCTATAGCATTCTGGGTAATAAGCGCAGCTTTTGCAAGCAGGAACTTCCGGAGTGATTTCTTTCCAACTATTTATTACGGATTCGTCGAAACCGTCTCCGTCAATGTGGCCGATGAATTCAGAATCTGTATAGATTTCGCATAGGCCAATATTACCCGTGGGGAGGAAAGTAATTGCATTGCCACAATCAGCCATACAGTAAAACATTTTATACGCTTTTGGTATGCCCTTTCTGGGCATCAATCCAGTGTTTGTAAGTTTCTTTTCTATTTGTTGAACAGCTGATTCCAGTTTGGCACATTCTTCAGCAGCTTGTGCATCTGAATAATCCCTTTTTTCCTGGAAAAGCTTATGTACATAAACATAAAGCTTTTGTTTGCGATCAAATCGATTCGCTAATTCATCTGCCAGGATGAGAAGGTCGTCTTTATTATATAGATCCAGGTTCATGCGAATACTTACGGGTATATTCGCATCTAGGAGCCTTTGAATATTAGATAAGACGATTTGATAGGGGTTGCCCTCTTTGTAGATATAATCTTTTACTTTATTATATATATTCTCTGTGCCGTCTAAGGTTATTTGAATTTCTTGCAGATTCCATTGAGTTGCAGCCTTTTGAACTGTAATTTCATCAAATAAATATCCGTTGGATATCATTTTTGAACGGTATGCAATACCTTCTTGTTGCAATCCGTTACAAATATTATCAATAGCAGTGGTGTTTAGTAGCGGTTCTCCGCCAAACCAGTTAATCCGAATAGATTTTCCATCACAGTGTGCTTTGATATAATTAACTATTTTATCGCACATTTCATTGTTCATAGTGTTTTTGCTGCAGCCGGATTCATAGCAATAAAAGCAGCGAGCGTTACAATCTGTGGTTGTGAATACGGAGTAATTTGTAATAACTGAGAGATCTCCTTGCTGTTTTTTTACAAATAATTTAATGATATCTACATATTCTTTTTCTTTGGTCTTATGGGGAACAACAAACCAATGATCTTTTAAATACTGGTTAGAGTCAAAGTTATTATATTCTTCCTCAGACAAGCAGATCATTTCCCGGGTCATCAAATTGAATATCAGTTGTTTATTTTCGCATGAAGTGATAATACAGTATTGTAGCCATCTGTATTCATTTCCGTGTTTATGAAACGGCCGGAGTATTCTTAATATTGTGTCGTTAGCTTTAGAAATAATTTGCATGTTAAAGAACTCCTTAGTTATGCTCTATTAGAATCATAGCATATTGCTGATTTAAAATCAAGAAAAAGTATTCGAATAGGAATCTAACAAATATGTATATATGCTTATATGGTTTAGCGTTTGAGATTAACTTGAACTTGAATATAACGCTGAAATATGTTATACTCAACTGGCGGCGAAAGTCGCCAGTTTTGTATTTGCGAGGTACTTATGAACGAAAAGGAAATCGGCGAGATCCGGCGCAGAGTGCGCAGAGATCGCAGCAATATGACGGCAATTTACGGCTGCTATGTCAATGCCCAAAAGGAGATCATTTCTGAGTTTTCCCAGAGCACCGGTATCATGCCGGAAAATGAGGCAGAACGCTATTTTGGCACTATGAAACGGGTCTTATCCGGCGGCATTGGCAAAAATCTCATTGATATCACCTTTAAAACCGCCCAGGTGGCAGATAGCCCCGAGCACAAGCTGCTGATGGAACTGCGGAAAACCGCCTTGAAGGACCAGGAGACCCGTGAGAGCCTTTATCGAAAGATCATGGAGTCCGTGTCCTTTGATGACAATTATCTGATCCTGCTGGGCTGTGACAGCTATGATGTGCCTTTTAAATCCAAGGATGATGAAACCCAGCTGGATGCATCCAATGAAACCTACACTTATATCCTTTGCGCGGTTTGCCCGGTGAAGCTGAGCAAGCCCAGCCTGCGCTATATTGCGGAGGAGAAGATGTTCCATGATGGCGGTGTGGCGCAGGTCCTGTCCGCCCCGGAGCTGGGCTTTTTGTTCCCGGCCTTTGATAACCGCGCAACCAATATTTATAACGCCTTGTTCTACACCAAAAGCCCCAAGGACAATCACGATGCCTTTGTCAATGCGGTTTTCAATGTGCAGCCGCCCATGCCCGCAGCCAGTCAAAAAACTGCCTTTGAAGCCTTACTCAGCACCACCATTGCAGAAGAATGCAGTCTGGAAGTAGTGCAGACGGTTCATGATCAGCTGCGCCAGGCTATCGATATGCACAAAGAAAGCCGTGTGCCGGATCCCTTGCTGATTTCCAAGGAGCAGGTGAAGGAGGCGCTGGAAACCTGCGCAGTGCCGGAAAAGAACATTGCTAAATTCAGCGTGGAGTACGATGAGACCTTTGGGTCAGAAGCGGTGCTGCACCCCAAAAATATTATCAACAACAAGAAATTTGAGATCAACACCCCGGATGTACAGATCAAGGTCAATCCGGAGCGCAGCGATCTCATTGAGACCCGTGTGATCGGTGGCGTAAAGTATATTTTGATTTGCGCTGACGAGAATGTGGAAGTCAATGGCGTCAATATTCACATTGGCGCTGAGGAACCTCAACCGGTATAACAAGGAAAGGGGCCGTTGCAGTAATTTTGCAACAGCCCCTGTTTCATTATAGAATTAAGCAGAGCAGGCCAGTAGCCCCGTCATTGACGATCTTGCACAATGTACCCCGGAATTTCTCTCTTACATCCTCCGGTGTTCGAACTAGTTTACCTGTGAGACTTTCCTTGATCATTTCGTAAACAGATTTGCCGAAAATATTACTTTGCCATAATTCCTCCGGCGCTTGGCTGCAGAGGTAGGAGATCAATTCCTTGGATTGCTTCTCGCTGCCCACCATGGGGTTGATCTGCGTATCCACATCCACCCGGATCATATGGATCGATGGAGCGCCGGCTTTCAGCTTTACCCCAAATGCCCCGCCTTTTTTGATGATCTCCGGAGTTTCCAGGGTCATAGCGTCCGCATCCGGCATAACGATGCCGTAGCCTGTAGATTTGCAGGCAGCCAGGGCGTCTGCAATTCGGTCATATTCCTGCTTTACCTCGGCTAATTCCGTTAATAAAGCAAGCAATTGTCCGTCATTGGCAATGGGCATGCCTGCCCGGCTGCTGAGGATCTCATAGAACAAGGCATCAGGGAATCGTAAGGTGCAATTGACCGTACCCGTCGCCAAATCCATATCCCCCATGGATACATCTGTCACTTGGTCCAATTCCGACAAACCGGATAAGATAGCGCTTGCAGAGGATAGGGAAGTAATCTGCTGCGCCATATCCAGTAGCGCTTCATATAGCTTTGCCTTAACCGGGTGATCCTTTTCCAGTGCGTCCATCCATCTGGGCAAATAAACCTGCAGCTGCCCTATGGGGAATGCATACAGAAGTCCTTGCAGCATTTGCCGGATCTGCCATTCGTCCAGCGCCTGGCAGTCCGCAATAATTGGGTCAACACCGAAGGTTTCCGCAATATGAGCTTTTACTGCTTGGGCGGCTTCACCCATAGGCTCACGGCTGTTGATTATAACCAAAAATGGTTTTTTGGTTTGCTGCATATCCATAATGGCCCGGTATTCCGCATCCACATAATCCTCCCGTGGAATATCGGTAACAGTGCCGTCGGTGGTGACAACCAGACCGATGGAACAGTGCTCCTGCATGACCCGCCGCGTACCAAGCTCAGCAGCTTCCGTTAAAGGAACTTCATAGTCATACCATGGAGTTGTTACCATCCGTGGAACGCCGTCCTCCTCGGCACCCACAGCCCCTTCGACCATGTATCCCACAGAGTCAATCATGCGCACGCGCATTTTTACGCCATCGTCCACGGAGATCTGCACGGCCTCCTCGGGGACGAATTTTGGCTCGCTGGTCATGATGGTTTTGCCCGAGCCGCTTTGAGGCAGCTCATCCCTGGCTCTTTCCCGTTGGTATATATCCTCAATGTTGGGGATTACCAACTGTTCCATAATGCGCTTGATCAGTGTGGATTTTCCTGTTCTCACAGGCCCAACCACACCGAGATATACATTGCCGCCGGTCCGTTGTGCAATGTCCCGGTAAATACTTTCCATAGCCAGCCTCCTTCAGATTGCAGGAGGCGATGCTCCTGCTACGGTCTAAGAAAGCTTATGGTCCTTTGTGGACAAATATAACCGGGCTGCCGATTTGGCAGCCCGGAAATCTTATGTTGCGGTTTTCTTTTTTGCTTCATATAAGGCAAAGCCTTTTTGCACCAGGAAATTACCCAGGAAAGCAATGCCAATGCCCAAAAATACAGATGCTATCACATCGGTGGGATAATGGACATACAGATACAAGCGGGAGAATGCAATAACCGAGGCCAGGATCAAAGCGGGAATACCCAGCTTCCGGTCGTGGATCATAAGCACTGTGGCAGCCTCAAAAGAAGCAATGGTATGCCCGGAGGGGAAGGAGAAGTCATGCTGGGCGGAGATCAGAAGGTCCACAAGGATACCTTTTTCTGCCAGATAATCATAGGGCCGTATCCGTCCAAACAGAGGCTTCATTGCCACATTGCACACCAGCAGGCCAATGACCAGCGCTGCGCCCATACCCAAGCCTACCTTCCGGTACTTGGGAATAAACAGCAGTATTACAGCTAATGCAATCCAAAAAATGCCTGCATCGCCCAGCAGAGTAACCACCGGCATGACCGCATCGCCGAAGGCGGTGCGTAAATGTTCAGCGATCCATGCTAAAATCGGGAGGTCGAAATTTTCGGCCAAATATGCAAATACAGCTTCCATATTTATTCCTCAATATCAAACACAGCATGCAGTACCATGGGCTCCAGGGTTTGATTGACCGCACAAGTACCGTTTTCTTCGGGGGTGAACAGAATGGTCATTTTAATGTTGCCGTTTTCTTCCACTTCCTGGATGGCCCAGCCCTTCAGCACCTTACCGGCGGGAGGCGTGACCAGGGGAGTAGCGATCTTATTGGTATCGGCGTCCACCATATAGCGGTCCACCTGCTTATCACCATTCATGAAGGTCAGGCGAACTTGCTCCACAGGTTCAGATATATCCACATTGGTTTTATCCACAACCAGGAATTTGCCATTTTTCTTTTCAAAGAAGAAGGTGGTATCCATTTCAAAGTGCTTGATGTTGCCATTTTTTACAGCGTGAACATCCATGGTAAGCTGGATACGGGCAGAGAACAGAGAATCGCTGTATGCGTAATAATCCTCCACTACGATGTCGTTGATTTTATAATCGTAGAATTTCTGCAGGAAAGGATGGGTATCTCTGACATCCTTGTAGCACTGAGAGGTGGAATCCATATATTTTGCCAGGGTTCCGACACCGATTTTACGGATGGCATATTTGGCGAAGTTTTCACCAAAGACCCGAGCAATTTCTTTGTGTTCCTCCGGAATTTGGATACTGCCGGGCTGGGGAGTGGCTTTCTTAATGCCGGTCTCTGCGTCGGTGATCAGAGGCACGCTGTTTCCGGCAGCGTCGGTAACCACGATTTGAGGAGCAACCAACAGTCCGTCCACATACACCTGTTTGCTGCGGAAGCCGTGTAAGCCCTCCGGCAGGTAAGCTTCTGCTTTGGTGCTGGTGGTACGGAAGGTGTAGCTGTCATCCAGAGCAACTCCGTTGACGGTGACCTTGTGCTCCGGCAAAATCTCGATGATTGCAGATTCATCACGGGTGAAATACAATTCAATGTCACCCAGATTCCAGGTGGTAATGCCATTCTCCACATTATCAGTGGGCTCCAGGAAGAAGCAGCCGACTTTTTCTCCGTCCAGCTTCAGATTGTATTTCTTGTTGCCGGAAAGACCGGCGGCGGTTTCCTGGTACTCCAGGCTGCCGTTGTCTGCCGCTGCGATCTTTGCGGTCATATATTGCACAAAGGCTTCTTTGCCTTCAAACTGTGTATCTTCAATGCCGGCCATATCATACAGGCTGGACCAGTCCGGGTTTTTAAAATACTGGTCATAGATGACCTGACATTTGGATTCCGGTTGGGAGATTTCAAAGTTGATCAGCCATTCCTTTAGAGGAGAAAGGGCAATGAATATCGCAGCAATGGCAGCTACAACAAAAGCACCGTAAATGCTATAAAAAATTATAGTGCCCTTTTTGGATTTCTTCTTTTGAGGAGCGGGCTCCTCATGCTCGGCTGGGGATTGATAAACCGGCTCAGCAGCGACCTGCTCTTGCTGGTGCTCTTTTAATGTTTGCTCCAGCAGTGCTTCCTTGTCGATCTCTTCCGGCGTGGGAACGGGGGCCGGATGGGGGAGAGGACCGTTATTCAAAAATTTACCTTTGTACATAATCAATCCTCACTTTCTGCAGGGCGCACCATAAAGAAGGTGGGCATACGGCGGGGCTCTTCTTGAAGCAGGGAGTAATTGTTGACCATAATTACTTTGCCGGCATCGCCGAATTTGCCGTAGTTATCCCGGTAGAGCATAACGGTGGAGGAGCCACCGTCCAGATTGCAGGCGTTTACTGCGCCATATTCCACCATAATGTTGATCAAATCAGAGTATGTGCCGCCCAGAGAGCCAACCTGCCGTCCGTCGATACATACGAAAATCACAGCGCCGTCAGCCCGCTGACCGAGAGCGGTGCGGGGATTAAAGCCGGAGTTGGCGCTGTATTCCACCTGGTTTACAACACCATTCATCAGCAAAACAGGGCCAAAGCAGCAGCCGTCGCGGATATTGAGCTCCTTGGCGCGCTTTTTGTCCATGGAGTTGGCAACAACCAGCACATTATCCTGGTTGAAGCCAACAAAGCCTTCGTAGTTCTGACCGTCATCCCAAACAATCTCACCTTCAGAGATAACCATGCCAATGGGCACACTGCCAACATAGGAGTTGGAAGAACCGTCATCGTTAAATGCGCCTGCATTTACGGCGGCAATTGCACCTTCGGTTTCGATCTGACGGTTGATCCGGGTGCCGGGAATGTCCACGCTGAAGCGCTGTTTTGTGGAGGTAGCCAGATATACGGTGGAGGGATCCCGGATGATCATAACATGGGCGTTATAGGTGTCGCCGCTGATGGATTCAATGCGGATGCCGTCGGGATGGTCATCCCATTCGCCGCTGTTATCCGCAGCGGTGCCGCTGGTGATGATCACCTGAGAGGGATTGGAGAAGTCTTCGGGCAGAGGAGCGTCCTCACGGGCGCGGATCTCTTCAACCTTTTCCTGTCCAATGAAAAGACCGGGCACCCATTTGGTGGCGCTGGCTTCCAGCAGGGACATGGTCAAAACATCTCTTGCAGAGGGGGAAGGACCGTTGAAGATCAGGTCCAGCATCATATAAAGGCCGCCGACCAAAATGGCAACTACGGTAAACAGCACCAGCAGTGTACGCAAAATGATCCGTACAACTGTGCGGCCTGCGTTGGATTTTTTTGTTTTATTTCTCATTGGGGTAAACCTCATTTATCTTTTTTTGCCGGAAAATACCCAGCGTTGTTGGATCATAAAGCTGGCAACAAATAAAACGCACATGACAATGCCGTATATTAGACCCCGCAGGAGGATCTGATCTTCGCCGATGCTGAACAGGGAGATTGTTCCCTGGGTCAGCAGCCATTGGGCCAGAAACTGCGGTACAGCAAGCAAATAGTAGCGGAGCATTGCCTTGCCGATGGGCGCATGAGAATGGAACACCAGGCGGTGGTTTAAGAAGAAATTCAGAAGGGAGCTGATGATCCTGGCTCCTGCGGTGGCAGCGGCGGTCAGAGCAAAACCGGTTAAAGGCAGCCATGCGCTGAACGCCATGAACAGACCCTCATCCACTAAAGCGCTGAGCACAGAGGAAATGCCGTATTTGAAGAAATGGGCAAAGATCAGCTTATAAATGCGCCAGGAATCCTTTACTGCACGGAAATGGGAGCTTTTGTTTTCTTCAATATAAACCGTACGAATCTTAACCTCGTCAAAGGGGATCCCGTTTTCTTTCAAGGCCAAGAGCATGTTGGTTTCATATTCGAACCGGTCACCGGAAACTTTGTTGAGGATTTCCAGATCTTCCCGGTTAATGGCGCGCAGACCAGTTTGGGTATCCGAAATGGTCATGCCCACAAAGATCTTGAACACCAGCGAAGTGAGCCGGTTGCCGCTGCGGCTGCGGGCAGGTACATGGGGTAGGGAAAAGTCTCGGACACCCAGGGTCAGACGGCCTGTATCCAGCATGTGGATGGAGCAGGCTGCGGTATCCTCCGGATGGTGCTGGTTGTCACCGTCGACAGTGACCACACCAAGCCGCTCCGGCCTATTTTCTAGAAACCAGGTAAAGGCGGTCTTTAGCGCAGCGCCTTTGCCACGGTTGACCGGATGGTGCAGCACATGTACGCAGCTGTGCTGCGCAGCAGTTTCAAAATAGTGCAGGTTTTCCGGCTTACTGCCATCGTTGACCAGAATGATATCGTCAAAACCCTGGGCAACCAGGCCGTCTACAACGGCCAGCAGCTTTTCGTCCGGATCCAAAGAGGGAAGGACGACGCTGACTTGCGATAGAGAAGACATAAGCTTAGCCTCCGTTATCTGTATTGTGTGCTTTTGCGGGCGGGAGTAACCGTCACAGTATCATTCCTGGTCCCAGTTGTGCCAGACATTCTGCACATCGTCATCTTCTTCCATAATGTCGTTGAGCTTTTCCATGAGCTTGATGTGATCTTCGGAGTCCAGCTTCTGATAGTTCTGCGGCACCATTTCGATCTGAGCAGAAGCAAAGGAGTAGCCTTTGCCGGTCATGGCATCTGCCACGGCGTTGAAATCATCGGGAGTGGTGTAGATGGTGAAGCAATCTTCTTCTGCTTCAAAATCATCTGCGCCGCAGTCCATAGCGTCCATCATGACGGTGTCTTCGTCGTAGTCGCCATCTTCATTGTCGATGAGCAGAACGCCCTTCTTGTCGAAGCTCCAGCTAACGCAGCCGGAAGCGCCCAGATTGCCGCCGAATTTATCGAAGTGGTGGCGCATGGAGCCTGCGGTACGGTTGCGGTTGTCGGTCATGGTCTCAACGATCACGGCAACACCGCCGGGGCCGTAGCCTTCGTAGGTGATGGATTCGTAGCTATCACCGCCGCCTGCGCCTGCGGCCTTTTCCAGGCAGCGTTTGATGTTATCGTTGGGCATGTTGGCGGCCTTGGCTTTGGTGATGACCGTTGCCAGACGGGAGTTGTTGGCGGGATCGGTGATGCCGCCACCTTCCTTAACAGCTACGATCAGCTCCTTCGCGATTTTGGTAAAGGCAGCTGCGCGCTTGGCGTCTTGCGCGCCTTTGGTTTTTTGGATATTATGCCATTTGGAATGTCCGGACATAAGTAATTACCTCGTTCTCATAAAAATTCAATCTATTATACCATGTAATCTTTTGGAATTCAACCGATTACATAAAGAATTTTGCACAATCTCCGTGATTTTTTGAAAGAATTACAGAAATTTCGGGGAATGCTGCCTGTAGCTTTTCTACCAGCACAGGGCAAACGGGATTTTCTGTGTGAAAATGACCGGCATCGATCAGATTCATGCCTGCTTCATAGGCATCCCAGAATTGGTTATAGCGTACATCGGCGGTGACGAAGGTATCGCAGCCCGCCCGCAGAGCAAGACCCAATTCACCGGCACAGGCACCGCCGCCAACGCAGACTCTTTGGACGGGCTTTCCCCCGTCGGTGTAACGCAGACCGTGGCATTTTAATGCGGTTTTTACATGGGGAAGAAAATCCTCCAATGCTTGGGAATCCACAGTGCCCATGCGCAGAAGTCCCCATTCCTCGCCGTTTTCGGTTATGCCGGAAGGGTTGATCACCTGGATATTCTGCAGACCCAGCTTTCTGGCCAAAACATCGTTGACGCCGCCGGGGGCACAATCCAGGTTGGTGTGGGCGTTGATGGCGGAAATGCCGTGCTGAGCCAGGAATAAAACACTGCGGCCCAGGGCAGTATCGTCCGTCAGAGCGTTGGGAGCGCGGAAAATCAGGGGGTGGTGGGTGATGATCAGATCGGCACCCTCTGCGGCCGCTTCCCGGCAAACGCTTTCAAAGGGGTCCAGCGCGACTAAAATTTTGCGCACTTCCTTGCTGCGGCTGCCGCAGAGCAGGCCCACATTATCCCAGTCCATTTTCATGGAAGCAGGTGCCAGCGTGTTCATATATTGCAAAACATCATTTACTGTTACCATGTTGTTTCCTCCAGTTCATTCAGTGCTTTCACCATAAGTTCATCTGCATTGTCTTTTCGGGCATTGACCGCCCGACGCAGACGGAAAAGCACATTTTCAAAGTATTCCCGCAGGATGGGCGAAGGCTCTGTAAATAAAGCAGGGGGAAAGTAGAATCCGCCCGGTGAGAGCCTGGGTGCCTGGGGATCATAAAAAACCTCCATAACGGTGTATAAGAACTTGCCGTCACGCAATACAGTTTCCCGGTGAATCAACCAGCCATTGTCGGAAAGATATTGGCGCAGCATAGGGATCTTGGATTGGCATTGCAGGATCAGCTTGTATTGCCCGCATTTAAGCCAAGGTGCGGCTTCTAAAATAGAAATCATGGTATCCGCACCCATACCGGCACAGATCATTGCGTCAAAATCCCGGGGGATATTGCGCACGCCGTCAGAGAGATAAAACTGCATCTGTTCCCGCACACCGAATTTTTCAGCATTGCGCATGGCACTTTGCAGGGGCATTTCGTTAATGTCTGCGGCAATGACCGACCTGGCGATGTTGTGCTGCAATAAGTATATGCTTGTATAGCCATGGTCGCAGCCAATGTCTGCAACCCGTTGCCCAGGCGCAACATATTGGCAGCAGGCTTGCAGCCGTTTGGAAAGTGGAATGTTCATAAGCTACCTCGAAAAAAGATGCCATCCGGGGTGGATGGCATCTAAAGATCAGTTCTGTGCCTTCTCAGCCTGGTCTGCCTCATAGGCCTCCAGGAAGTGATTCAGCTGTGCCAGGAAAGGCTCGCAGTCAACGCCATGAACTGCACATGCTTCTTCAACGGTTTCGCCTCTGGAAGAGGGGCAACCCAGGCAATGCATGCCGATAGCGAAGAACAGAGGAGCAGCCTGGGGTGCGATATCCAGGACATCACCGATAATGGTATTTTTCTCGATCTTAACAGCCATAATTAGACCTCCTTTTATTGCTGCCGATATTATAACGCCAGAATGTGAAAAATACAAGAGGAAAAATCATGGATTGACAGAGGAAAAATGCGGTTTATAATGAATTCAGGTGGTGAGCAATATGCAATTTCAGATCCGGGCGGCAAGGATTACCGATGCAGCCGCAATTTTAGCTGTTTACGGGCCATATATTCAGAATACGGCCATTACATTTGAATACGGGATTCCATCGGTAGAGTCCTTTGCAAAACGGATGGAAGGTATTATGGTCCGGTATCCTTATTTGGTCGCAGAGGAAAATGGGAATATTGTTGGATATGCATACGCTGCGCCTTATATTACCCGCAGTGCCTGTGATTGGAGCTGTGAGGTGTCAATTTATTTGTCGCCCCAGGCGGTGGGCCAGGGGTTGGGCAGAGCATTATATACGCAATTAGAAAGCCAATTGCGGCAAATGGGCATTGTGAATATGTATGCCAGCATTGCCTGCACAGATGGGGAAGACCCTTATGTGAGCAATCATAGCGCGGATTTTCATGCGCACATGGGGTTTCAGCCCGTTGGGGTGTTCCGCAATTGCGGATATAAATTTGGAAGATGGTATCATTTGATGTGGGTGGAAAAAACCTTGAATGCTCATGGGAAAGAAATGCAGCCAGTGCTGTTTGGAAATAAGGAGAAATAAAATGCGAGTGTTGGTGAGTGCCTGCTTGCTGGGTGAAAACTGTAAGTATAACGGCGGCAATAACCGGGATGAAAAAGTCCTTGCCTTTTTGCAGGATAAAGAAGTAGTAGCGGTTTGCCCGGAAAAGATTTTGGGTATTCCCAGAACGCCTATGGAGATCATGAATGGCAAGCTGATCAATCGGGATGGGGTAGAGGTAGATGCGGCTGTCCGTGGCTGCGTGGATCAAATCGTTGCGATGCTGAAAGATGCACCAGTGGACATGGCAATTTTGAAATCCAGAAGTCCTACCTGCGGTGTGCGGCAGATTTATGACGGAACCTTCAGCGGCAAATTGATTGATGGCTCCGGTGTGCTTGCCCAGGCATTGATGCAGTTGGGTATACCTGTGGTGGATGCAGAGGAACTTTGAATACTTGTATTGTATGCGCATGGGCCGATTGAGTCACATCGGCCCATAATCACAATATTAGCGATAAAATATTTTTGCATTTTTTGAAAAAAGTACTTGCATTTTCTAAATCATTGTGCTATTATAGCTGAGCGTTCAGCAGAACTGCATGCGCCGGTAGCTCAGTTGGATAGAGTGACTGGCTACGAACCAGTAGGTCAGGGGTTCGAGTCCCTTCCGGCGTACCAAAAAATACGGATACCCAATCGGGTATCCGTATTTTTTATCGCCGGAGGGACTCGAAGAATCAAATGCAACGCGGACGAGCGTTGCC
>JAZNSR010000013.1:0-2720 GCA_045591335.1 Faecousia sp.
AGCAAACCCGTGTGGAAGCGGTGAAGGGGTACTATGTCCGCTTTTTGGAAAAGCATCCCACCGTGGAGAGCTTAGCTCAGGCAGAGGATATGCAGCTTGCAAAGCTGTGGGAGGGCCTGGGCTACTATAGCAGAGTAAGAAATCTGAAAAAGGCCGCACAAATTATATGTCGGGATTATGCCGGTACATTTCCGCGCCGGTATGAGGATATTCGTAAGCTGCCGGGAATTGGCGATTATACCGCCGGGGCGATTTGCTCAATTGCCTATGATGAAAAGACCCCGGCAGTGGATGGCAATGTGCTGCGTGTTTTCAGCCGTTTGACAGACGATGCAACGCCCATCGATTCACCTGCTATGAAGAAAATGGCGGCGTTTGAGCTGCAAAGGATATACCCGGCTCAGGCGGGGGATTTTACCCAGGCACTGATGGAGCTGGGAGCAACAGTCTGCGGTCCCAACCGAAAGCCTGAGTGCAGCCAATGCCCTTGCAGGGAGCATTGCCTGGCCTTTCAAAGAAATACTGCCCAGGGACTTCCGGTGAAGACACCGAAAAAATCCCGCCGGGAAGAAGAGCTGACAGTGTTCATCCTGTCCTGCGAGGGACATTATGCCCTTGAAAAGAGGAAAGAGAGCGGTTTGCTTGCAGGTTTGTGGCAGTTTCCCAATACGGGAGGACAGCTGCATCCCCAGCAAGCTGTGGAATATCTAACAAAGCAGGGATACTCTGTAAAAGAGATCCTCCGCCAAACTCAGAAAAAACACATTTTTACCCACATCCAGTGGAATATGCGAGGTTTTTATATCCGATTGGAAAAAATGTCCGGCGGCTGTCAATGGAAGCAGGCAGAGGAAATTGAAAAGGAAATCTCCCTACCCACGGCCTTCCGCCAATTCTGGGTGGAACGGGAATTTCAAGGATCGGAATCGGATTGACAATTATTTCTATATTTGATATGATGTAAAAAAATTTGAAGGAAGATTCAAATGAGCGACCGTAACGAAAATGTTGTATATGAAAAACTCACCTTGGAGCAATGGCGGGAGGCAGTGAAGGAAACACCGGATCTGTCTGTTGTTGTGTTTACCAATGGGATCAGTATGTTTCCGCTGCTTCATTGCTATCATGATTCGGTAAGGCTGGAAGCCTTCCGCAGGGAAATGCAAATCGGCGATATTATTATGTTTATCCGGGCATCAGACGGAAAGGAAATCGTCCACCGGCTGTGCTGGATGGATGAAGAATCGGTGCAGACCATCGGCGATAACTGCGACCGGCCGGATGCGAAAATCCCCCGATCCAGTGTGGTAGGTCTTGTCACCCATGTGAACAACCGGGGGCATTTGATCCATGTGGATACTGGTTTTTGGCGGTTCTATGGCAGGTTTATGATGTGGTCCAATCCTGTCAGAATGTTCATTCGTGATAAGATGTTCCGGCCTGTACGAACCGTGCTTTGGAGAATGGTAAAAGGAAAGAAAAGGGGTCAGTCCTAGACTGCTCCTGTAAAAACGGACAATAGACAAAAGGCCCCCTGATGTAGGATAATAACTACATCAGGGGGTGTTGTTATGCAACAAAGAAAATATACACATTTCAGAGAGATCGAGCCTCAGATCATAGCTATGCGAGAAGAAGGAATGAGCCGTACGCAGATTGCAGAAGAACTGGGACTTACTTGGAAACAAGTAGATAACTGGGTAACAAGATACAACAAAAGAAAAACAGCACTTGTTGCCGGGTTTCCGTCCAAGCGCAAAGGCCGTCCTCGTGTTAAGCCACTGACAACTACAGAGGAATATGAAAAAGAAATAGCCAGATTAGAAATGGAAAATAAGCTGTTACGGGATTTTCTGCAATTAACAGAAAGGAAGTGAGGCCGAAACTTAAATACGCAGTTATCTATCGTCACCGTCACGAATACCCGGTGCTGGTAATGTGTCGGTTCTTTGGCGTGTCCAGAAGTGGATACTATGATTTTGTCAAAAGAATAGGACAGCCGGAACACGATGCAGATCTGGCTGAGAGTGTTCGGGAATGTCAGCGAATAACAGACAAAACTTATGGTTACAGACGAGTGTGGAAATGGTTGCAGGACAGAAATGTTCGGAGAAATCCGAAAACTATATTAAGAGTTATGCAAAAGTATGGTCTATTGTCAGAAATTCGCCGTCGCAGAAAATGGGTAAACTTAGGTCAACAAGTACACAAATACGAAAATTTATTAAATCGGCAATTCAAGACAGACAAACCAAATACAAAATGGGTCACGGACATTTCCTACATCCATACCAAGGAGGGCGTACTGTATCTGTCTATGATCCGAGATTTGTATGACAACAGCATTATTGCTTACAAGGTAGCATCCAGGCAGACTGTGAGCCTTGTACTTGACACAATCCGGCTGGCAATGAAGAATGAGAAAAAGAGAGTCGCTGCGGAGTTGCAGCTCCACAGCGACCAAGGCTTTCAATATACGACTCAAGCATATTTTAAGCTAACTCAATCTTACGGCATAACTCCGTCTATGTCAAGAAAAGGAAACCCTTACGACAATGCAATGGCGGAAAATTTCTTCTCCATATTGAAAACAGAATGTATCTACCGGCACAAGCCAAGGACACTGAGAGAAGCCGGTGATCTGATTGACAGATATATTTAGTTTTACAACCATGAACGAATCCAAAACAAAACAGGAGTGGCGCCGCTGACGCTACGCC
>JAZNSR010000014.1:0-4004 GCA_045591335.1 Faecousia sp.
TACCCAGAATTTCTTTGCCCGCAACAAGAAAATGCAGAAGCGTGGCGCGATCATCGCCGGTGAGGGCGGCATTGTGGAGTTTGATTGGGATACCAATGAGATCGTGGTCCGCAAGCATTATCAGCCCGGTGAAATGCGCTGCAAGGTAGAAACTGCGGGCAACCACGGCGGCGGTGATGCAAAGCTGGTGGAAAACTTTATCGGCATTATGCTGGGCACGGAAAAATCCAAAACGCCCTTGGAGCAGGGCTTGCTCAGCGCGCACATGTGCCTGAAAGCCAGAGAATCCGCCCAGAATCATTGTTTTGTGAAGATCGATTATTTCGGAGGGAAATAAATGAAATTTTTGATGTTTGCGGATCTGCATTATCATCCCGGTGTGTTTTATGGGGATAATCTGGATGCGATAAAACTGTTTCAAAAGCGGGCAGTGGAGGAAGGCTGCGAATTCATTTTGCATGCGGGCGATCTGTGCCATGGCCCTTCCCAGGTGCCGGAGCTGATCGAAGCCTGCAATGCTTCACTGGTTCCTATATATCATTGCCTGGGCAATCACGATACGGATAGAACATCCTTTGCAGAAACTTTGAAGCTTTATAATATGCCCAGGGGGTATTATCATTTTGATTGCGCCGGATACCGCTTTATGATTCTGGATCCCAACTATTGCTGTGTGGATGGGGAATATGTTCATTATGATATGGGGAACTATTTTCAGTGGCCCGGCAACCGGGATTATACACCTCCAGAGCAGATCGAGTGGATCCGCAATACGATTGCAGAATCTCCTTATCCCTGCATTTTGGTCAGTCATGACAGCTATGAGCGGGAGTTTAACAGCTCCAGAGATTATAAGGAGGTTCAGGAAATCATCCGACAGGCCAACGAAAAGTCCCCCCATAAGGTGCTGATGGTGATCAATGGCCATCATCACCGGGATTTCATTCGGATTTTGGACAATGTGATGCACTGGGATGTGAACTCTGTGTGGTATGACTGGGTTGGAGAGAAACCTCATAATGGCTATCCCAAGGAGCTGTGCGAAAAATGGTCCTGTCTCTCCAACACCGTTGTATATACCCAGCCACTGTATGCCATCGTGACCCTGGAGGGGACTACCATCACCATCGAGGGAGTAGAAAGCGAAATGCTGTTTGGTGTCACTCGGGAAACCATTGGCGCTCCGTTATTGGATGGCTCTGGCCGCTCTGTTGTGCCGAAAATCCAGTCTTGCAAAGTGACATTACACTAATATGAATATGAAAGCAATTATTTTTGATATGGACGGAACTCTGGTGGACTCGCTGATCCTGTGGGATGTGATATGGGATACCATTAGCCGTAAGTATTGCGCCGGCGTTCCTTTTTTGCCCAGCCCAGAGGATGAGAAAGCGGTGCGTACTTTGCCTCTGTTAGAAGCTATGACGCTTTTGCAGGACCATTATCAGCTGGCTGCCTGTGCCCAGGAGTTATACGAAACAATTAACCGATGCTGTTTGAATTTCTATCAGCATGAGGTCTTGCTGAAGCCGGGTGTTCAGGAGTTTCTGGAAGAATGTAAAAACCGCGGGATCAAAATGTGTGTTGCCTCCGCCAGCGCGGTTGAGTTGGTGGAAATCGCTTTGGAGCACTGCGGAGTCAGAACCTATTTTTCGCAGATATTTTCCTGCGCCGGCACCGGAAAGGGCAAGGAAGTCCCCGATGTTTTTCTGATTGCCCGGGACGCTTTGGGAGAAACCACGCAGAACACCTGGGTGGCAGAGGACTCCTTGGTGGCCTTAACAACCGCTGCACGGATCGGTATGCCTACCATGGGCGTATATGACCGCTGCACACCCGGCCAGGAGCAGATCGAAAAAATTGCTACGGTGTATATTGGTCCCGGCGAAACTATGAAAAAAGTGTTTTCGGTATAAGCAGAATTCGAAAATACATGGAAAAATCATATCGTACTTGCATATTTTACGAAGGCATAGAGAGAAGTATCGCAAAATGAAGAATAAAGTAATTCTAATTTCTATTGACGGCATGCGGCCGGATGGCCTGCTGCAATGCGGAAATCCTTTTGTAAAGGAAATGATGCAAAGGGGCACTTATACACTGGAGGGTTCTTCTGTGAATCCATCTGTGACCTTACCTTGCCATATGTCCATTTTCCACAGTGTCACACCGGAAAGACACGGCATAACCACCAACACCTATGTACCTATGGTTCGTCCCATTAACGGTCTTTTTGAACAGCTTCGTTTTGCAGGGAAAAAATCTGCTATGTTTTATGGTTGGGAGCCTATGCGGGATGTGTCCAGGCCGGAATCCTTAAGAGCCGCTCAGTATATGTGGGCTTACTCTCAGGACAATACCGACCGTTTGCTCACAGACGCGGCCCTTATATATATGAAAAACGAAGAACCGGACTTTGTGTTCCTTTACATGGTGGAGACCGACGAAAAGGGCGGTCATGATAACGGCTGGATGAGTGAGCCTTATTTGAAATGCATCCATGATGCCATTGATAATGTGAAGCGGGTCTTGGAGGAAGTAGGAGACGATTACACCGTCATCATCACCGCTGACCACGGCGGTCATGACCGTGCCCATGGAACGGATCTTCCGGAGGATATGACCATTCCCATGTTCTTTATAGGCCCGGATTTTGCGCCCGGCAAACAATTATCCGGCATCGGTCTGCTGGACATTGCTCCTACCATTGCCCAGATTCTGGGTGTTCCTGGAGCAAGAGAGTGGGAAGGCAAATCTCTTGTGGAGAAGGTGGGCGAATAAATGGGTGTATTACAAGCAACCATCGGTCAGATGCTGGTGCTGTTCTCGCTGATTGCAATGGGTTATATTGTTGCGAAGCTGAAGGTAGTGCCGGAGAACTCTGATACGGTTTTATCAAAGCTGGAGAACAATCTGTTTGTTCCGGCGCTGGTTTTGGGAACCTTTGCTTCCAACTTTACCTTGGAGAAGCTCACCTCTGCCTGGAAGCTGTTTGGTATCAGCTTTGGTATCTGTTTTGTGATGATGGGACTGGCGATCCTGGTTGCAAAATGGTGCGCCAAGGATTCCTACATCAGAAATATTTATACATACGGTTTGGCATTTTCTAATTTTGGCTTTATGGGCAATGCGGTGGTAAGTGCAGTGTTCCCGGATATGTTTGTGGATTATCTGATCTTCACCATGCCCCTATGGACTATGATCTACCTTTGGGGTGTGCCTTGCCTGCTGATTCCCTCCGGTGAGGGAAAACAGACGCTGAAAAGCAGATTGGAATCTTTTGCCAATCCCATGTTTGCAGCCATGCTTTTGGGTATTGCCATTGGACTTATCGGCATTCCCATGCCGTCGTTTTTGATGCAGACGGTGGATGTGACGGGGGCGTGCATGTCTCCGGTGGCCATGCTGCTGACGGGTATCACGGTTGCCAGAATGGATCTGAAAAAGATTTTGTCGCTGAAAAGTATTTATGCGGTTTCGCTGGTCAGATTGCTTGTATTCCCATTGTTGTTTGTGGGCTTGTTTACCTTCCTTCCGGCAGCAAAGAATATTGTGGTCTGTACCGTTTGCAGCCTGGCAATGCCTTTAGGGTTGAGCACCATTGTGGTGCCCAGAGGCTACGGTAAGGATACTTCCGTTGCCGCAGGTATGACCCTGGTATCTCATTTGCTATCTGCAGCGACGATCCCGTTTGTTTTTTACTTGATGACAAAAGCACTTATATAAAAGAACTTATGAGGACTTCAGTTTTATTCTCGGAAGAAGGATAATGCACCAACTGACTTGTTTCCTCGTGTAATTGCGACAATATATAATTCTTGCTCATTTGAAATTGCACTGTCTCAAGTAAACGGATTATTTCTATGTAAATGTTCGTCTGCCGCAAAAACGCGTTTTGGACGAAATGGCAGACAAACAAAAAATCAGTCCCGAAGTAGGTCTTTTGACCTTCCTTTTGGACTGATTTTTATGTTTTTTGCATCATATCGGAACTCTGGTTGGTT
>JAZNSR010000015.1:0-12130 GCA_045591335.1 Faecousia sp.
GTATAGATCTGATCCCCCACCAGGGCGCATTCTGCCGGGGCAATGGCATATTTTTTCAGGCATTGCCGGATACCCTTGGGGAAAGGCTTTTTGGAACGGGTGATGCAGTCGATCCCCCACTTTTGGCAAAAGATCTTCACCCGGTCTTTTTTGCTGTTGGACACCACGCAAAGCTGAATATCCGATGCGGTCATGGTTTTCAGCCAGGCTTCCATGGCGGGGGTGGGGATGCTGGTGGTGTAAGGAACGATCGTATTGTCAAAATCCATCATCAAAAGCCGGATGCCTTTTTGTTTTAAAAGCGCAGGCGTCAGCTCCGTTACATCCCGGAGTATCAGCCGGGGCAGCAGTGAAAATTTCATAAATAAACCCTTTCGGTCATATACTTGACCGATATTATAACACAAACTGGGAGGTTTGTCCATGGTTTGCAAGCGGTATCTTGCGGTTACGGAAAAAGAAATCGGAAACATCTCCGGCCCGGTGGCGTGGATGGCCTGCCGGTTCGCCCAAAAGCACCCGGGCCTGGATAATCTGCCCTCCAGGCTGCCGGAGGGCTCGCTGATCATCCTGGACGATCTGCAGCCCATTTCCGGCCACTCCCCTGCCCGGATCGCCCGGCAATTGGAGACCCTTTGCAGGCAGCACCGCCCCGCGGGAATCCTCCTGGATCTGCAGCGGAAGAAAACGCCCCAGGCTATGCAAATGGTCAAAGCCCTATTGCAGATTCAGGAAACTCCCATTGCCCTCACTGCGGAATATGCCCGGGAATTTTCCTGCCCGGTGCTGGTCACTGCTCCCATGCATCAAAAGCTGCAGCAAGTGATTGCTCCCTGGAAAAACCGGGAAATTTGGCTGGATATTCCCATGGGGCAAGTGACCATACGACAAGGCAAGCTTACAGATGAAAAAGCAACCCATACAGGCAATTATCAATGGGACAGATTTTTATGCTGCGGCTATGCCAAAACCGGGCAGGACACTTACGCCCTTTGCCGGAACAAAGCAATGCTGCCGAAAATCTTAGAGGAAGCCGCCAGACTGGGCATTCCGAAAGCCTTGCTGTTGGCATCAGAAATATAAAAAGGGCATGCCATGCACGCCCACATAGTGTCAAAAAAGCCGCCAATCGTCAAAAAGCAAGATAAAGTAATTGTTCGCAAAAGCCTTCTCCTTGAGGAGAAGGTGGCAAAAATCTTTGATTTTTGACGGATGAGGTGTTCAAAAAAGGGTGCTTGGCAAGACTTTTTGACTTACTGCGCAACTCGCCCTCTACCGTATCCATATACGCCGACGAGTGCGAGTTGCTTGTCTTGTCGGCTTTAGTGACCTCTGCCAGTCTGCCAAAAAACAAGTTTTTTGACAGACTGAGGGCGTGCCATGCACGCCCAATAGATTCAGCATACCATGTACACATGCCAATGTCAACTGTTTTTCTGCCGCGGACGAAACTTTCTGTGTTCTGCACCAAATCAGAGATCGAATTTTGGGTATTTTCCCAACTTGAAAAAGGGGAAAATATGCGTTATCATAAAGGCACAAAGAGGTGATACCCATGTACAGGTAACAACCCTTTAGACGCGGCTTTCAATCTTCTTCCGTTTATAATAAACATCCTTAAATAATGAATGAATGAGAATGAATGTCTCGGAAGCACTCAAAATTTTGTCATGGAAAGCAGCGTCAAAAAATCCGCAGAAAGCGAGGTTAACCATAGATGGAACCCAACAACGAAATGAGATAACCCTTGACGGTAAAGTGGTCAGTTACCAGTCAAGGGTTATTTCTTTTTTATGCCTTGCGTTCCGTTACATTTTTTTGCGGTTGTCAAAAAAAGCCGGCTTTGCTATAATAAAGCAAACAGCAAGGAAGGTCCCTCTATGAAAGAATCGATCCTCTCTCATCTGCCCCCGGAATGCCGGGAGCAGTTATATTACTACCCCACCCTGCCCTCCACCAACACCGAAGCCAAGGCTTTGGCCCGCCAAGGCGCTGCCCATGGTACTGCGGTGGTGGCAGCCATGCAGACGGGCGGCCGGGGCCGCATGGGCAGAAGCTTTTTTTCTCCGGAAGGCAGCGTTTATTTATCTGTGATCCTGCGCCCCCAGCTGCCCGCCCAGGATCTTATGCATCTGACCTGCGCCGCAGCGGTGGCAGCGGTGAACGCCATTGCCGCCCTCACCGGCATCCAGCCGGGCATCAAATGGATCAACGATCTGGTTTTAAACGGCAAAAAACTGGGGGGCATCCTCACGGAGCTTTCCATCGACCCCAAAACCCAGCTTGCAGAATTTGCCATCATTGGCATTGGCGTTAACTGCGCCCATGTACCCCCGGAGGTGGCGGATATGGCCACCTGCCTGGACATTGACCCGGCGGTCCTCTGCGCCAAACTCATTGAAGAACTGTCCCGCATGGATCTGGCGGACAAAGCTGCCATGCTGGCTTCTTACCGCAGCCACTGCATCACCCTGGGGCAGCAAGTAAAGATCTCAGGCAGCCAACTTCAGGGAGAAGCCCTGGATGTGGACGAAAACGGCGGCCTTATCATCCGGCTGACTGACGGCAGGCAGATCACCGTGGATTCCGGTGAAGTCAGCGTGCGGGGTCTTTACGGTTATATGTAAATAATTCGTAAACCCAAAAATTTTTATTGCATTTTTCATGCAGGTTGGTTATACTGATATTAGAAATAAACTAACCGGAGGTTAACACTATGAATATGAAAGTTTTTGCCATTGTTTTGGAAGTTTTCGCTGCTTTGGCAGTGATTGCCGGTGTTGTCTTCGTAATTGTCCGTTACGGCGAGAAGATCCTGGCCTGGTGCAAGCGCGTTCTGAAGATGGACGCTCCCTTCCGCGTTTGTGACGACGAAGAAACCTGCACCTGCGATCCTGAGGATGTGGACGAAGAAGCCGAGCAGGATTTTGTGGAAGTAGAAGAATAAAGCGCAACAGGTCTCCCTTTGGGAGGCCTGTTTTTTTATCTCTGCTTTTCATGCTGCGTTCCGAAATAAAAGGACACCACCATAGAAATTACGATCATGGCATTTTCTGCCGTGATGATTCCCTTTAAAGACAGCACCGTGAACACCAGCATCACCGCCACGGTGACCAGGGTTTTGACTTTCAGCAAGCCAAGCATTGCATCTGTAAGCTTTTGCATATTTCCTCCTTTCAAGCGTGCTGACGCACGCAATTGAAAATTGATAATTGATAATTGAAAATGAAGGTGTCTGCTAACGCAGACGATTATAAAATAAGTATTTCAATCATTTGCCATAGGCAAATACCTTAATTTTCCATTTTCCATTTTCAATTTTCCATTTGCACACCTGCGCGATAAATTAGAATTTATCTGTGATAGCTCTTCAATTCTTCCAAAACGGTTTGGATGGTTTCGATTTGGTTTTCCACCACGGGCATCCGGCGGGCAAAGCCGTTATGCTCCCGAACCTCCCGGGTCAGTTCCTCGATCTTGGTATCGGTGACTGCCTGGGAGATTTTCAATGCGTTTTCATTCTTCCGGGCAGTGACCATACATGTGATCACCACGCCCGCCAAGGACATACCCCCGGTGATCAATGCCACAATTACCGCTTCACTCATTGGTATTTCTCCTCATTCTACCCCAAGCAATTTACTCCAGGTGGCAATGCCCGCAATGCTATCCGCTTCCAAACCGTTGTTCCCCTGAAACGCCCCCAACGCAGCGTGGGTCTTACCGCCGAAAAGGCCGTCTGCCTCCACGCCCAAAAGCGTCTGCAGCGCTTTTACGGATTGACCGGAATCCCCCTTCCGCAAAAGCGGCAGTGATATCTGCACCCTTTGCTCAGCCGCCCGGCCAAAGGTCGTGACCCGCTGCTGGGCATGGCCCTTCCAAAAGGATTTGACGGTGCGGGTATCGATGTGGACAAAATGGCCGTCCTGCTCGGTATCGTACAGGCCAATGCCGAGAATACCGATGCTCTCTGCATATTTTGCGATCTCCGCCGGCAAAACCCCGGCAATGGAAATATCCGCAGCCATGCCCATGGTGTGTCTGGAGTTCTTTGCCGCATTGGGCACTTGCGCGTTATGCTCCGGGCAGCGGTACGCCGTCAGCCTGCTGCCCCCAATGGGCTTTCCGAAATGATCCCGGATCTGCTGCAAATACTGCACCAGCTTTTCGTCAATCAGCGTTTCCTTGCATTCCGTACAGCCGCAATCAAACTCAAAGGCTTGAAAGTTTTTGGACAGCTGTTCCCTGCTGCCCTTCTGATAAGTTTTTATTGCCATGATCCATTTCTCCCTTCATGAACTATTCCATTATACGGCAAACACCGAAAAATGCGCACCGTACGCTTGAAAGGCCTTTGCGCACATGCAATTGAACACCATGCGATCCCGGGTGATGGCTATGGTTGTAATATCACTCTCGCCATACAGGGATCCGGCAGTTACCGCGGTAAGGGTTTCCGGTATGTGAAAAAGGGCTGAACCGGAAGAATAGCCTGCCGGTATGCACATGCTCAGACCTGGGGACGCAAGATCAACACAAAGCACAATGTTCTTTTTATTTTTGACCTTGTCAAGGATGCTGGCTACATCCTCCGCCACTTTGCGCTCCTCAAAGCCGCCTTCCGGAAATATTTTCATCCATTCATAGCTTTTTCCTTCGTCATTGGCAAAATATATTTCCCTTCCTTCCTGCGTATCTTCATCCGTGGGCGCAAAGCAGCCCCCGACCTCAAACTCACCGATCCATTCCGGCTCACCGGCTTTCAGCTGCACATTTCCCGATTCATCCGGCATAACGCCATTGACAGATTTTACCATTTCTCCCCGAAGCTGCTGCCACAGGGGCAGGGTGGGATCGGCAGAGACATCCCCAGAGGGGTCAGCGCCGGGCAGGATCTGCCCCGCATCTACCCACACCGTGGGGATCACCTGGCTGCCGTCCGCGGCGCAGCCATACACGCCGATCCGCAATGTGCGGTACGGCGTCAGAAGCAGCGCATGGGGAACCGTGCAGACAGTATCCAAATCCAAAACATCCAAAGTGGTCATGCCCACCCGGAACACAGCGGTTTTCCGCAAACCCTGCCAGCCTTCGTCAAAAGTAAACTCCACCGGTAAGCCCACCATGCCGCAGGTCAGCAAGGGCTTATGCCGCACCTGGGCATCGGCTCCGGTAACGGTGATTTTAATCGCTTCCATTCTTATCCTCCTTGCACAATTGATTGAATGTAACTCTCCAGGCTTTGCCCATTGATCATAAGCTGGGGCAGTTCCACCGGCACATGAAAACAGAAATCATTTTCGCCCCAATCAAACACCGGCTTTCCTTTATTCACCGTAAGGACTTGGCTCACCTGTCCCAATCGGTCTTTCACAACGATCTCCAGCAAATGTGCCTTTGTGTAATCCAACCCAGATACAGAAAAGCTGCCCCGGTATGTGCCGCTTTCCAGGTGCAGCTCCGGCTGTACCGCTGTCTGCTCCCCCGCCAGGATATACCCAACGGTCAATGCGTTTTCTTCCGCCCCAAAGCTGCCATGATAAAAGCTGCCGCTTAATTGAACGGTTGCATTTCCGGAGGTGGGATCATCCCGGGTAACGGTGGCATTGTTAGTCAGAGGAATATATTCCAGCCAGGTGACCGGGGGCGAAAATTGCGCTGTATAGCCCCGGCTGTCCTGCACCCAAAACACCGGTGGTTGGGTCACCTGCTCTAAAAGCACCGTGCTATCCGTTACAATCTGCCCATTGACCTGCATTTTTGTGATGGTTGCCCCCTTTCTGCCCTGGGCCTGGATCACACACCGGGCCGCAGAATAACCGGGAATCAGGATCTTCGGATCTCCGGTCAGCGCCAGGGTCGATTCCAGAACATCCTCCGCCGTCCCCGTCAGCACCGGGCCGCACTGGGACTCCGCAGCGGTCACCGTAAACACCGCCGTTTGCGCTTCCCCGATTTGTGTATCCCCCGCATAGGTTTTGCATACCAGGCTGCATTGCCCGGAAGGCGCATTGGGGATCTGCGCATAAAACCGCTCCGGGATCACAAACGCAATGGCGGTGTTGGTGAATTTCACCTCCGTGTCACTATGCCGGCCATCGGCGGTCAAAAAGCCGGAACACTTGCCAAAGGTGTAGGCAATGCTATGGCAATATGCGTCGCTTTTCCCTGCAACCGCTATGACCGAGGTCTTTCCGATATCCGCATCCGTTGCGCCCAGGGTGGAAGCCCTGGGAATGTCCGGCAGCGCCACCTCCGCCGACACAAAACCGCCGGAAATATACGATGACTGGGTGGTAAAACTGCCCTGGATCGTTACGGTTTTCCTGCCGTCATCCTCATGGGCAATATGTCCGCTGAAGCTGCCCAAGGCGTTGACATGCTCCGCAGTTTCAAAGCTATAAGCCCCATTGCTCACACCGGAGCCCGCTTTGCCATCCACCTTCAGCGCAGAGTCCAGGCCCCTGTCAAAAGCGGTGGTGGAATGATAAGCAGGATTCAACGCTGCATAGAAATACACCGTAATGGGCGTATAATTCTCCAGGATATTCTGTTGCCCCAGCAAATACTCCGCCCAAACATCAATACGGTTTCCATTGGCGCCTGTTCCGCTGCCGTTCACAACGGTATAGCCTGCATTTACAGGCGTTTGTCTTGCCATACTAACCTCCTATATAAAAGCAGGCGGTGCGCTTTTCCCCGCCTTCTGTATACTGTTCAAACCGGGCATTCGCCACCTCCAGGTAATTTCCCACCGTCACATTGGCTGCCTCCACCCCCTGGGCATCTGCCCGGAGCATCACCGCCTGCACCGGGGTATCCTTATGACGGATCACATACATGCCCCGGTGATTGACCGTATTGGTCAGCTGACTGTCGGAACGGCTGACCTGCAGGCCGCTTTCATCAAAGGTATAGCCGGTGGTGGTCTTGACCTTATCCGTTCCCTTTTCCTGCAAATTCTGCACCTGCAGCACCAGCTTGTCCGCCTGCTGCTGCAGCTTTGTCAAAAGCTCCCGGTCCTGCTGCTGAGACTTCACCTGGCTGGCAATGCCCTCCACGGTCATGGTCAATTGGGCGGTTTTGGCTTGCCCCTCCCGGTTTTCCAGCCGCAGTCCCTCCTGCCCCAGCTCCAGCTCCATGACCCGCCCATCCAAGCTGTCATAGGTCTTTTCATTCACCGTCCAAAGGCTGTCCCGGCGGTGGCTGCCGGTGCATTGGAGCACACTGCGCTGCCCTTTCATCACATGCTGCATCACATACATGGTAAGGGCTTCCCCCTCCAGGGTAGTCACCCTGACCACATCTCCGGCCCGGATCTGCAAATTGGCCTCCACCGTCACCGAGCAGGGGGTGTAGGTAACGGTTTTCAGCCTTTCATACAGGCTTTCCGCCACAGCTTGCGGGTTTTCGCATCCGGCCAGCAGCAAATTCCCCGTGATGCAATAGGTGTTGGCATTTTCCACCTGGGGATGCACCACCCCCACATCGGTGCTTGTTTGCTGCAGCTGCACCTTCTCAATGGGCGCAACCGCATAATCTGCCCGGGTAAAGGCAAACCGCCCCTCCGGACCCAGAACAACGGTGGGATTTTCCCCATACCAGGCAAACTCCAGCTGCCCCTGGGCATTGGCCCGGCAAAAGCTGCCGGAAAGCTGACCTGCCCAACGCATAAGCGTCCGCCCGGTAATGCCCCGGGCTGTAAAGGCATGCACCGGCATATCCCCGTTCAGCATGGGCTTGTTTGCCAGCTCCAGCCCGCATTGGGCGCAGACCATCCAGGCAAATTTTTCCAGGGAATAGGGCCAGCCCACCAAGCCTGCCAGCCAGGTGTCCAAATTCTGATCCAGCCGGCTTACCCGGTCGTATGCCGTCAGCTGCAAAATGTTCCGGGATGTGCGGCTGGGCTTTTCCAAAATATAAATACCGAGACAAATATCGTCCCGGTATACGGTGATCTCCTGCCCGGCTTCCAGGCACAAAGTTGGCGCGAACACTGTCAGCTCCACCATACTGCTGCAAACGCTGCCCAGGGACAGCTCCTGCTGGTCGTTGACCTTTTGGGTCAGCTTCATGGAAATAATGGCGTTTTCCGCCTCCGGACCGGAGGACAACACGCCTCCGTCCGGCAAAATCACACGGGTCAGCGCCATAGTCAGCACCCTATGATCCGGAAATTATAGCCCTTCCAGATCCCCGTTCTTGCATTGCGCCAGACAATGCCGTAGCCGCTGCGGTAACATTGGGTGGTTACAGAAGCGGCGGCATCCAGCCGGTCCGGATGGGTGAAGGAAAAAGTGGCAGCATCCCCGAAAAGCGCCTCGGTATACTGCTTTTCCTCCTCTGTCAGCTGATCATACACAAAGGACCAGGAGGGCACCTTGCACCTGACCATGATCCGGTGCATATAGCCCTTTTCGTCCCGGCCTGCGTCGGCAGAGTCGATGTCCTCATAGCTGACGGATATATCCGCATCCGGCACCAGCATAGGCTTGCCGTTAATTAAAAATAAATTGGTCGTTTCCCGCATAAATCCTCCATTTTGGCGATATATTTGCCTTTTGGCAAATGCGATATAATCTACGATTGCGATATAGACTCACTATGTTCGCCTGCGATATGATATAAATCCTTCACGCCCCGCAGGGCATATCGCAAGGCGTAAGCCTTATATCGCTCCCGTAGGGAATATCGCAAATCCGCATAACGGATTTATATCGCTGGAACGCCAAGGGCGTTCCTTACCTCCATCTTGTCGATATTTTTGCTTATGCAATGCGATATATTGCTCCGCAATGCGATATATTTGCCTAACGGCAAATGCGATATATGTCAGATAAACTGCCATGCGATATATCCTCACTGCGCTCGGATGCGATATGATATAAATCCACTCACGCCCGCAGGCATATCGCAAGGCGCAGCCTTATATCGCACGCTCTGCGTATATCGCAAATCCCGCAGGGATTTATATCGCTGGAACGCCTTTGGCGTTCCTTACCTCCCATTCACAATTCCCAGCTGATGCTGATACCGGTCATAGGCGCAGGCAATGGTCTCATCAGAAATACGGATACCCAGCACCCCCTCCAAAATCTGCCGCAGCACCTGTACTGTGGCGCTGTGGCCTGGCATATTGGCGTCCGTATGCTCCTGCATCACCGCTGCCACCGCCGCCTGGATGGTGGACAAGGGGGCTTCCACATTGGTGCCGTGGCGCAGATCGCCCACCACCGCCAAAAAAGGCTTGTTGGCAGGCAGCACCGCGCCCTTTGCCAAATAAGGGATCTTGGGCACCTCCGCCCGCCAGCTCAAAGACGCAAAGGGCTGCAAAGTACCGATCTTCACCTTTTGGATATTGCTCAACACCTGGTTTAAGCCCGTAAAAGGTCTTGCCACCACCCGGTTGATGCCGTCGATCAAGCCGTTGGCACTTTTCTTAAAGGACGCCAAAATGCCCTCCTGCAGGCTGGAATACACCTGCCCGTCATCTGAAAACACAGCCTTTACCCGCCCCCAGGCATTGGAAAAGGTTTTTTCAAAGAAGCTGCCTGCATCGGAAAAAATGCCCTTGGTGCCGGTCCAGCTTTCCTGGGCACCGGTCTGTACTTCGGCCCAAAGACCGCTAAAGGATGTGCGCACCGGATCTGTGACGGATACCGTAAACCATTTATTGGCCTGGCCGAAATTCCTGGTAACCCCATCCCAGCCGATCTGGGCAGAATTGCCCATGCTGCTCAATTGGCCGGATACGCCGGACACCTCCGTGCCCATACCCTGCATCAAAAGGCTGGCCATTTGGGCGCGGTGGCCGGTTTTTTCCAGCATCTCCGTGAAGGCATTGCCCACCACATAGGAGTCCCCGGTCAGCGCATTCCAGGTCCTGGTTTCGTAATTCAATCCATTGAACAGCCGGTTATACTCCTGCAGGTCTGACCTGTCTCCAAACAGCCCGCCGGTGAAGGCATCCTTCAGCTTGCCGAACAAATTCGTTACGGTCTGACTGCCCCACTCCGTCACCGGATTTAAAATATCCTCCTTGAGGTTCTGACCCACGATCCCCATATCCTCTGCCAGCTTCAGCAAGGATTCCTTCAGCTTTTCGTTTTCCTTGACCACCGTACCCGTGCCGGTGTTTCTGGTCAGCCGGTTCAGCTCATCAAAGCCCAAAACCGCCCGCTTCAAGCCGGAAGATGTCTGTTTTAAAGTCTTTGTGGTAAGCTTTTCCAGCAGCTTTTCCCAAATTCCAAAGCTGCTTTGGGCATCCCTGGTGACCCCGCCAAGCTCTTTGGACGCAGACCTTGCCACCTTTGCAAAGGTCTGCCTGCACAGATCCAGGATCTCTGTCAGACTTTCTCCCTGATTTTGCCCGTTTGCCCCGGGCAGTTCTATGGTAATTCCATCCATCTCCATGGATCTCCTCCTTTCATTTCAACAATTCCTCCAGCCGTTGCTTTTCCGCCCGCTGCTGCTCGGTCAGCGGCTTTTGCATCAGCACCCGGCTGCGGTTTTCCCGGAAATACGCCTTTTGCCAGGGTTCCAGCTTTTTGCCCTTTTGCACCGCCTCCCGGACAGCAACCAAAGTACTCAGCTGCCCGGGCCCCACCCCATGAAACCAGGACAAAAAAGTCCACCAGTGCACATAGGGCAAAGCCCGCAGCTCTGTGCCCGCAGCCTTATTCACATCCGCGATGATCATATCCGCATCCAGCTCCCAGTCCAGAAGCTTTGGGCCGGAAGGGGTATCCTCCCGGCCGCAGCGCAAAAATTCCTCCAAAAAAGCAATGGCCTGCCCCGTCAGTTCCTCCGGCACAGGCTGCTCATAGAACAGACCCAAGGCCACCTGCCAGCGGATAAATTCCGGCAGCTCCTGCCGCTGCAGCCAGGTGAAGATCTCCAGAATATCCCGAAAATCCGTGTGCAGCGTGTATTCTGTTTCTCCCAGCCGGGCGGTTTTTGGCAAATACCAGGGGCTCAGCATTGGTCTCTGCGCTGCCTGGCAGCAGCCACGGCAGTATTGGTCAGCTCCTGGGCATATTGGCGCACGCCCGCAGCCAATATGGGCTCCAAAGCCTGCAAAAGATTATCCAGCACCCGGCAGCCGTTGGTGGCCACTGCCAGCAGGCTGACTCCGTCCAAAAGGGCGTTGAAATCATTGTGCGCCCCAAACACCCAGCCCAGCAGCTCCTTGATCTTCGCATCTGCCTGCTGCAGCTGGGCAGCAGGATCCCGGATCTCATTAAGCTGATTCTCCATTTGGGAGAGCTTCTCCTCCAGCTGCATAAACCGGGCATACAGATTGGGGTCTGCGGGATTGAACCGCAGCACCCCCTTGCCATTGACCTGGTAGCTCACCATACCGCTGTCAAATTGAATCTGTTCCATACCCGCTCCTTACGCCTGGGTAAACACCTTGGTGCTTACATCAAAAGTGCCCACGGTCTTGTTGCCCGTATAGTGGACGGTGAAGGGGATCTGATAGCCGCCGGTATCGCCGCCGTAGCTGGTGATCTCCAAAATCACTTCCTCCCGGATGGCGGGATACACCGTACCCTCAGCAGCCTCCCAGAGCTTCACCTCCACCACATCACTTTTCAGCTGATCCAGCACCAGACCTTCATCGATGATCTGCTGCAGCCGGGCAAACAGCGCACTGCCGGATTCCGCATAATAAGGCTCCACAGCGGCGGTTTTTTCATAGCTGGAGATCAGCACCGAGGTCTGACCCAAAATATTCTTTTTGGACTCCACCTGGGCGGACAGGTTCACGCTGTATTCCTCCAGATCCTTGCCCAGCCGCTCATATTCGGGCTCCTGGCCCACCTTTGCCCCATTGATAAAATGGGCAAGGTATTTTCTTTCAATTTTCATAATTTCCTCCCATAAAAATCATATTTCCTTATAGCCTTCCCCTTTGGGGAAGGTGGCACGGCGCAAGCCGTGACGGATGAGGCTGTTCCTAAAAATACCGATATATTGCTCCGCAATGCGATATATTTGCCTAACGGCAAATGCGATATAATCTTCGATTGCGATATATCCTCGCTGCGCTCGGACGCGATATGATATAAATCCTTCACGCCCCGCAGGGCATATCGCAAGGCTTTGCCTTATATCGCTCCCATAGGGA
>JAZNSR010000016.1:0-2514 GCA_045591335.1 Faecousia sp.
GCCTGATATCCCCAGGTCAATCCACAAACCAAAAGCAGGAAGCTGAGCAGTGCTCCCAATGCAGTATTCCCCAAGCTTCGCCATTGGCACTCCCGGGAGCGGCGATTGCACCAAAAGCCGCCGAAAAAGTATTTTAACCAAGATTTCATAGTGCTCTCCTTTTTTATAGCGGTCCCGGAAAATCCGGGACCGCCACAAATAGGTTTTTCTTTATTATATCAATTGAATTGATAATAGTAAAGTAGCGATTAGCCGGCAGTATTATAGAGGTTTGTCATATAGGCGATCCATTCACTGACGGACATATTGCTCTCACTTGCCTTGGTGATGCCTGCACTTTCCAGCGCAGCGGTGAGCATTGCCTGACAATCGGCGGCACTTGCGCCAAAGTAAGCTTCGAAGTCATCGAAATTATCGGAGCCAAACCATTGATCGTGCCACTTCTCGTAGCCGCTCCAGTTACCGATCACAGAGCCGTAGACCGTAGCCAGCAGTGCGTTGGCACGCTGAGCATAAACGCTGTTGGCAGGAGCAGCCGCAACAGCCGCTTTTGCAGCATCCAGCGCTGCAGAGTGAACGGTAGACTGCTTATACACATTCTGGTGGCAGAAATAGCCGTAGCCGCTGCAGATGGGATAGCCGGCTCTTACAGTTGCAGAACCGCCAACACCGTCGTCATACAGATCCACAAATGTCTTTACAGAGCTATATGCGGCTTCACCAAAGTATGCCTTCAGGAAGTCTTGCTGCAAAGTTTCCACATCCAAAGAGGAATCCCACAGCAGCTTAGACCAGATGTATGCCTTCATTTCGGCCTGCCACATATTCTCTGCATTCCAGGAGCCTTGTACCAAAATATTGGAAACGCCCAAGGCCTTTGCTTCCGCAATATTGGCAGCAATGGTGTTTACAGAGGGGAAGTATGCCAGATAGTTGCCAAAATGGGTGTCATACAGCCACAAGGACAAATTGCCATCAGCGGTCAGGTCAGCCCAGGTACGCAGATTTTCTGTGTAGTTGTTGAGATCCTGACTGTCGCTGTTAATGGAATAATTGGCATTGTGCCACTGGGCGTACCAAACCTGTAGCTTATCGCTCAGGCCAGATACATTGGCAGGAGCCTGCGCGGTATAGGAATAGGCAAAGGTAATGATTCTGAAATCTCTGCCGCTTAAGTCCGCATCTGCCTCAAGCTGGGCGATCATCGCATTGATGAAGTTCACCAGGGTGCCGCTGCGGTTGTGGCTTGCTGCATTGGCGATACAGTGATCACAGCCACAGTACCAGATGGAGCCGTCGTTCTGACAGAAGCTGAAATAATAGGCATCGGGATTTGCCAGCATTGCTTCCTTCATACGGGCAACCGCATAGGTAAGGGTGGTATCTGCACCGCCCACATTGTAGGTCACACCATTGGTCAGACAAGGTGCAAAGCCGGTTTCGCTGCCTACGCCGGTGGAAACAGTATAACCATACTTACCTTCTGTCTGGTCAACGAAGAATGTATTGAAGTTATGGACACCACCGTTAAAATCTTCAATCTCAACGCCACCACCGAAATTGCTGTAATCTGCAACCAGGGCGTTATTGTTCTTGGACAGAACGGTAAAGGCTTGGTTAGACAGGCTGTTTTCATTATAGCTTGTCTGGTAGGACAAATAGCTGCGGACTGCAAAATCAGCCGTATCGCTGAGCTCAGCCATACTAAAGTCCAGGCTGATGCTGGCAGGACGGGTGGTCACATCTGCTGTGTAGAATTCATAACCTAAACTACGCAGGTAATCCGCTGCACCGTAGGCAACCGCACGGGAGCAGTTACCATCGATATAGATGTTTGTGCCATCACCGGAAACCGAGTAGGTTTCTGCGGTAACATTGGCGTCAATGGTATTGGTGCCCAGCAGGATGCTGCTACGGTAGCTGACATTGTCAGCCAAGGTATACACGCCATAGCTTCCGGAAACAGCCTCCAGCTCACTTTCCAGCAAGTTGGCTGTTTCCAGATAGCTTTCGTCGGCTGCAACGATTGCATTGGAAATCACAACAGACTCTACACGAATCACCAGGTTGCCGGTAACTGCCTCAGCAGGCACGGTATAAATGCCGTCAACTGCGGCGTAAGCAACACCGTTTATGGTAACGGTTTCCAAAGTCACATTAGCATCGGTGGTCAGGCTAAAGGAATAAGTCTGACCTGCGACGGCATAGCTGTTGCCATTCAGGCTGCAGACATTGCTATCCATCAGCTTGACTGCATACTGCTCAGCCTTGCCCATAGGCTCGATTTTTACCAACAGGTCGTTAAATGCCGCCCCGCTTACCATCATAGTGAAGTTTTCACCGGCATTGAAGGCAGTCAGATCGACCTCAAATGTGCAAGCGCCATCTACGAAGCTATCGGCGCTGACGCAGATTTCACCGTCGCTCCAATCGTCTTCGCCGTACCAGATCTGAGCACTGCCCAGATCGCCGGTAAGGGTGACATTCAGATGGGTGTAACCGGCAGCGATCAGA
>JAZNSR010000017.1:0-11318 GCA_045591335.1 Faecousia sp.
GCAAAGTGCAAAATGCAAAATGTAATTGTAGGGAACGGATTTATCCGTTCCTCATAGGATTTTTCCGCTCCTTATAGGAATGCATAAATGCATTCCCTACTGAGTGTGGTGTAAAGAAATGAGCAGTTGTTCTATTTATGCAGTTGACATAATTAGTTTACAGATAGTTATGAGTTTAGCGTTATGATGCAACTGCGTTGCAGTTAGGAATTTGGCTTTGCCAAATGTTATAAGGGAACGCCAAAGGCGTTCCCTTATAATGGAGACTGTTTAATTTTCGCATAGCGTCGGGGGAATCTTGCGGGCGTGGGTGCAACCTTGCGCAGCACGATCACCGTATGCGCCGTGCCGTCCACTGGAAACTGAGCCACCTTTTCCAGCTTCAGCCCCAGCTGCCGAATGGCATTTTTTGCCTCGTCCAGCTCCTCCTGGGCCGCTGTACCCTTCATAGCCAAAACCATGCCGCCCACTTTTACATAGGGAGCAGTCAGCTCCAGCAGAATATTCAACCGCGCCACCGCCCGGCTGGTTGCCACATCATACTGCTCCCGGCGGGAAGCCACCGCTTCCTCTGCCCGGGCAGTGACACATTCCGCCTCCACGCCCAACTGCGGCAAGATCTGCTCCAGCCAATTCATGCGTTTTCCCAAAGAATCCAGCAAGGTCACCTGGGCCTCCGGACAAGCGATCTTCACCGGCACACCGGGAAAACCTGCGCCACAGCCTACATCAATAACCTTTTTGCTCCGCAGATCCAACAAGGTCAGCAGGCTGATGCTATCCAGCAAATGCAGCTTTGCCACCTGGTCCGGCTGGGTGATGGCCGTCAGATTCATGACCTTATTTTGCTCAACCACCGCTTCGCCAAAGGCGCAAAGCTGATCCTGGATCTGCTGGCTCAGCTCCAGCCCCAAATGGGGTAGGCCCTCCCGAAGGGTTTGTTTCATGATTTCCATACTCACTCCGTAGGATTGATCAAATCAGACAGGCGTTCGTCATCTTCGTCCAGAGGATCAAACAGAACCACCTTGTCCTGCTCCTGCTCCTGGCTGGGAATCACCACGGTTTGAATGTGCCAATTCACCAGCAGATTCACACCGTCATCCGTATATTCTCCTGCAGCATTGCCCAAAAAATCGTTATAGGCCTGCAGGTCAGATTCCACCCGTCCGTTGAGCCGGCTTTCCACCCGCTTAAAAGCAGACTTGCCGCCGGCAGTTTCCAGGGATGCCAAAGCATTGTAGCACTCCCGGAAAGCCATCAAATAGCCGCTGTACTGGAATTTCACATCCTCATGGACCGTACATGCCAAAAATGCCGCAAAACCGGAATCTCCATCCCGGGCAACACTCATTCTCTGCGCCATATACTTACACATCACAAAAGGCATACCCACAGCGGGCACATTGGGATTCACTGCCGCTTCGCCGGTCAGCCAAAAATGCCTGCCCGCAGTGCCACCGTACAAGCCGCTGAAACCCAGCTGCTTCACTGGCAGCGTAGAGCCTGCAAAAATAGCATATTCCTTTTCATAGGTGAGAATTTCAAATCCTTTGCCGGCATTTTCCGCCAGCTGCTGAAAATCCGCCGCCTTGGGTTTGCCGCCGCTGTCACGGGCGATCTGGGGAGCCAGGGTTGTGGCTTGCTCCAGATAATAATTGGCTGCATCCTCCAAAGCCGAAACGGAATATTCCGCAGTGTTTAGGTGCACATCCTGGGCAATAGAGCCGGCATGCTGATTCATGCCATAGATGCCCACATGGAGCATAACCACCGTGGCCACCGCCGCCAGCACCCAACCAAACCATTGCAAAGGATTCCAGCGAAATATGACCATCAACACCACAGTCACCAACAGCGCCACCAAACCCAGCAGCACCAATAACTGCCAAAGGCAGAAATCCACGCCGGAGGACCACTGCGCCAGATTGGTCTGCAATAATCTCGTCATGTAAGGGTACACCATATCCACCAATTTTGTATGGGCTGCCGCAAACTGATGCATTACCCATGCCGCAATCAGCGTGATAACAGCAACCAAATATCCGCGCCAATATTTCAAAGGAAACACCTCCTTTTCCAGGGTCAAGAATACTGTCCAGAAAGGACTTCTGTATAGTATAACACATTTCTCCCGTTTTGTCTGCCCCCACGGGAGTAAAATTTTTATGAATGGAAAGTTTCAACTTTCTATTATCAACTTGCCAAAAAGCCCATCCGCATACAGTCCTACGATTTCCACCGGGAGAGTCTGATTATGCAGCTCCCTGCCGGGCACATAAACCTTCACATAATTAAGCCCATGCCCTGTATAATATTCTCCCGCGGATTCTTCAAATAAAACCTGCTGCACCGTACCAATCAGTGTTTTTCTGTATTTTTCTGAAAGCTGCTGTGCCAAGGCGACGGCCTGCTTGCTGCGCTGCTCCTTCACCTGATTGCCATGCTGCCCGGGCATTTTATCCGCAGGCGTACCGGGGCGGCGGGAATAGGGAAAAATATGCATATCCGCAAAGCCGCACACCTCCATAAAGGCCAGGCTTTGGGCAAATTCTTCCTCCGTTTCCCCAGGAAAGGCCACGATCATATCTGTGGTAATGGCACAACCGGGGAAATAAGCCTTTAACAACTGCACACTTTCCAAATATCGGGCAGTATCGTACTTGCGCTTCATCCTGGCAAGCACCGTGTCCGATCCGGACTGCATGGAAAGGTGAAACTGAGGGCAAAGCTTGGCGCATGCCGCCAAAGTCTTGCAAAAATCCTCGGTGACGATCCGGGGCTCCAAAGAACCTAGCCGGATCCGCACCTGGGGAACTGCCCCGCAAATTGCGGCGATCAACTCCCCCAAATGGGGCTTACCCGGCAGATCCGCGCCCCAGGAAGCAATCTCAATGCCGGTGATCACAATTTCCCGGTATCCCTGGGCCGCCAAAGCCTCCGCCTGTTCTACCGCCAAAGCCAGGGGGGCAGAGCGAATAGGGCCGCGGGTATAGGGAATGATGCAATAGGTGCAAAAATTCACACAGCCGTCCTGGACCTTCAGCATGGCACGGGTGCGCCCCTCCAGGCCGCCGGCGGGTAAAACCTCAAACTCCCTGCGGCGCAGGGCGTTATCCACCTGCACAGAGGGCTTACGGTCCCGGCAGGCTGCCAAAAGCCGGTCAATAAAGGCTTCCCGCTCCCCACTGCCACCGATCACATCCACTCCCAGCTTTTCCGCCGCCTGGGGATCATGCTGAGGATAACAGCCGCAAACCGCCAAAATAGCATCCGGTGCCTGCTTCCGGCAGCGGCGGATCACCGCCCGGTTTTTCTTGTCCGCAACGGCGGTCACCGAGCAGGTGTTGATCACATAACCGTCGCAGTTTTCAGAAAACTGTCCCAGTTCATGCCCCTTAGCCAGCAGCAGCTGTTCCATGGCCTGGGTCTCATATTGGTTGACCTTGCATCCAAGGGTATAAAAAGCAAATTTCATGGTTTAAAGCTTTCAAAAATAACGATCCAGCCCTCTTTTCTGGCCTGGATATATTCTTCTTTGGTCTGCACCGTCCAGGTCACCCGGGTAGCACCCCAAAGCTTTTTCACCAGGGTGTTGCAAAAGTGCCCACGGTCTTCAAATCTATATGCCACAAAATGGGGACGGGTCAAAAAATTGGTGACCAGGCAGGTCATGCCCAGCTTCACAACAAAAGGAACTTTCACCTTGGAATGGAAATAATTCTCCGAAAGCTGCCCGCGCATAATGTCCGGGCGGTTCTTTTTGAACCACCGGACGCACCGGGGATCAAAAGACTCCACACAGTAAAGCCCCTTGTAGTTATCCAGCCGGTCGCAAACGGCTTGGCACAGGGCTGCCACATTTTTGCCGGCGCATTTCAGCTCCACGATCAGCGGCACAGCACCATTGACCAGATCCAGTACCTCATCCAAAGTGGGGATCATTTCATCGGTGCCCTGCAGACGGAAGTTCCAAAGATCCTGGGCATCCAGATCCTCCACCTTTCCCTCCTGACCGGTGACCCGGAGCAAATCATGATCATGGATCACTGCCAAAGTGCCATCCTTCAACAAATGCACATCCAGCTCCATACCGTAACCGCCCGCCACCGCAGCCCGGAAAGCCGCAAGGCTGTTTTCCGGCTTGGTATCGTCATGCAGGCCCCGGTGGGCGTAGGCATAACGGCGCAGCTTTCGCTGCCAGGGATGATCACCGCCGCAACGGGTGGAAAGCACATAACCCACCGCCCCCAGCAGCGCCAACGCCAACAAAATCAACAAAGCAATCAATACATATTTCATAGCTTAATCATCCACATCCATTGCTTCCAGTCCCTTTTTGGCAGCAGGCTTGCTGTCGCCATGCTTCACCAGCAGCATGGTCACAAATGCCAATGCCACAAAAATGGCTGCATACGGGAACAGAACGGTCATACCCATCTTATCCATCAAGAAGCCGGAGAACATGGGCGTAATCACCTGGGCCGCCATGGAGGCCGTGTAATAAAAGCCTGTATACTTGCCGATATCACCGCCGGAACACATCTCCACCACCATGGGGAAGGAGTTGACATTGATAGTTGCCCAGGCGATACCTGCCAAAATAAACATGGCGTTGATCAGCAAGGTGGAGCTGCCCGCGCGCAGGAAGCCTGCCACACCGAAAGCGGTGGCCAGCATCAAAACACCTGCCAAAATGGTCTTTTTCCGGCCCACCTTGGAGGCAATCATGCCCACAGGCAAATAAGCTACAATGGCTGCGGCCTGGGCCAAAAGCAAGGTGGTGTTATAGTCTTTTTGCAGAATATTGCTGGCGTAAACGGAGTACTTGGAGGTGACGGCATTATAGCCCAGATACCAAAGGGCAATGGATGCCAGAATCAGAATCAGAGAGCGCTTTTCGCTGCCGGTCAGCTGCCGCTGTTCACCGGACTGCTCCTCTTCTTCCTCGATGCCAAAGCGCACACTATCCTCCTGCATCTGCCGGCTCCATGCCTTTTCACGGACAGTGAGCAGGAAGATAGCCAAGGCAGTCAGCATCACGCCCGCCACCACGCCAAAGAAGGTGGTGTAGCTCATTAAGCTGTTGCGGGCAGCGGAGGTAGCAAACACCATGCCCAGCACCAGCACCAAAATGCCGCCTGCAGTACCCATTAGGTTGATAATGGCATTGGCCTTGCTGCGCAAGGGCTTTACTGTTACATCGGGCATCAGCGCCACCGCCGGAGACCGGAACAGCGACATGGACAGCAGCACCACCAGCAGCAGCGCCACGAAGAAGATCAGTGCTGTGGGGCTTTGGGTGGTCACCTGCCACGCATAGGCCTGGCGGGCAGGAGCAACATAGTTGGTATAGTTGGGATCAGAAACCGTCTCGCCGTTTTCATCGGTGGTCTGCATACGGATGGCGGTGAACTGCTCCAAAGTAAACTGCTCACCCAGCACGAATTCCTCGCCCTCGGGGGTCAACAGCTGTTTATCTGCCTGGGATTCATAGATCTGAGTCAGTGCAGCGGGATCTTCCAGCTGGGAAACCGCGTTCAGATTCTTCAACTGCACATTGTCAACAAAGCTCAGTCCCACAAAGGCCACAGCCGCCAGCACCGTGCCGATGACGATAAAGGGGGTGCGCTTGCCGTATTTGCCGTTGTGCTTATCGGAAAGTGCGCCGAACACCGGCAGCAGGATCACTGCCAGGATATTATCCAGCGCCATAATAATGCCGGAAAGGCCCTGGGACATGCCGAATTTATTGGTCAAGGTCAGAGGGATCGCATTATCGTAGGCCTGCCAAAATGCGCTTATCAGAAAAAAAGCAAAGCCTACCAGAATGGTGCGCTTATAATTAAGCTTCATAAGGGTCTCCTCCTTATATTTAATAACATTCCTATTATAGCGGAAAATAATACAAAAATCTATCCTTTTTCCATAAAAAGCATTTTTTCCGGCTTTTCCCTTTCCTAACGGGATTTTTTGTGATATAATTTTTATGAAATCAAGGGCAATTCCCATAAGGGATTGACTTTTTTCTCTATTTTCGTATAATAAGTTCTGGTTTTTATCATCAAAGGAGGATGATTTATGTATTACCGTATGAAAGTTGCCGGCCTGGAGCGGGATCTGCCCATCTGCAAGGTCACCGATTCTTTGTATATTGCCGGTTTTGTGATCTTTGGTGACCAGGAGCTCACCGTTGCCTGCGCCCGGGAGCTGCTGAAAAAAGCTCCGGAGTATGACTATATCATCACCGCCGAGGCAAAGGGCATCCCCCTGGCCCATGAAATGGCCCGCCAGACCAACGCCCCCAAGTACATCCTGGCCCGCAAAGGCCCCAAGCTGTATATGACCGGCGTGTTTGAAGCCAGCGTCAAATCCATCACCACCGCCAAGGAGCAAAAGCTCTACCTGGACACCGCAGACGCAGAGCTCATGAAGGGCAAAAAAATCCTGATCGTGGACGATGTGATCTCCACCGGCGAAAGTCTGCTGGCTTTGGAGGCCCTGGTAGAAAAGGCCGGCGGCATCATTGCAGGCCGTATGGCTGTGCTGGCAGAGGGCGACGCCCAGAACCGGACAGATCTGATCTACCTGGAAAAGCTGCCCTTGTTCCACCCGGACGGCACAATTATGGAATAATAACCAAAAGAGCAACCTGGCTTTTGCCCGGTTGCTCTTTTTAACTATGATTGCCTTGAGCAATCCTATCATAACATTTGGCAACGCCAAATTCCTAATTGCAACGCAGTTGCATTATAACTCTAAGCTTATGACGCATCACGCATTGTTCAAGTTGATAATTAAGAGTGAATAGCGGATAATTTCAGCTGTCAACGATCAATTGTCAACTATCAACCCGCACTTTTGGGGCAAGGAATTTTTCTCCGTCTTTTACTTTTACATACCGAAAATTATCCACACCGTTATCCTCAAAAACCAAGGTGTCTTTCTTCACCGAGAAGCTGTAGGAAACGGTCACTTCCTCCAATTCAGAAGCGTCTTTAAACCGAACCGTCTTTTCCGTTAATGTGAGCATTCCATCTAAGTACACCCATTCTCCCCTGCCAAGATGGCTGCTTAACATGCCTTCATAATAGGTGAATGTTCCGTCTGCTTTGATCTCAATGGTAAAATCGCTGCCGCAACCGTCTTTTTCATAAACATAGATTTTATCCACAATATCGTCCTGGGCAATCTGTGTTCGGTTGGCGCATCCCATTGCACCCAACGCCATAATTAGAACTAACATAAACGCAAATACTTTTTTCATGTGATTCATCTCTCTCCCAAAGGCATTTTGTCGATATAAATCCCTACGGAATTTTCGATATACCGCTATACACTCAATATATGCTGCGCCTTGCAATATGCCTGCGAACATAGGTAAATTTGTATCATATCGCAGCCAGGCAAGGCATGAGAAAACAAAATCGTCCCCTTTTTTCTAAAATCCGTGTTCTCGCCTTATGGCAAATCTTTTGCATAAATAGAAGCCAAATAGGACGCAGTTTGCGCTTTTTCTTTAGAAATAACGCTGATCTTTTTAACGAGCAAATCATTTCTTGCCTTTATTTCATCGTTGTGGCTATACAGAATCTCCAACATTTGACCATCCTTTAAAAGGCTAAAAGAACGTATTCCGCTAGATATTAAAAAGGATATTTCTAATGCCTGATCAATTTGTGCAACATCTTCAGCTGTACTACTTTCCTCTTTTATTGAGCTAAAGTCAGAGAAGTCTCTCAATGAAGAAATATATGTCACAAAACAAACTGAAGCGCCTTGGGAGAGTTCATCAGTTGCATAAAGCGGTTCCACTATGTTTGCCCAAAATATGTAAAAGTATCCACCTTCAGCCACATTATAGATAGAATAGAACACAATATCTCCATTTTGCCTAATACACTCAATTGGAAAATGGTTATTTACATCTTCAATTGTAAAACATTTTCTTGTATTAGAAGAATTATACATAAATAATACATTCGGTGGAAATTCCCCAAAATAATCTTTAAATTCTTGTAGGCTGTATGTATTTTTAAGTATACTTGACAATGAAGATGTATTGTCTATATGAAATCCTTGCAAAATTTCACCGGTAGTGTTCATATTATTTACTTCTTCCTTATCGCACGAAACAAGCATGCAACAAATAATCCCCAAAAAACACATAAACAGTTTTATTCTTTTCATATCATATCCCACCACACTTTAAACAGCGAAATAAACAGTTGCCAATTGCACATTTGCAAGATTTTATTGACTACAAAATACTACTAACTCCAGAGATTTCCACGGCTGCAAGCAGCCTCGCAATGACACAACATTTTCATTTCCCTTTTGCGTTTAATATGCCGCAGATAGCAAGGTTCACAAGGCCGGCGGCGCAGATCACCAAAATATCCACCGGTGCCAGCACGATCCCCGGAATGCCATCAAAAAACCAGCCCGTACCAAACCGGTAAAGATGCCCGTTCAAAAGGATCATTTCGCCCACATACATGATCAGCGTCATGGAAAATGCCACCGCCGACGGCAGCCAAACAGAAGCTACCCTGGGCTTTCCCAAAAGAAACGAGCCCAAAAACACGCCTGTGCACACACCCAAAAGGATAAAAAACACACTCATTAAAATGGCGGACAAGGCTGACACCTGGATGCTCCCGTCCCTCCAAAAGGCTGTGAAGCACGCCAAAATGCAAAGTCCCAAAAACACCAGCGAGCATACCGACTGCAAAACCAAAGCCCGAAGCCTGCTGCTGTCGCCGGTTTTCAGCATTTGCCCAAAGCCATACAGGCAATTGAGCAAGGTGAGGATCAGCACAATGGAAATCACATAAAAATGCAGCTTAAATGCGGGGCTATAGTCGCCCATCAGAATTTCCACCGCGGTTTGGGTCTTGTAGGTAGTAACCGCTTCGCCCCAACCCCCCGGCGGAGTATAACACATGAACATCTGCCAATCTTCCAGCTTGACCACGGTTTCCGCTGTGGTCACCACCACCTTTTGCTCAAACAGCCATTCCAGCCCAAAAAACGCACCGGTTGCCAAAGAAGCACCGCCCAGCAGCGCAAATCTTTTCAGCAGGCGGATGCACAGGGGCATACACAAAACCGCCAGAATGACCGCCACGCATATAGGAGTATAGGGAATGATATATTTGGGGTAATTCTCCTTCAGGACCGTTCCATCCGCCAGCATATCCGTAATCACACGGACCCCCATGGAAAGCGGATAGTACGAAGCCGCCAAAACCCCCAGGCATGCAAACAAATAATACAAATTAAAGGATTTATTTTTCATAATTACTCCTTTCATCCCGCATTTGTCAGCAGTACATAGAAAACAAGGCCGATCAAAACCAAAGCTGCCGTCAGCGAAAACCAGGTCATTTTCCGAAACGAGAGGATATTTTCAATACGGGTGCGGATCTTTGCGCCCCCAAAGGCCGAAGCAAACACCGCCGCTGTCTCCTTGCTTTTCAAAAGCGTCATGGCGTATTCCTTGGCATGCCCGCTGCCCAGCTTGGCAAGCACACACTCGTCGCACGCTAATTCCAGATCAGCCAAAAACAGCTTCAAAAACAGCCAGCTCAAGGGATTGAACCAATGCAGCGCAGCAACCGCAAAGCCCAGCATCCGCCAAAAATTGTCCCCACGGCGGATATGCATTTTTTCATGGAGCAGCACCAGAGTCAGCTCCTGGCCCTGATAGGACGCAGGCAAAATAATTTTCGGCTTGAAGATGCCATATACCGCCGGAGACAAAACCTTATGAGAAAGATACACATTGTCCTGCAGGTGGGTCGCATCCTTCATTTCATGCAATGTTGAGACATACAATACCGCCAGCGTCAGAAGCAGCGCCAGAAAAATGATGGCCCAGATCACCGCGGCAATTTCAAACACATTTTCCAAAATGCTGACCCTATAGGTGATGGGAAAATATGTATCCGCTGCCGTCACACTGTTCATCATAGAAACAGTCAGCTTATTAAAGGGCTGATACACCACCACCGTTTTGGTGGTGATTCTGGACAGTAGGGTCATAAGGCTATAGGGACTGTTAAGCCCAAAGGGAATTACCATCCGCAAAAACGGAACTGCCCAAAGGAGCACCGCCAGCCGTCTCGGGAGCTTTTTAATCCCTCTGACCAGCAAAACCAACCCGCCGGTGACCGCCGCGGTTATGCTCATATTGAACAGCCAGTAAAATACTTCCTGAAGCATATCCGTCACCTGGTTTCAATGAACCTGCGCAAGGCGGAAAGCTCCTCCTCTGACAAGGGCTCGTCCTCCAGCAACGCAGAAAACAGCGCCTTACGGGAGCCGCCGAATAATTTAGTGACCAAACCCGCCACCTCGGATTTCCGCATCTGACTTTGGGTCACCAGAGGCGTGCAGATAAAGCCCGGATCCTGCCGCTGAATAAAGCCCTTGGCTTCCAGCTTTTTCAGCACCGTATAGGTGGTGTTTTTGTTCCAGCCGATGGTTTCCCCGGCGATCAGACTGATTTCCTTTGCGGAAATGGGACTCTTTTTCCATATAATTTCCATCACCTTGGCCTCGCTGTCAAAAAGCTTGTCTTTCATATAACCCCTCCAAGACTATTGCTATAGTCTATACTATAGTAATAGTCTATATTTGTCAACCATTTTTTCAAATAATGAAGCAAAAACCGAGGCATCAAGCCTCGGTTTTATAATGGAGATATTTACTGTTCGTTCAGTTTTCTCGCGCTGGTGCGGCCCTCGGGCTGAATCTCACCGGCGGCCATCAAGCTGCGTTTGGTCAGTGCAGGGCCTACCAGCTCATACACCAACACACTGAACAAAACCACATTGCGCACCAATGCGCCATCTGTCAGAGTGGATGCAGTCAGCGCCATGCCCAGAGCAACGCCTGCCTGGGGCAAGAGAGTGATGCCCAAATTGTCGCAAATGGCCTTGGAACGGTGGGTCAGCCGGCAGCTGATGCCGGAGCCGAAGTATTTGCCTGCAGACCGGGACAGAATGTAGATCATGCCGATGATCAGCGTCATAGGCTGGATCAGCACATTCAAATCCAGCTCTGCGCCGGAAATCACAAAAAACAGCACATTCAACGGCATAGTCCAGCCGTCCACACGGTCCATTAACTCCTCGGAGGTGTCGCAGATGTTGCAGAACACCGTGCCGGTCATCATGCACACCAGCAGCAGGCTGAAGCTGCAGTGGACAGGTCCAATGGAAAAGTCCAGCATGGAAAGGCCCACTGTCAGCAGCACAAAGGCCACAGAAACGGTCATACGCTTACTTCTGGAATGGAAGAACTGTTCCACC
>JAZNSR010000018.1:0-18871 GCA_045591335.1 Faecousia sp.
GTTTTTGTACTACCATTGCGGTCACCGGCTCCGACGGTAAGACCACGACCACGACCCTGATCTCTGAAATGCTGAAGGCAGCAGGGAAGAAGGTCTGGCTGGGCGGCAATATCGGCACACCCTTGCTTTCTATGGCCGACGAAATGGCAGAAGAGGATTTTGCGGTGGTAGAGCTCAGCTCCTTCCAGTTGATGGATATGGAGCGTTCGCCCCAAATTGCGGTGATCACCAATCTTGCGCCCAATCATTTGGATGTCCATAAGGATATGGAGGAATATATTTGGGCAAAAACCAATTTGTTCCATTATCAGTCTGCCACAGATAAGCTGATTCTCAACGGAGATAATGCCATCACTGCTGGTTTTGCCGGCAAGGGCATCACCCGCTTTTTCTCCCGGCAGGGCAGCGGCTATGTGCAGATGGAAGGGAATTGGATCTGCCGGAACGGCACCCGGGTTTTGGATGTAAACACTATTGCCATTCCCGGTGTTCATAATATCGAGAATTATATGGCTGCCATTGCTGCGGTGGAGGGCTTGGCGGAGGATGAAACCATCCGGCAGGTGGCTGCCACCTTTGGAGGTGTGGAGCACCGCATTGAGCTGGTGCGGGTCAAAGACGGCGTGAAGTTTTATAACGATTCCATTGCGTCTTCGCCCACCCGTACCATTGCTGGCCTGAAAAGCTTTGACCAAAAGGTGATTTTAATTGCCGGAGGCTATGACAAACACATTCCCTTTGATGTGCTTGGACCCTATATTTGCCGGCACACCAAGGCGGTGTATCTCAATGGTGCCACTGCTAAGCAGATTCGCCAGGCAGTGGAAAATGCGCCGGAGTATGCCCCGGGCAAGCCGGAGTTGATCGATTGCGCAGATTTCACCGATGCAGTATTCCGCAGCGCCCGGGATGCAGCTTCCGGGGATGTGGTCCTTATGAGCCCGGCCTGCGCTGCCTTTGATCAATTCAAGAATTTCATGGAGCGTGGCAATTATTTTAAAAAGCTGATCAAGGAGCTTTGATTATGAACATAAAGAAATACACAAAACCCTCCCGGAAGCTTCTGAAGCTGCGCTATTGCGGCGCGGTTATTGTGGCTGCAGGGAATGCTTCCCGTATGGGTGGGATCGATAAGGTCATGGCAACCCTGGACGGAGAGCCCATGATCGTAAAAACTGTCCGGGCCTTTCAGGAGTGTCCCGCCATAAAAGAGATCGTGGTGGTCACCCGGGAGGATTTGATCCGCCCTATAATGGGATTGTGTAAGGATTTTGATAAGGTTATTGCGGTGGTGGTCGGCGGTGCAGACCGGGCAGAGTCAGTCCATAACGGCTTAAATGCCCTTTCCGGCAAGGTGCAGCTGGCGGCGGTGCAGGACGGCGCAAGACCTTTGGTTACCTGGGAGCTTATTGACCGGGTGGTACGGGCAGCCAATACTTATGGCGCAGCCGCCCCGGGCATCCCCGTAAAGGACACCACCAAGATCGTGGTGGGCGGCATGGTGGAAAGCACCCCGGACAGAAGAGCTTTGCAGGCTATTCAGACGCCCCAGGTGTTTGATTTTGATATTCTGCGTGGCGCGTTGAAAAAAGCCCGGGAAGAAAACGCACCGATTACGGACGATTGTTCCGCAGTGGAGCGAATTGGCATGTGCGTGCGGATCGTGGAGGGCGATGAGCGGAACATTAAAGTCACCACCCCCATAGATCTGAAGCTGGCACAAATGCTTTGGGAGGAAATGCAATGAGAATCGGTCACGGTTATGATGTACATCGCCTGGTGGACGGCAGAGATCTGATCCTGGGCGGCGTGAAGATCGAATATGAAAAGGGCCTGGATGGGCATTCAGATGCGGATGTTTTGGTCCATGCGGTGATGGATGCGCTGTTGGGCGCAGCGGCTTTGGGAGATATCGGCAGACATTTTCCCGATACAGACCCGGCATACAAGGGTATCAGCTCCATAATGCTGTTGGAAATTGTTGGTCAGCGCATTGCAGCCGCCGGGTATCAGGTGGGTAATATTGATGTGACTATGATTGCCCAAAAGCCTAAGCTGAAGGATTATATTCCTCTTATGCAGGAGAATATTGCCCGCACCTTGCAGATCCAGCTTCAGCAGATCAATGTGAAAGCCACCACGGAAGAGCGCCTTGGCTTCACCGGTGACGGCAGCGGTATGTCCTGCCACGCAGTTTGTTTGCTGGAAACATTGTAATAACGAAATACGCACTTTTTCGACCTCCCGGACATAAGTTAGTCCGGGAGGTTTTGTTTATGAATCATTGTATGATCACCTTCCGCTCCGTTACCCCTGCCCAAAGAGGGGAGGGGCTGCTGCGACGGGCGGGAATCGGATGCACATTGCGAAGAACACCCAGACGGATGGAGCAGCAGGGCTGTGGTTACAGTTTGCATTTGCAGCCGGCATATATCACCCAGGCTGCTGCGTTGCTGCGGGAAAGTCAAATACCGTTTCGAAAGATCTATTATGTGAAAGCGGATAACACCATGGAGGAAATGGTTATATGATCTATTTGGATAATGCCGCCACATCCTTTTACAAACCAAAGGCAGTTTATGCAGCTGTGCAAAAAGCTATGGAACAATGCGCCAATCCCGGCAGAGGCGGGCATAAGGCTGCCATGGAGGCGGCAAAAACGGTCTTTGCCTGCCGGGAGCAGGCAGCTGGAATGTTTGATTGCCAGCCGGAGCAGGTGGTATTTACCCAAAATTGCACCCATGGCTTAAATTTGGCGATCAATACTTTGGTGGAGCCGGGAAGCCGGGTGGTGATTTCCGGTTTTGAGCATAATGCGGTGACCAGACCTTTGTATGGAAGGCATGCGAATATACTTGTGGCAGGGAGAAAGCTGTTTGATCCGGCGGACACCTTGCAGCGGTTTGAAGATGCATTGAAAGCCGGGGCAGATGTGGCGGTGTTTACCCATTGCTCAAATGTATTTGGTTATATTTTGCCGGTGGAGCATATGGCCCTGCTTTGTAAACAGTACGGTGTGCCGTTTATTATAGACGCTGCTCAGTCTGCGGGCACTTTGCCCATCAGCTTGAAGCGGCTTGGGGCGGAATTTATTGCCATGCCCGGGCATAAAGGCTTACTGGGCCCGCAGGGAACAGGGCTTTTGCTGTGCGGCGATATGCCGAAGCCGTTGCTGTTTGGGGGGACGGGGTCGGATTCTGTGAATCCCAATATGCCGGATTATCTTCCGGAGGCGGCGGAGGCGGGAACGCTGAATGTGCCTGGGATTGCCGGTTTGCGGGCAGGGATGGAAGCGGTTAGTCAGCTTGGCCTGGAGCGGATTTTGCAGAAAGAGCGCCGGCAGCTCAGTCGTTGCGTTCAAGGTTTGCAAAAGCTGGGGCTGCAGGTGTATTCCGGCAAAGCTCAAGGGGGCGTTGTGTCCTTCGTGCCGCCTATAGACTGTGAAGAATGCGCTAACCGATTGGGACAGCGGGGTATGGCAGTCCGGGCAGGATTGCATTGCGCACCCTTGGCCCACGAAAGCGCAGGTACTTTGCAAACCGGGACTGTACGGGTCAGCTTTGGACATGGATCAAAGGATGCGCATACAGATGCGATAATTTATGCGCTTGCACAAATGTAATAAAAATCCGGTTTGCGGTGCTGCCGTACCGCAAACCGGAGGACGAAAAAATTTTGCGATTTACTCTTGCTATTATTGGCACTTTCCGCTATAATGGGATGGATAATAGGCTTGTTATACCAATTGCTTGGTAATCGTTGTGTATATTGCATAAAATTGGATCGGGGGAGCTTATGGAGAACATACTGATGCTGCTGCGGCAGATAGTGAGTATACAATGGAAAGACATATTGGATATTCTTGTGGTGGCTTTTTTGATTTACATGATGCTGCCGCTGTTTCGCACCACCGGTACATCCCGGATCGCAAAAGTTGTTATTGCGGTGGTGGCGATTTCCTGGTTGACGGAGATTTTTAAGCTGCACACTTTGAGCTTTATTTTGGATCAGTTCCTGGCAGTTGGCTTGATTGCTTTGGTGGTTTTGTTCCAGCCGGAGCTGCGCCGGATGATCGATCATTTGGGCAGTATGAAATTTAAAAAGATGTTCGGTACAGCCAAGCCGGAGCAGGAGCTGCGTCCGGTGATCTCCCAGGTGGTGGAAGCCTGTGAGGTTATGAGCCGTGACCGTGTGGGAGCGCTGATCGTATTCTCCCGGGATAACCGCCTGGATGAATACTTTAAAACCGGCACCATGATCGATGCCCAGGTTTCCACTCAATTGCTGCTGAATGTATTTTTTCCCAAGGCTGCCCTGCACGATGGCGCTATGATCATCCGTGATGGCCGTGTGGCTGCGGCTGCCTGTGTGCTGCCCCTTTCTGAAAGCCGCCGGCTCAGTGCAGAGCTTGGTACACGGCACCGCGCAGCAGTGGGCATGAGCGAGGCTTCTGACGCGGTAGTGGTGGTGGTTTCTGAGGAGACCGGCGCAATTTCCGTGGCGGTGGGCGGTATGCTCAAGCGGCATTTGGCACCCCAAACTCTGGAGCGGCTGCTCCTGAATGAACTGTGCCCCTCCGACGGCGCTGAAGCGGAAAATGTAGTGGTCAAGCTTCGCCAAAAGCTGCAGAAGAAGGAGAAGGAGGATAAAAATGAAGGCTAAATCTATTTTTGAGAATAAGGTCTTTAAGATCCTGTTTCCTTTGCTCATGGCATTCGGACTTTGGCTGTATGTGGTCATGGTTGTCAGCCCCGGTTCTGAAGCCACGATCCACAATGTTCCCGTGAGCATTCCCAGCCAAAAGATCCTTTGGCAAAGAGGCGTTATGATCACCTCTGACACAGACTTGACTGTGGATGTGAAGCTGGCAGGTAACCGCCGGGATCTGAACAATTTGGATAAATCTGACATTACGGTAGAAGTGGACCTTTCCTCCATTTACGATGCCGGCACCCATGAGGCGCTCTGCAATGTTCGTGTGCCTGGAAATGTGACGGCGCAGGCTGATCCCGGCTTTGTGAAGCTGGTTGTGGTGGAGCGGCTGGAAAAGAAGATCCCTATTACGGTAAAATTTATCGGTTCCACACCGGATAGTTATATTAAAGGCAAAGAAGTATTGAGTCGTGAGGAGATTATCGTCACCGGCCCCAAGGCATTTGTCAATACTGTGGCAGAAGCGGTTGTGACCGTGGATCTGACAGGCCACAACGCGGATATTGAAGAAACATTACCTATTGTGCTGGTTGACCGCCAGGGTACGCCCGTTAATGGCCTTACCATTATGGACGAAAATGCAGAAAATGAAATCAGCGAAGTTTCCGTGCAAGTGCCCATCGTGATGTATAAAGAGATTCCGCTGGTTGTGGAGCTGACTGCGGGCGGCGGTGCAACTGAGGAAAACACGAAGGTGGAACTGTCTGAAACCACCATTTCTATTTCCGGTCCGGAGGCCATCCTTGCCAATATGGATGAGCTGGTGGTCGGCAGTATAGATTTGGCTGAGGTGATGGAGAGCGGTGAGTTTGAATTTGACATCAAGCTACCCCAGGATGTAATGAATGAGACCGGCATCACAAAGGTCACAGCAACTGTGACCCTTCCGGAATTGATGACCTATACCTTCCTGGCCAATCAGATCCGTTATGAGAATCTGCCGGAAGGCTTGAATGCGGACCTGGTCGCCAAGGTCGTGGAAGTGACTGTCCGTGGCAGCGCTGCTTTGGTTTCTCAAATGAGCAAGGAAGATATCACGGTTATGGTGGATCTGACCGGAGCTACTGTGGGCACAGAACGCTATAATGCTAAAATCCTGTTCAGCGCTATTTATCAGGATGTGGGTGTTTTGGGAGAATATATGATTCCTGCCACGATTACGGAAAAGAAATAAGATAAAGGGGATAATGACCTTGATAAAGAGTATGACCGGCTATGGCCGTGCGGTGGAAACTGTCAATGGCCGTGAGTTTACCGTGGAGCTGCGCTCCGTAAATAACCGCTATCTGGATTGCTCCGTACGGCTTCCCAGGCTGTTAAGCTTTGCTGAGGATGCAGTGAAGCAGGCTGTGAAGGCGTCGGTTTCCAGAGGTAAGGTGGATGTGTATATCTCCATGCGCAGCGAAGGCGGTGAGGAGGTCAGCATCCAACTGAATCAGAATGTTTTGGAGGGTTATCTGCAGGCCATGCGGCAAATGGTCAGCGAGTATGGCGTGGCGGACGATATCAGCGTTTCAGTTGCCAGCAGACTGCCGGATGTGTTTATTGTGGATAAGCCTCAGGTGGATGAGGAGCAGCTGCTGAATGATTTAATGCAGGTGGTACAAAAGGCGTTGGAGGGCTATGATGTCATGCGCTGCACCGAGGGCGCTGCTTTGGATAAGGACCTGCGCACCCGTGGCAACACCATTTTGGAATATGTTGCGGTGGTGGAGCAGGGCAATGGCAAGACCGTTGCTGATTACCGTACCCGGCTGGAAAATAAGCTTCGTGAGGTGCTGGAAAATACCAATATTGACGAAAGCCGCATTCTGACTGAAGCTGCCATTTTTGCGGATAAAGTGGCGGTGGATGAAGAAACTGTCCGTCTGCGCAGCCATTTGGAGCAGATGAACACCATGCTGGATGGCGGCGGCGCAGTGGGCAGAAAGCTGGATTTCCTGCTGCAGGAAATGAACCGGGAGGCCAATACCATCGGCTCTAAATGCACCGATGTGGCCCTGGCCCGCGTGGTCGTGGATATTAAGGCGGAGCTGGAAAAGATCCGTGAACAGACGCAGAACATTGAATAAGAGGATGCTATGAAACTGATCAATATTGGATTTGGAAGTCTTTTGGCGGCTGAACGCATACTGAGCGTGTTGGACCCGGATTCTGCGCCTATCAAGCGTGTGGTGCAGGAGGCCAAGGAGCGGGGAATGCTCATTGATGCATCCTACGGGCATAAAACCAAATCCGTGATCTTAATGGACACGGACCATGTGATTCTGTCTGCGTTGACCCCGGATGCATTGGGGCAGCGAATGGATGAAAAGGAGAAGCAGCATGAGTAAAGGGCATTTGTTTGTGATCTCCGGTGCTTCCGGTGTTGGGAAAAGTACAGTGCTTTCCAATGTGATGTCACGGCGGGAGGATCTGGCATTTTCTGTATCTGCCACCACCCGCAGTCCCCGCCCCAATGAGGTGGAGGGCGTACATTATTACTTTGTTTCCAATGAAAAATTCCAGCAGATGATCCGGGAGGATGCATTTGTGGAATATGACGGGCACATGGATAAATTCTATGGCACCCCCCGTGACCAGTTGGAAGAAAAGCTTGCCCGGGCCAATGTGATCTTGGATATTGAGCCCAACGGTGCTTTTGCGGTGCAGAAGAAGCGGCCCGATGCGGTGCTGATCTTCATTGCGCCTCCTTCCTTAGAGGAACTGGAACGCAGACTCCGCAGCCGGGGTGATACCAAGGAGGATCAGATCAAGATCCGCCTGGAACGGGCCACCTGGGAAATGGAGCAGCGGCCTAAATATCATCATGTAGTGATCAACGACCAGGTGGAAGCCTGTGCTGATAAAATTCTGAAAATCATTGCCGATACGGCAGATAAATAATTGGAGGATTGAATATGCTTTACCCCCCCGTAGCAGATTTATTGAAGAATGTGGACAGCCGTTACCTATTGGTAAATGTGGTTGCCCAGAGAGCAAGACAGATCGCAGCTGATGCAGATGCAGCCCAGGAAGAGCTCACCGAAAAGCCTGTCACTTTGGCAATTCGAGAGGTCGCCGAAGGCAAGCTGACTGCAAGCTTGAAGGAAGAATATAAGCATTGATAGAAAAGGAGTTGGGCTTTATGATCGCAAAAATCGCTGTATCGGCAGCTAATTTTGCCATTGATAAGCCCTATTCCTATTTCGTCCCCCGGGATATGGAGCTGCAGCCCGGCTGCCGTGTTACAGTCAGCTTTGGCAGGGGTAACCGGCTGGTCAAGGGCGTTGTGCTTTCTTTGGAAGAAGGTGACCGGGGTGATTTGAAGGTTGTGGAGCAAAAGCTGGATGATACGCCGCTGATCAGTGATGGGATGCTGCGATTGGCAGCATTTATGCGGGAGCGGTATTTCTGCACCTTTTTTGACGCCATCAGCACCATGCTGCCGGTTGGCGCATGGTTTCAGATGCGACAAAGCTTTGCTTTGACAGCTGACCGTACATGGCAGGAAAAATCGATCCGGCAGCCGGATGCGTTGTCCATTTTGCAGCTTATGCAGCAGTTGGGCGGTCAGGCGTCGGATACCCAATTGCGGCAGCTGGTAGTAGGTGAAGAAGCTTTTGACAAAGCAATTGCCTATTTGCTGCGAAAAAAGTGGATATCTTCGGACCAGGAATATCAACGAAAGACCAATGACAAGACCGAGCAGATCGCCACTCTGGCAGCCTCCGCGGAGGAAGCTATGGATTTTGCCCGGAGCAGACCCAAATCCGCATTATTGCAAAGGTCTGTATTGGAGCTTATGTGCTCCGTGGGCAGCGCAGCGGTGAAAGAGATCTGCTATTACACCGGCGCAAAACCGGGGACAGTCAAGCGGCTTGCTCAAATGGGGTATTTGACCCTTTCGGAGCGTGAGGTTTTGCGCTGCAGGCAGATCAAGCCTGTGAAGTTGGAGGGGCCGTTGGTGCTTAATGAGGAGCAAAATGCGGCGTTTGAAGGCTTATGCCAGCAAATGCAGCAGGAAAAGCCCGGGGTGGCTTTGCTTTATGGCATCACAGGTTCCGGCAAGACCTCTGTGTACATTAAATTGATCCAGCAATGCTTGGAGCAAGGGAAGCAGGCTATGCTCCTGGTGCCGGAAATCGCGCTTACGCCCCAATTGTTGGGGTTAATGGCAGCGTATTTTGGGCAGCAGGTTGCTATTTTGCATAGCTCTTTAGGTACAGCAGAGCGGTATGACCAATGGAAGCGTGTCCGGTCCGGCCAGGCAAATGTGGTCGTAGGCACCCGGTCTGCGGTGTTTGCCCCTTGCCCGGATTTGGGCCTGCTGATATTGGATGAGGAGCAGGAGCATTCTTATAAATCCGAAAATTCTCCCCGCTATGATGCAAAAGAAATTGCACTGTGGCGAGGAACAAAAGAAAATGCCTTGGTTTTGCTGGGGTCTGCCACCCCCAGTGTGCAAACCATGTACCTGGCGAAAACCGGGATTTTTACTTTGTATCGGCTGAAAAACCGGTATAACGGTAAAGCCTTGCCCCAGGTGCAGATTGTGGATATGCGCAAGGAATTGGAGGTTGGTAACGACCTTTCTTTAAGTATGCCTCTGCGTTGCGCTATCCGGGAAACGGCAGATCAAAAGAAACAGACCATTTTGTTTTTGAACCGCCGGGGTAACAGCCGTGCTTTGATCTGCGTGGATTGCCGGAAAGCCCCGGAATGCCCCCGCTGCAGTGCCAGATTGACTTACCATAGCGCCAATGAGCGGCTTATGTGCCATTATTGCGGCTATTCTCAGCCTGCTGTGGACCGCTGCCCGGAATGCGGCGGACCTATGAAACGAATTGGCACGGGCACTCAAAAGGTGCAGCAGGAGCTGAAAACGCTGTTTGCGGATCTGGAAGTGGACCGCATGGATGCAGATACGGTCAATGCGGCCAATACCCATGAGCATATTTTAGATCATTTTAAAAACGAACATGTTCCCGTTCTCGTTGGCACACAAATGGTGGCAAAGGGCTTGAATTTGCCGGATGTTACTTTAGTGGGTGTGCTGGATGCGGATCTGGGATTGTATTCTGATAATTACCGGGCAGCAGAAACCACCTTTAATATGCTCACCCAGGTTGTGGGGCGAGCGGGCAGGGGAGATACTGCAGGCCAGGCCATGATTCAAACCATGGTGCCGGAGCATAAGGTCATCAATCTGGCTGCCAAGCAGGATTATGAAGGCTTTTATGAGTTGGAATTGCAGCTGCGCCGGGTGCAGAACTGTCCGCCCTTTGGGGATGTGACTTTGGTGAATTTTACCGGGGAGAACGAAGCCGCTGTCATGCGTGGCGCGGTGAAATTCCGGGATAGCCTGGTTACTTTGCTAAAAATGCCCCAGTATAGCGCAGAAAACCTTCATTGCTTAGGTCCTGCGCCATGTCCGGTGGCGAAAATCAATTATAACTACCGTTACCGTCTGACTCTGCGCGGTAAGCTGACTCGCCCTTTGCGGCAGCTGCTTGCCCATTTACTCCGGGAGTTTTCCCGGGATAAAGACAACCGGCAGATCAGCGCATTTGTGGATGTGAACGGTTTTGATTAGGAGATAGTATGGGATTAAGAAAAATATTGACAGATGCAGAACCTGCTTTGCATAAGGTTTGCAAACCGGTGGAAAAATTTGACCGTAGGCTGCATACATTGCTGGAGGACATGAAAGAAACCTTGATTGATTCCGGCGGTGTGGGTCTGGCTGCGCCCCAGGTGGGCATTTTGCGCCGGGTAGTGCTGGTGGATACCGGTGAGGAGATTTTGGAGTTGGTCAATCCCTCTTTGCTGGCAACAGACGGTGAGCAGGTAGGCCCGGAGGGCTGCCTGAGCGTTCCGGGTAAATATGGTCTGGTTAAGCGTCCGTATTGGGCAAAAGTCCGTGCCCAGGACCGGAACGGCAATTGGTTTGAAGCCGAGGGTGAGGAACTGATCGCCCGGTGCTTCTGCCATGAGCTGGATCACCTGGATGGCATCATTTATACGGAGGTCATGGAGCGACTGCTGACCCCGGAGGAACTGGAATTTGACGAGGAGTGACACCATGCGTGTTGTTTTTATGGGTACGCCGCCTATTGCGGCTACCTGCCTGGAAAAAATCATCGCTGATGGGTTCGAAGTGGTTGGCGTTTATACCCAGCCGGACAGACCAAAAAACCGCGGCATGAAGCTGAGCATTTCCGCAGTGAAGGAAGTGGCATTGGCCCATGATCTGCCCATTTTTCAGCCGGAAAATTTCCGGGAGGATGCGACGGTGGATCAGCTGCGGGCATTGCAGCCGGATGTGGTTGCGGTGGTGGCTTATGGCAGGATCTTGCCCCAGCGGGTGTTGGATATTCCCCCGAAAGGATGTATCAATATTCATGCCAGCCTGCTGCCAAAGTATCGTGGCTCTGCTCCCTATCAGTGGGCAGTGCTGGATGGGCTGGAGGAGACAGGTGTGTCTGCCATGTATCTATGCCGGGAAATGGATGCCGGCGATGTGATCGATGTGGCAAAGACTCCCATTGATCCGGATGAAACTGCCGGTATGCTTTTGGATCGCCTGGCGGTTCTGGGCGCAGATCTTTTGAGCAAGACTTTGGGCAGACTGGCAGTTGGCCCTGTGGAAGCAACTGCCCAGGATGAGGCGCTGGTCAGCTATGCGCCTATGTTGGACAAATCCATGAGTCCTATTGATTGGAATAAATCTGCTCAACAGATCCATAACCAGGTCAGAGGCCTGCACCCCTGGCCGGTGGCAACTGCCAATTTGGCTGGTACGAATTTTAAGATCCACGCAACCCGCATCGTAGAGGGTAAGACCGGCGCAGCTCCCGGCAGCATTCTGGCTTTGACAAAAACTGGACTGCGGGTGGCATGCTCAGAGGGCGCGGTGGAGATCACCAGCCTGCAGGCAGAAGGCGGCAAGCGTATGGCCGCACCGGATTATTTCCGCGGGCATCCGTTGGAGCTGTGATATGGGAGCCAGAGAAACTGCGCTGAATGCCTTGATCGCTTGCCGGAAAGAGGAAGGCTGGTCTAATGGCATTTTAAAGCACTATATTGTTAGGGACGGACTGGACAGGCGGGAAGCAGCATTGGCTACCCGGCTTTGTTACGGCGTTATGCAAAACCGTATTAAGCTGGATCATTATCTTTCCCAACTGCTGACCGGTAAGCTGAAGAATTTACATCCGGCGGTGCGGGATATTCTTCATTTGGGGCTGTATCAGCTTTATGAAATGGACCGTATCCCGGAATCTGCCGCAGTGAATGAATCCGTCTTGCTGGCAAAAAAATATTGTAAGAAACAAAGAAACGCAGCCGGATTGGTGAACGGCGTGTTGCGCAATGCCGTGAGAAATCAAGGCATTTTGAAGCCTCCCTCCGGTTGGGAGCAAATATACAGCCACCCGCAAAAGCTCATTGATCTTCTGATCGGCTATGTGGGAAAGGATAAAATGGAGGCCATGCTCAAGGCCAATAATGAGATCCCGCCCACAGTGGTGCAGGTCAACACCCTGCGGATCACCGCGTCTGAACTGCAGGCCCGTCTGGAAGCCCAGGGCGTGGAAGTGCAGTCGCACAGCTGGATGGAAAATTGCCTGGTGCTTTCGTCCACGGGTAATTTGGAGCAGCTGGAGGCTTTTCAAGAGGGCTTGTTTTATGTGCAGGATGCGGCTGCCAGGCTTAGCGTATTGTGCGCGGAACTGACACCCGGGCAGAATGTGCTGGATTGCTGCGCTGCTCCCGGCGGCAAAAGCTTTGCTGCTGCCATGTGCCTGGAGCATAAAGGCCATATTACCTCCTGCGATATTCATGAACACAAGGTTCCGCTGATCCAAAAGGGCGCTCAGCGTTTAGGGATTGATAATGTATTTGCTTGCCGGATGGATGCATCCGTGCAGAATCCCCAATGGATCGGCGTTATGGATACGGTGATTGCCGATGTGCCGTGCTCCGGCTATGGCATTATCCGCAAAAAGCCGGATATCCGCTATAAAGACCCCGATTCCATGGCGCAGCTGCCTCAATTGCAGTTGGCGATTTTGGAAAACCAGGCCACTTATGTCAAGCCCGGCGGCGTGCTACTGTATTCCACCTGCACCTTGGTGCGGCAGGAAAACGAAGGGGTCGTGGAGCAATTTCTGGCGAAGCACCCGGAATATCATTTAGAGCCTTTGCGTTTGCCCGGGAATTTTCCGGAAAATACCTCCGGCATGCTTTCTTTGGTGCCCGGAGAATATGACACAGACGGCTTTTTTATCAGCCGTTTGCGGAGAGATTAGGAATGAAGCATATCAAATCCATGACGCAGCCGGAGATCCAGGCTGTTTTGAAAGAACTGAATCAGCCTGCCTTTCGTGCCAAGCAGCTGTTTACCTGGCTGCATAAGGGTGTTCGTAGCTATGAGGAAATGACCAATCTTCCCAAAGCTTTGCGGGATATTCTCAGTGAGAAGTATCCCATTCAAGCGCCCCAGGTGTTGCGAAAGCAGGAGTCTGCCCGGGACGGCACGATTAAATATCTGTGGCAGCTTTCTGACGGTAACTGCGTGGAAACAGTCCTTATGCGCTATCATTACGGCAATACCGTCTGCATTTCCACAGAGGTTGGCTGCCGTATGGGCTGCGCTTTCTGCGCCTCTACCTTGGGCGGCTTGGTGCGCAAGCTGGAGCCTTTTGAAATGTTGGACCAGGTACTGTTTACGCAAGTGGATTCCGGCTTGCCTGTCTCTCATATTGTGCTGATGGGCATTGGTGAGCCCCTGGATAATTATGACAATGTTATGCGTTTTTTGGAGCTGGTAAACAGTCCGGATGGTATGTGCATTTCCATGCGGCATATCAGCCTTTCTACTTGCGGTCTTGTGCCTATGATCTATAAGCTGGCAGAGGAAAAGCTGCAGTTGACATTGTCTGTATCGCTTCATGCCCCGTCTGATGAGATCCGCAATACGATTATGCCCGTGAATAAGGCGTATCCTACCGAGGAGCTTTTGGAGGCGTGCCGTTGTTATTATAAGGCCACGAACCGGCGGATCTCTTTTGAATATGCCATGATCGATGGCGTGAACGATACGGAAGCGGCAGCCCGTTTGCTGTTAAAGCGTTTAAAGGGTCTGCCTGCGCATATGAATTTGATTCCTTTAAACCATGTGGAGGAAAGTCCCTTGAAGCCCAGCAGCCGTAAGGCTGTACAGCGGTTTCAGCAGATTTTGGAAGAGGGGGGCGTTCCTGCCACCGTTCGCAGGACCTTAGGCGGCGATATTGATGCCTCCTGTGGTCAGCTGCGCAGAAAGTATACCAAAGAGAATTGACCCGAAAGGAGTGAGACCCTGTGCAATATTGGGGATTAACCGATCCTGGCTGTGTCCGCCTTCAGAATCAGGATACATATCAATTGGAAACGCTGGATAAGAATTCCTTGCTTTGCGTGGTTTGCGACGGTATGGGCGGCGCGAAATCCGGCAATATCGCCAGCACCCTTGCTGCCGATGTATTTACCCAGGAGGTAAAACGAAGTTGGAAGTCCGGCATGGATGCCCATGATGCGGAGCAAATGCTCCGTGGCGCAGTGAAGCTTGCCAATTTTACGGTTTATGACCAGGCGCAGCAGTTCGAAGAATTTGCCGGAATGGGCACGACCTTAGTTGCAGCGTTGATCAGCAATAAGCAGGCAGTGATCGTCAATGTGGGTGATAGCCGCGCATATCATATTGATACCGACGGTATTCGGCAGGTTTCTGTGGATCATTCCCTGGTGCAGATGATGGTGCAAAGAGGAGAGCTGACCCAGGAGCAGGCCAAGCATTACCCCGGTAAGAATCTGATCACCCGTGCCATTGGCACAGAGCCAGTGGTCATGTGCGATGTGTTTCACAGAAAGTTGGATAGGGGAGACTGCCTGCTTCTGTGTTCTGATGGCTTAAGCAATCAGATCGATGATCAGGAAATCCTCTTTGAGGTGGTCCACGGCCTGGATAAGAGCAAGTGCTGCCAGCGGTTGCTGGAGATCGCCAAAAAGCGTGGCGCGCCGGATAATGTCACCAGTGCCCTGGTGGTTATCTGAGCTTCGGGGAAAGGAGTATGATATATGGATAAATATATTGGCAGACTGCTGGATAACCGCTACGAGATCCTGGAAGTGATCGGTACAGGCGGCATGGCAGTTGTGTATAAAGCCCGTTGCCACCGGCTTAACCGGTTGGTTGCGATCAAGATTCTGAAAGATGATTTCCTGGAAGATGAAGATTTTCGGCGCCGCTTTCATTCAGAAAGTCAAGCCGTTGCCATGCTTTCTCACCCCAATATCGTGTCTGTTTATGATGTGTCCACCTCTATGATGGCGGATTATATCGTTATGGAGCTGATCGAGGGCATTTCTCTGAAGCAATATATGGAAAAGAAGGGTGTGCTGAACTGGAAGGAGACCTTGCATTTTGCCATTCAGATCGCAAAGGCACTGGAGCATGCTCATGGACGGGGAATCGTTCATCGGGACATCAAGCCTCACAATGTGATGGTGCTGAAGAACGGCTCTGTAAAGGTTACGGACTTCGGCATTGCCCGGATGATGTCCAAGGGTAATACCCTTACTAAGGAGGCTCTGGGCTCTGTGCACTACATTTCCCCGGAGCAGGCCAAGGGTGGCCGGGTGGATAACCGCTCGGATATTTACTCTTTGGGCGTTGTGATGTATGAAATGATGAGCGGCCGTCCCCCTTATGACGGTGAGACTCCTGTTTCTGTTGCCATTCAGCATATCAATGGCGGTGCGGCGCTGCCCTCCACCATGAACCCCAATATCCCCGGCGGTTTGGAGCAGATCATTATGAAGGCTATGGCCCATGATCCTGTGAAACGCTTTGACGGTGCTACGGAAATGCTGCGGGATATGGATGAATTTCGGAAAGACCCGGCCATTTTGTTTGATTATAACGGCAATGCGGATGATATGATCCGGTTGAATCAGGCGACCATGGTGGTAACGCCGATCACAACCGTACCTGCTTCTGCTGCGCATACCTCGACAGCTGCGCCCACACCTCCGCCGATCCCGGCGCCTGCGCCTAAGCCTCCGGTACGCTCGGATGCAGCAACGGCTGCAAAGCGGGCCAAGGAGCGGGAAAAGGCCCGCCGCCGAAGGGAGGAAGAGGAGCGCAAGCGTAACCGGATTGCCATTATTGCCATTGCGATTTGCGCAGCGGTGATGCTTTTGGCTGCGATTATTATGATGGTCGTATTTTTGGGCGGCGATGATGTGGTGATGATGAAGGTCCCGGATCTGCTAGGACAGCAGTATTATGACGGCATGATCGTTGAGGGAATGGACCTGGAGGTAAAATTCCAATACAGCAGCGAGCCTGCCGGTACGATCCTCTCTCAAAAACCAACCGGTGACAAGCAAATCGCCATTAACAGCCAAACCCTTTATTTAGTAGTCAGTCAAGGCGACGAGCCTGTTTATATGGATGATATCCTGGGTCTTAGCGAAGAACAGGCCAGAAGTGTTTTGATGGATTATAGGCTGGATTTGGAAATCCATACGGAATCTGTTTTTAATGATAAGATATCTAAGGGCTATGTGATATCCTGTGATGTAAAGGAAGGCGATCAGCTGCAGCCCAAGCAGAAGGTCACGCTGACTGTGAGTCTGGGCAATCAGCCGGTTATGGCGGATCTGGAGAATTATACAGAAGAAGAAGCCAGAAGAATTCTGCAAGATTATGATATTGACCTGGTGATTACTTCCACCACGGAATATAGCGACGATGTGGAGGAAGGCTGCGTGATCAGCACAGATCCCGGAAAGGGCAAGTATCTGGATGTGGGCGACCAGGTGGTTCTGACGATCAGCCTGGGCGCTGAGGTGATCATGAAAAAAGTGCCCAATATTGTAGGCATGACCTGGCTGAATGCCAAGAATACTTTGGAAGATGCGGGCTTTAAAAATTACGATTTTAAGTATATGGCCAGTGCCGAAAAGGAAAACACCGTAATCGACCAGTCTGTTAAGGCAGACACGGAGGAGGATGTGACCACGGAGATCATTATTTACCTCTCTGACGGTAAATTGGATCCTAAGGTTACAAAGCAGGTGGAGATCGAGCTGCCCAAACTGGAGGATTTCGATGAAATGGGCTGGCTGCCTGCGGATTATACAGAAGGCACAGTGATAACCTATACATTGATCATCTGCCAGGGCACAACGGAGTATTATAATGTCGCCGATGTGGAGCTGGGAAAAAATGCTTCCGTTTCTGTGGATCTGACCGGTACGGGCATCCAGGTTTATGAGGTTAAGATCAATGGCAATTCCTGGAAAAAGGTAGAGGTGGACTTTACTGAAACATGAAAAAAGCAGAAGGAAGAATCGTGAAATCCCTAAGCGGGTTTTATGATGTGCAAACCGCCCAGGGGGTGGTTACCTGCCGGGGGAGAGGCAGTCTACGCCGCAGCGGCGACAGTCCGCTGACCGGCGATCTGGTGGAAATATCCGTGGAGCATGGTAAAGGCATGGTGGAACGGATATTGCCCCGGAAAAATCGGTTTATCCGTCCTGCTGTTGCCAATGTGGACGCATTGGTGGTATTTGCTGCTAATGTCAATCCTATAACAGAGCCTTTTTTGATCGACCGGGTGGCAGCCATTGCGGGAGATCAGGAGGTTCCGGTGTATATCTGCATCAATAAATGCGACCTGGACCCGGCGTTGGACCTGAAGCGGATCTATACCCATGCAGGCTTCCAAGTGATCGTTACCAGTGCGGAAACCGGAGAAGGTGTGCAGCAGCTGCGGCAGCTGATAGACGGCAAGCTTGTTGCCTTTACGGGCAACACCGGCGTGGGTAAGAGCAGCATACTCAATGCGCTTTGCCCTCAGCTGCAGCTGGCCACCGGCGAGGTTTCCGAAAAGCTGGGCAGAGGACGCCACACCACCCGTCATGTGCAGCTTTATTGCCTGGGAGGGGATACCTTTGTTGCGGATACTCCCGGTTTTTCCTCCTTTGACACAGATCAGATGGATGTGTTGCTAAAGGAAAATTTGCAATATGCCTTTGGAGATTTTGCTCCCTATTTGGGTAATTGCCAGTTTCATGACTGCTCCCACCGGGCAGAGCCCGGCTGTGCAGTCCGCCTGGCAGCAGAGCAGGGGCAGGTGGAGTCCTCCCGCTATGAAAGCTATCTGCGCCTGTATGAAAAATCCAGTCAGATCAAGCTTTGGGAACTAAAATGACAAAAAGCGTGTTGCCTGTGCGGGCAGCACGCTTTTTGCATTTAGAAAAGGCAATAAATCATTTGACATTACTCTTTCTTGCATGTATAATATATCCGGAAAATATCGGTTTTCCGATAGAAATATCAAAGGCTAAGGCCTTTGGGAAGAAAGGAAAGAATCGCCATGATTTATAGTGCAGAAGTACAGCATATGTGCTCCGTGGCCAAGGGTGCTTATCACGGCCCCGCTCCCATCCCCGAAGAGGGCAAGTGGGTTCAGGTCAAGGAAATTAAGGATGTCAGCGGTTTTACCCACGGCATCGGCTGGTGCGCTCCTCAGCAGGGCTGCTGCAAGCTGACCCTGAATGTGAAGGAGGGCATCATTGAAGAGGCTCTGGTGGAGACTCTGGGCTGCTCCGGCATGACCCACTCCGCAGCTATGGCTTCCGAGATCCTCATCGGCAAGACCCTGCTGGAGGCTCTGAACACCGATCTGGTGTGTGACGCCATCAATACCGCCATGCGGGAACTGTTCCTGCAGATCGTTTACGGCCGCAGCCAGTCCGCTTTCTCTGAGGATGGCTTGGCAGTTGGCGCTTCCCTGGAGGACCTGGGTAAGGGTCTGCGCAGCCAGGTGGGCACCATGTTTGCAACCAAGGTCAAGGGCCCCCGTTACCTGGAGATGGCTGAGGGCTATGTTACCCGCATCGCTCTGGATAAGGACGACCTGATCACCGGTTACGAGTTTATCAACCTGGGCAAGATGATGGACTTCATCAAGAAGGGCGACGATGCCAACGAGGCTTTGAAGAAGGCCAAGGGCAGCTATGGCCGTTTCGCTGATGCAGCCAAGTACATCGACCCCCGTCACGAATAAGAGGAGGACACACAAATGGCTTTGTTTGAAGGTTACGAAAGAAAAATCGACAAGATCAA
>JAZNSR010000019.1:0-15370 GCA_045591335.1 Faecousia sp.
CTCCGGCGATGGCGGTGGAGCAGGTTCCGTTGAAGGCGGTCGCCCCGAGGTGATCGATCCCGGTAATTTTGTGAATACGGATATTTATCCGCTGGAGGGCGAGCATTCGCTTTCCATGGGCATTGCCCTGGAGAATGCACAAAATTCCTATCTGCTGAAGCTCATGAGCGACGCAGTGGGTGTGGATATCTCCTATCGGTATGTCACCGATGAGCAGGCCCCTTTGCTGTTTGTGGATATGGATAATATGCCCGATATGCTGTTTGCTGCCGCAGCTTGCTTTGGCCTTTCCCAGCAGCGGATCAACAGCTATGGCAGCGCAGGCGCTTTGGTCAACTATATTGACCATCTGGACAAAATGCCTAACCTGGCTAAGGCGTATATGGAGCATCCGGATCTGTTCGATGGCGTTATGAGCGCTGATGGCGAGGTGTATACCCTGCCTTACTATGTGTATACTCTGACCGGCTGTACCAATCTAATTTATTTCCGTGGCGACCATCTGGCGGCCGTTGGCTATGACAAGCAGCCTGCTACCGTGGACGAGCTGACTCAGCTGCTGCGGGATCTGAAGGCCCACTACGGCGCTACTGATTCTGAGTACATCCCTATGACCGTGTATGAAGCAGGCCATGCAAACTTTGATAACCGGCTGACCCAGTGGCTGTATCCTGCTTTTGGTAAGGAAGCTGACCCCGGTATTCATATCGGCAGTGAGGGTAAGGCCATTGCCGGTTTCGCAACCGAGCAGTATAAGCAGATGGTCATTTATATCCGCCAGCTGGTGGAGGAGGGCCTTTTGGACGAGGATCTGTTCTCTGCAAAGTCCAGCCTGATGCAGGCCTTTATGAACGAGAACCACACCTCTGTCAGCACCCGTATGCTGAACATTCCTGATTCCAGCTTTGATGGCGGCGTAGAGAATTACTACATCAGCCAGCCCCTGACTTCTCAGTTCACCGACACTCCCGTTTTCGCTGAGCCCACCATTGCCAGAAGATGGGGCGCTATGATCAGCACTACCTGCGAGGATCTGGATGCGGCCTTGGCATATATGGATGCGTTCTTTGCGCCCGAAAGCAATCCTCTGAATGAGGAAGGCACCATTTATAACCTGTCCTTGTGGCTGGGCGAAGAAGGCGTTGATTGGGAATGGGTAGAAGAAGGCAAGTCCTATAAGGAAGCAGAAAAGCCCGATGGCTGGTCTGCCCAGCATGGCTTCTCCGGCACTCCCTATATCGGTAAGTTCCATGTGATGCGCCTGGACCATGAGGGTAAGACCGACTTGCTGCCCCAGGGCGTTTACAATAACTGCCTGCCCTATGCAAAGACCGTGATCCGTGAGGAAGCTTTGGCTTTGACTGAGGACGAAAATGAGACCTATGTGGAAAAGTGGCAGGATATTTCCAAGTATGCCGCCCAGATGTTCGCCGCTTATGTTACCGGCGATGAAGATATTGCGTCCACTTGGGATACTTATGTGGAAAATCTGAATAAAATGGGCCTGACGGAAGTGCTGGAATGCTATGATGCCGCTTATGCCCGCTATACCGCTCGCTGATTTGGCAGAAAGTTGACGGTATGATGATGAAACGAAGAATTCTGATACTGTTCCTGCTGTTTTGCATGGTGCTGGGTCTGGGGCTGAGCGCCCAGGCCAAGACCGTGTATGACGAGGTGGACGAGCCGGAGATAGGCGGCAAGTATTATCTTTGCGCCACTGTAGATGGCAAGGAGTATTACTACCGCGTCACCAGCTCCACACTTTCAGAAAGTGTTACGGATACCTCCCCGTACTCTTTCTATGTGACCGATGACCCGGAGGATAAGGGCATCAAGGAATTTGATCTTGTGGCATTGGCCCAGGGCTTTTACATGGGCTATCCCAGCGGTGAGAGCATTCACAAGATCTATTCCATGGATGTGGACAAGGACGATGTGGTGGATACGGGTCTGAACTCCGGCCTGGATGCTGCCCGCCATTGCTTCTATTGGGACGGCACTAAGCAGCAGATTTTTACCGTCCGCGGCGGTGAACGGTATGTGCTGGCGGTTAAGACTCTGCGCAATGTGAAAACCGGCAACGAGGAGCTGCACATGCTCAGCGTGCCCGCAGCGGAGCTGGAGGGCGAAGAGCCGGTCTACCCCGTGCGGTTTGTGAAAAAGCATATTTGCCAGTTTGCTGATACTTATACCTCCAATGAGCATAGCCATTGGTACGCCTGCGATTGCGGCGAAAAGGATGCTTTGCAGCTGCACCAGGTGGATGCATGGACGGTCACCAAGGAGGCCGCTGTGGGTGCCGAGGGCAGCCGCACCGGTAAATGCACCGTCTGCGGGGAAGAAGCTGTGGAATCCATCCCCGCTTTGAAGGATAAAAATGCGGAAACCGAGCCTGCGGAGGACGCAGAGGGCCAGGAGCAGCCGGCAGCACCGGTGAATCCTGCCCTGATTGTGGCGGCCTGCGCTTTGGCTGTGGTGGGCATTGTAATTTTGATCTTTGGCAACCGCAAGAAAAAGCAGTAATCCAAAATCTTATTCTTAGGAGGAAAATCTTATGACTCTAAAGAAAACCCTTAGCCTGGTTTTGACACTGGCGTTGATGCTCAGCGTTCTGGCTCCCTGCGGCATGCTGCAGGCCAGCGCAGCTGCGCCTTTGTACGGCGGTGAGCAGCTGATCCAGGTGACTGAGCCGGTCATCGGCGAAAGCTATTACCTGGGCGCGGATGTGGGCGGCACTATGATGTACTTCCGCCACGGCACAGTCACAGACACCGTGCCTTATTCCCTGGTAGTAACAGACAACATTAATCACAATTGGTGCTATAAGCTGACTCTGGAAGATTCTACCAAAACAAGTGAAAAGTTTGAGGGCGGCTTCCAGTTTACTTACACCAATCCCACCAACAGCAACCTGCAAAGAATCTACTGCATGGATGTGTTGAAGGATGCTACTGTATCCGGTCAGACCGGCGTCATGGATACCGGCTTGAATACGGATACTCCCTACAAGAATCGCCACAGCTTCTTTGTGGATGACCTGGATGGTTTGAAGATCCTGCGCAAGTACGGCAACAACAGCGTTCTGGTCATCAAGCAGGTTCCTCAGACTGTCAATGGTGAAACTGTGGATGCATGGCGTATGCTGGGTGTTCCTCAGGAAGAATTGGCCAACGAGGGCGTTTATCCCGTTATGCTGCTGACTGAACATACCCATAGTTTTGGCAGCGCTGTTGTGGATTCTGCCAAGAAAACCACCACCCGCACCTGCGTGGGTTGCGGCTATGAGGAAGTGGTTTACGGCTCCAAGCTGATCAAGGCGGAGGAGTATACCGTAGGCGGCAACTATTACCTGGCTGCGGATGTGGAAGGCATCATGCGTTATTTTTCCACTGCCAGCACCGTTACTGCAACGGCACCCTATTCCTTCCCCACCACTGAGGATGTTTCTGCCACCAAGCAGGTGACGCTGGAAGATCCCGATGAAGCAGAGGAGAGCAAGGGTGATGGCTTCCAGATTACCTACGACAATGCCGGCACCTTGACCAGAATTTACTGCATGGATGTATTGAAGGATGCCACGGTAGCAGGTCAGACCGGTATTATGGATACTGGCGCCAACAATACCACGCCTTACAGAGGCCGGCATACCTTTGAGTGTGCGGAAGTGAACGGCGTTAAGGTCTTGCGCAAGCTGGGAAATAATAACATTTTGGTCGTTAAGTACTTTGACAGCGTAAGTGCTTGGCGTATGCTGGGCGTTCCCGAAGCAGAGCTTTCTAACGAGGGTGTATATCCCGTGATCCTCATGGAGGAGCATCCCCACGATGCTGCAGGCAGCAGCTATCAGATTTCTGATTCCGGCCATCAGCAGATCTGCTGGTGCGGCGGCTATGCTGCGGAAGCTGCCCATACCTATGGCACAATCACCGCTGACAGCACCAACAAGACCGCGACCCGTACCTGCACCGCTTGTGGCTATAAGCAGGTTGTTTTGAACGGCACCGTGGAGCAGATCCAGTATCCCGTCATTGGCGAAACTTATTATCTTAGCGCCAATGTGGGTGGCGTGATCAAGTATTTCACCACCGGCACGGTCACCAACACCGCTCCTTATTCCCTGGTTACCACTGAGCGTATCAGCGTGGCGGTTCCCGTGACTCTGGAAGACTCTTTGAAAACCAGCGAAAAGTTCTCCGGCGGCTTCCAGTTTACCTATGATAATAATGGCACCACCACCAGAATTTACTGCATGGATGTGCTGAAGGATTCTACTACCGCCGGACAAACCGGTGTTATGGACACCGGTGTAAATAGCACCACGCCTTATAAGAACCGCCATAGCTTCTGGGTGGATGAAGTGAACGGCGTGAAGGTTCTGCGTAAGTACGGCAATGACAACATTCTGGTTGTCAAGCTTATGGATTCCACCAACACCTACCGTATGCTGGGTGTTCCTGAGGCAGAGCTTGCCAATAGCGGTGTATATCCCGTTACCCTGAGCGTTTCTCACGAGCATAGCTATGCTTGGAAAACCAATGACAATGGCACTGTCAGTCAGCTGTGCCAGACCTGCGGTCACGAGATCGTTTACTATGGCGGCGACATCAAGGTTTCCCAGGCAGAAGCTGCTGTTATTGGCGAAAGCTATTATTTGGCAGCCAATGTGAACGGTGTGATCAAGTTCTTCACCACTGGTACAGTCACCAATACTGCTCCTTATTCTCTGGTTACCACAGAGCGTTCTGCAGTGGCAGTTCCTGTGACTCTGGAGGATCCCAGTGCGGCAAAGGAGAGCAAGGGTGACGGTTTCCAGCTTGCCTTCGATAACAATGGCACCACCACCAGAATCTACTGCATGGATGTACTGAAGGATGCTACCATAGCCGGTCAAACCGGTATTATGGACACCGGTACCAACAGCAGTGAACCTTATAGAGGCCGCCATACCTTTGAGCTTGTGGAAATTGGCGGTGTTAAGGTCCTGCGCAAGCTGGCCAATAATAACATCCTGGTTGTAAAGCTTATGGATTCCACCAACACCTACCGTATGCTGGGTGTTACTGAGGCGGAGCTTGCCAACGAGGGCGTATATCCCGTCATGCTGGCAAATCTGCATGAGCATACCTATGGAGATGTTTATTACGGCAATGCCGACGGTCACTGGACTCTTTGCGATTGCGGCAGCAAGAGCAAGGCAGAGGCCCATACTGTGGAATCCTGGACTGTGGTGACCCATCCCACTGCCACCGAGCCTGGCAGCAAGACCGGCGTATGTACCGTTTGCGGTGAGACCGTAACGGTGGAGACCCCCGTGGTGGTCAACAGCTGGAATATCGTTTTGGGCGATAACATCGGCTTGAACTTTGTGCTGGCGCTGACCCAGGGCGATGCGGTCCAGGTCAATGTGGACGGCAAGGAAGTGCCCGTGACCCTGACCCAGAAGAAGGACGGCACTTACAATGTGTTTATCGAAGTGGCTGCTGCCCAGATGACTTCTGAAATCCAGATCGTTGTCAACGGCCAGGCTGTGGAGAAGACCTACAGCGTCCGTGATTATGCAGATGTGATCCTGGCTGGCGAGTACAACGATTATGCCAAGGCTTTGGTCAAGAACATGCTGGTTTACGGCGGTGCAGCGCAGAATTACTTCCAGGTGAACACCGATGATCTGGCTAATGCAGGCATTACCGCTGCGGAAGTCACTGTACCCAGCGATGATGTGACCGTGGAGGTTTTGGATGAGCTGGCTGGCGTGGATTGCTATGGCGTGACCCTGGTCCTGCGCAGCAAGACCGCAGTTCGCTTCTATTTCACTGCTGAGAGCGTGGAAGGTCTGACCTTCACCGTCAACGGTAATGTTTATACTCCTGTCAGCGCCAACGGCATGTACTATGTGGAAGTGGCTGACATCAATCCCCAGGAGCTGGCAGATGCGCTGAGCATGGTGGTTAGCGATGGTACTGGTAACCTGGCTGTTTCTTACAGCCCCATGAGCTACATCTTAAGAATGTACAACAAGGCTGGTTCCTCTGAGCAGCTGAAGGCTGTGGTCAAGGCGCTGTATGGCTACCATCTGGCAGCCAAGGCGTATATTGCCAACATGAACCTGGACGGCACTTTTGTGAAGCAGTCCGAGACCAGCAAAACCCTTTATGAGGGCGTGACCCAGGTGAGCAAGACCTATATTGCTGCCGGTTATGGCGAGGTGGATGCCCATATCATCGTTGTGGACGCTGCTGCCAATGTGGAGCTGAAGGTTTCCGCCGGCGCATGGGATGCAACCAACAATGCGGAAAATCCCGCAGAGGTCAAGACCGTTGTGCAGCATTTCCGGGATATGAAGAATGCGGGCAACAATGTTTTGGGCATGATCAACGGCGGCTTCTTTGATCTGAATTCCACCGGCTCTATGCTGCCTTTGGGCATCCAGGTGGTGGATGGCGTTGTGAAGCAGACTCCCAACGCAGAGGATGCTCTTTGGGGCAATAACTGGTTCGGCATGACTAAGGATGGCAAATATGTGATCTCCGATGCAGCCGGGTATGCAAGCACCTATGTGGACAATGTGCAGCAGGCAGTTGGCGGCGGCAGATTGCTGATCGTGGACGGCGTTGTGCAGAGCATCAATTCCGACAGAGCTTACCGCACCGCTGTGGGCGTCAATGCCAATGGTGATCTGGTGATGGTAGCTGTGGAAGATGCTACCTATAGCGATGTGTGCCAGATTTTTGTGGATATGAATTTGGATATTCTCACCGTTCTGAATCTGGACGGCGGCGGTTCTACTGCCATGTATGTTCCCGGTGCGTACTATCCCAAGGCCCTGATCCTGGGCCAGGATGGTCTGCTGCCCCGGGAAGTGGCAGATGCTGTGGCTATCGTGGTAGCCGAATAATGATTTCTTATCACTATGGCGGGGGTTCTCCCCCGCCATAGCCAGAGTGTCAAAAAAGCCGCCAACCGTCAAAAAGCAAATTGTATTAGAATGGGAGAGCATCATTGCGAGCCAGTGCGTACACTGGCGTGGCAATCCGTTCTCTTTCGCACAAGAAAGCTTGCTGCGCAAGGCTTTTTGACTTACTGTGCAACTCGCCCTCTACCGTATCCACATACGCCGACGAGTGCGAGTTGCTTGTCTTGACGGCTTTAGTGACCTCTGTCAGTCTGCCAAAAAACTTGTTTTTTGACAGACTGACTATGGCGGGGGTTCTCCCCCGCCATAGCACCTAATATTCTATGGGCAGTGATTGCCCGTAATATCAATCCCTTTGCGCGCTTTTCCATTTCAAATGGGAGGAGAATGTTATGACTCTCAAAAAAATTATCAGTATTGCCTTGACTCTGGTGCTGCTGTTGGGTGTGATCGCACCCTGCGTCACCGTTTTGGGTCTGGAGGAGCATACCCATGCCTATGGCGATTGGGTATTTGATACCGCAGCTGGTGTGCAGACTCAAACCTGCGCCTGCGGACAGGTGAACACCTTGTATGGTACTACCACCAAGGTGTTCCAGGTGGCTGCCCCTGCGGTAGGGAGCACCTATCATTTGGCAGCCAATGTAAACGGCAGCGTTTACTTTTTTGCTTTGGAGGGTAAGGTGACGGATACCCAGCCTTATTCTCTGAATCTGACCACCAATCTGAGTAACGCCAATGTTAAGCAAATCACTTTGGAAGCGCCGGTGGAAGGCAACAAGGGCTTTCAGCTGAGCTTTGATAACAATGGCACCAAAACCAGAATATATTGCTATGATGTTCTGACCTCCGGAAGCAATAAGAATGTCATGGACACCGGCACCAATACTGCCAATTACTTAAACCGCCACACCTTCTTTATGGATACTGTGGGCGGTGTGCAGGTGCTGCGTAAAATCGGAAATAACAACATTTTGGTTGTGAAATACAATAGCACCACCGGTACTTACCGTATGCTGGGTGTGCCGGAGGCCGAGCTGAGCAATGCAGGGGTGTTCCCGGCTATGCTGGTGAATGTCCATAGCCACAGCTTTGCAGAGGATGCTTACGGCTACGATGCCACCCACCATTGGAAAACCTGCGATTGCGGCAGCAAGGATGCTGCCCAGGAGCATATTTTTGTTCCCAATGAGACTTTGGGCTATGAGGTTTGCATTTGCGGCGCAAATATGGCACCCCATGAATGCCAGAACACCGACGGCAAATGGTATGTGGAGGGCGGCAAGCACTATCAGCTTTGCGGCGGTTGCCAGCAGCGCATTAACGAAGCGGCCCATACCTATGGTTCCTGGGTGTTTGATACCCAGGGTGGCACCCAGAGCATGACCTGCGCAGATTGCGCCCATGTATACACCCTTTATGGCAGTGATACCAAGGTATCCAAGGTGCAGTCCCCTGCAGTGGGCGGCAGCTATTATTTGGCTGCCAATGTGGATGGAACGGTGCAGTTTTTCCTGATTGAAGGCTCTGTGACCGATACCAAGCCTTATTCTTTACATGTAACAGCCAACGCAAACCATGCAGACCTGAGGAAGGTCACGCTGGAGACCCCTGTTTCCGGTAGTGAAGGTTTCCAGATCACTGTGCTGCGTCCCTCCGATAATAAGCTGCTGCGCATTTATTGCTATGATGCCTATGGCTCTGATGGCGTTATGGACACAGGCACCAATGCTACCAGCGAGCTGAACAAGCACACCTTTGTGCTGGATGGGGAAACTGGTTGGCTGCGCAAGGTTGGCAACAATAATATTTTGGCGGTGAAATTCAACACCACCACCGGCACCTACCGTATGCTGGGTGTGCCGGAAAGTGAGCTGGCAAAGGCGGATGTGTATCCTGCCATGTTGGTGGATATGCATGCTCACAGCTTTGCAGAGAATGCTTATCAGTTTAACAGCACCCATCACTGGAAAGTCTGTTACTGCGGCAGCGAACAGATTAAGGAAACCCACACCTTCGTTATGGATGAAGCTTTGGGTTATGAGGTCTGCGCCTGCGGTGCGAATTTGGCACCGCACGACTGCGAAAGTACAGATAATAAATGGTATGGCAATGCCCAGGGACATTATCAGCTTTGCGGCGTTTGCAACCAGCAGATCAATCTGGCAGACCACAGCTTCGGTGAATGGAGCTTCAACACGGAAAATGGCACGCAGACTCAGAGCTGTCAGCTGTGCGAGTATACCCAAATGCTCCATGGTGACGAGCCCAAGGTCACCAAGGTAACTGCACCCCAGGCAGGAGAGCAGTACCACCTGGTGGCAAATGCCAATGGCAAGCTGATCTTCTTCCGCCATGGCACTGTGTCCGACACCACTCCTTATTCCCTGGTGGCAACAGACAATGCCAAGCATAACTGGGTGCTTCCCGTTACCGTTGAAGCCCCGGTGGACGGCACTAACGGCTTCCAAATGACCTATCTGCGGCCTACTGATGATGTGCTGCTGCGGATCTACTGCTATGATGCCGGCGGCAACGACGGCATTATGGACACCGGCACCAACACCGGTAATGAGTATGCCAAGCATACCTTTGAGGTGGATGCGGACGGTTATCTGCGCAAAACCGGCAATCAGAATATCCTGGCTGCCAAGTTCAACACCACCAAGGGCGAATGGCGCATGCTGGGCGTGCCCGAAAGCGACCTTGCCAACGATGGGGTTTACCCGGTGATGCTGGCAACGGTCCATAATCATACTTACAACGAAACCGAGTATGAAACCGATACCCAGGGCCACTGGTATCCCTGCGAGTGCGGCGGCAAGGGCAAGTATGAGCCTCACAATGTGCTCAGCTGGGAGATCACCAAAGAGCCTACCGACACGGAAAACGGCAGCAAGAGCGGCATTTGCACCCTCTGCGGCGCAACGGCCGTAAAGGAAGTTCCCCCCACCTGCGCCGACGGCCACTATTACCTCAGCGGCAATGTGGACGGCAAGGTGTATTATTTCCGGGATAAGACCGGTACGGAATCCGTGGAGCATACAGCCCCCTTCTCTTTGCTGACCACAACCAATAAAAACCAGGCGGTGAAGGTCAATGTCCAGTGGGATGAGACCTCCAACACCTATGTGCTTTCTTATTTCACCACCCGGCAGCTGAATCTTTATATGGGCGATGTGAACGGCAGCACCATTAGTAAGGATGGGCTTATTGACTTGAGCTCCAGCGCCACCACCGATGAAAATCTCATTGCGTTCCGCTGGGATTCGGTGAACAAGTATTTTTATCAGCTGGAGGAGGGCGTCCGTTATGTGATTGCCTTCCGGGAAATGACCAACAGCGCTACCGGTGCGGCAGAAGTGCGTATGCTGGCAGTGCCGGAGGAGGAATTGGGCGAGGGCACTTCCCCCTTGCAGCTGGAAGTGATCCACCAGCATACATACAGCCAGGAATATCGCTTTGACGCAGTGGCCCATTGGCAGGAATGCAGCTGTGGTGTCCGCCTTAATGAGAGCGATCACCGGATCGAAAGCTGGACCGTGGTGAAGGAGGCAACTGCCTCTGCAGCCGGCAAAAAGACCGGCCTTTGCCTGCTGTGCGGTAATGAGATCACCAACGCTATTCCTGCCCTTAATGAGAATGTGAAAGCGCCTTCTGCCAGCGGAAAATATTATCTTTCCGCGGTGCTGAACGGCGTGCGGTATTACTACCGCCATGCCCCTGCGGGCCAGTCCGTCACAGACACTTCGCCCTATTCTCTGTATACCCTCACCCGGGGCAAGGCCAACGCCTTCCGCGTGAAGATCACAGAGGGCAATTACAATCTGATTTACGGCACAGACAATTATCATATTTACATCAACGGCGACGGTGTGGGCGTAACCAGCAACACTGCCCGGAAGGATCTGATCGATTTCCAGTGGGATGAGGAAAACAAGCTGCTTTATCAGCTGGAAAACGGCGTGAAGATGGTTTTGGTTGCCAAGTCCATGAGAAATAATAAGACCGGCGCTACCACTGTCCGCTTCACCTCCATGCCCATGGACCGGGCATTGATCGATCCTGCTGTGGCCTTGGTGCAGCTGACCACCCAGGCACCTCCGGCAGAGCCGGATACCCTGGATCCTGCTTTGCAGCTTCCTGAGGGCGCAACGGTGCTGAAAAACCATCAGCAGGAAGCTGTGGTGGAGCAGCAGGTTTCCCTGCGCACAGAGCCTTTGTTTGATCATAGTAGCTGCACCCCGGTGCAGGCAGCTTCCGGTTCTATGCTGATCCCTGTGATCTTGTGGGTGGCAATTGTCGCTTTGGTGGTGTTGGTGTTGTTCTTGCTGCGCAATACCGCCTTTGGACTGTGGCTGTTTGGAAAGTGGAATATTTGGTCCGGCCTCTGTCTGGTACTGGCAGCTTTGGTGCTGCTGGGTGCCATGCTGCTGCCCGGTCTTGCGAAAACCCAGGATCCGGAGCTGGCAGAGTTTACCATCGTCACCGATGACCACAATATGGACACCGCCAACAACCTGGCAGTGACCATTTATGAAAAGTACGGCGTCAGCCTGCCGGTGGTTTCTGCCCAGGATTATGCCGGCGACAAGGGTATTTACCTGGATATGATGGGCCACAACAGCTATGGCGGCAATAAGTACAGCGTTTATAGTGATGCCTGCAGCTGCGGCTACGGCATTTATATCAACGGCTCCGGTGCTTCTTTGGATACGGCCATCAGCAAGTGGGTCAAATCCGTGAAGGATATCCACAATTATCCCTTCGGACTGAAAGAAGCGGTTTCCGGTTATGAATGGAACACCGGTGATATCAATATGACCGGCCTGGGCTTTAGCTTGACGGGCACGGAAAGCAGCCAGCTGTACGAGGGTGTTGAGCTCAGAAAGCTCAACTATGAATCCTTCGGCTACGGCAAGGTCACCGGTTATGCGGTGATCGTGGATGCGGATGCGGCTGTGGAGCTGAAGGTGGCTGCCGGTGCATGGGATGAAAACACCACGCCCGACAATCCCGGCGAAAAGCACACCGTGGATGAGTACGGCGATATCCTCACCGATGCGGGCTATGAGGTTTTGGCCATTACCAATGCGGGCTTCTATGACTTAAATACCACCATGACCTATATCCCCTGGGGCATGCAGATCGTGGATGGCCTGGTGAAAAAAGAGCCCAATGAGGATAATGTGAACAATACCGATAACTGGTTTGGTCAGACTGCGGATGGCAGATATGTGATTTCCAATACCGCAGGCTATTATGAAACTTATGAGACCACCATTGCCCAGGGTGTGGGCGGCGGCCGTGTGCTCATGCGCGATGGCAAGCCCTGCTTCTCCACCACCACTACGGACTACCGTACGGTTGTGGGCATTACCAAGGCAGGCGATCTGATCATTTTGACCATGCCCAGCGCAAACTATGCCTTTGTGACCCAGATCTATATGGATATGGATTTGGATGTGGAGTGCATTTTGAATCTGGACGGCGGCGGCTCTACCACTCTGCACAGCCTGGATGAAAACGGCCAGCTGAAGCAGTATTTGTGCGAGACTCCCGTGGAACGCCAGGTGGCAGATGCCATTGCCATTGTAAAAAAGAAGTGAGAGGTCGACTCATGGAAAAAGTAACAAGCATTCGTGAGGGTGTTGAAAAGCTTTTGCAGATCCGTGGACGGGAAATTCCGGAATTTACCTTTGAAAACCGGCAGGAGGGTGGGTTTACCCCCACCCTCCTGTGGGAGGGAAATGTGATTCCACTGTTTACCACCCGCTATGACCCCCGGATCCGGCACATTGCAGGCTACGGCAACAAGACCGAAGAAAACAGCGCTTTGAATGTTTATTCCTTTGTGGGTATTGATGTATCTCTGGATCAGCTGATCTACCGGGAGCTTTGTATTGCGGAGTTCATTCTCCATAGCAAGATCAAAAAAATCACTGCCTTTGTCAATCAAAATGCTGCCAATATCATTGCGGTGATGGAGGATAACACCACCGCCAATATGGATTTGGGCAATACCATGGCCCCTGGCAGTCATAATCAGTGCCAGCATCGGCTGATCACCAAGCATGGCATGGCCAACGACCTTTCGGTTACGGATATGACCGTGCAGCATCAGGTGTATATTTTCGGCAAGGATGGCACCAGTGTGTTTGACGATGATGAATATTATCTGTATGGCCTTAATGAAGAAGAAGTGGAGACGGTCCTTACCATCCACGGTATCTTCACCGGTCATATCGGCTGGCAGACCTGGGCACAGGATCATCAGCGGTATTTGCAGATGATCCGGGCGGTTTATGAATCCGGTGAAACCGGCAAGACTGTATGCCTGTAAAAGGAGAAAATCATGATTAAACCGATTAAAATTGCGATTTTGTCCTGCAACCATGGCCATGCCAAGGGGTATTATCCCTTGAAAAATGACCCTATGTTTGAGTTGGTGGCAGTGTCCATTGTGCCGGCTTATGCCGGCGGCGAGGGCATGGAGCAGCTGGCGGATATTCCCCAGTATGCCACGGATGAAGCCTTGTTCGAGGCTCATCCGGAGCTGGAAGCGGTGATTCTGGCCAGCGATAATATCAGCCACATGCGCCAGGTGCGCCAGGCTGCGGCGCGCGGGCTGCATATTTTCTCCATGAAGGTCCCCACCTTTAGCATGGAAGAATATGAGGAAATGATCCGTTTGACGGAGCAGGCCGGAGTGGTGTGCCAGGTGGAGCTGGAGATGCGCCATCATGCCCCGGTATACCGGGTGAAGGAGGCCATTGAATCCGGCGCTATTGGCAAGCTTTTGTCTGTGAATTTGGTGAATTATTCTCATAATCCTGTTTGGTGGTGGCCCTGGATGTGCGATCCGGAGGAAAGCTACGGCAAGCGGGTGAGCCTGCGGCCCGGAGATGACCGTTTCCGGGGCGGCGCATTGGCAGATCATCCCCATGTGTTCGATGTGATCCGGTATATCACCGGCGCGGAATTTGATACAGTGTTTGCAGAGGTTTCTCCCAATTTGCGGGATGAGGTGCAGACGGAGGATATGGTCCGGGTGATCGGCAAGCTGAAAAATGATGTGATCTTCTCTATCGACCCCTCCTATGCCAACAATGAACGCCGGGAATATCCCCGTAAAGGTGTGAAAAATCCCAAGCCCGTAGAGGTGTTTATGACTGCCGTGGGCACAGAGGGTACCATTATTTCTGACCTTTACGGAAAAACCTTCTGCTGCCAGATGCAGCCCACCGGCGATTATTACTGCGCAGGTTTGGGCAGCTCCGGCCTGTGGAACCGCCGCACCGCAGAGTTCTACCATTGCATTCGCAATGGGCAAAAGCCCACGGTGGGTCTGCGGGAGCATTACAACACCATTCGGGCCATGAATGCGGCCTATGAGAGCATCCGGCTGGGAGAAGCGGTGAAGCTGGATTGAATAAACAGAGGAACAGCAATATGAATATTACAATGCAGATGCAAAAAGACCGGGATTACAGCTGGCGGGAAAATACTCCCAACTTTGACCTGCGGTTATGCGCAGAGCATTCGGAGTCCCTTTGCCCGGGGGTTACCTATCTGCAAAGAGATTATATCCGCAACGACGGAAAGCCGGTGCAGGCATTTATTGTGATTGCCCAGCCGGATGCAGCTGCCAAGGCGGCAGTTTGGGGCAGTCCCCAGGGGCAGTCGCAGACCGTGCCGGAGCATGTTGCGCAGATGGAGGGCCTGGGTAAAAATGTGGTCGCTGCGGTAAATGCGGATTTCTTCCATTTCTTCAATAATGGAGATAAAACCACCTACGGCGCCCAGATTATTGACGGCATCGTTTATAAAGAGCCTAATTTGGTGGAGCATTACGGCGATAACTGGTTTGGCCTTACCAAAAGCGGAGAATATGTCATGGCAGATATGGCAGCCTATGAAACTGCCTATAAAGGTAAATTGTGGCAGGCTGTTGGCGGTGGCGTATGGCTGGTGCGGGAGCATGTATTCTGCCCTCACAGATCTCCGGCGGAAGAACCCAGAACTGCTGTGGGTATCACAGATGAGGGCGGTTTGGTTTTGGTTTGCGTGGATGGCCGTTCGGTACTTTCCGTAGGCGCAACCTATTCGGATTTGACCCAGGTGTTTTTGGATCTGGATGTTCCCATTCGCTCTGCGCTGAATTTGGATGGGGGACATTCCACCATTCTGATGGCAAAAACAGATAATGGGGAAATGAAGATCAAAGACAACCCCTCCTCCGGCATTGTAGAGCTTCGCCCGGTGGCGGATATTCTGACCTTAGTGAAATAAGGAGAAAATTATGGAACAAAAAATTCGTTGGGGCGTCATTGGCGCAGGCGGCATTGCAGACCGCCGTACCATTCCCGGCATGATGCTGTGTGACAATGCCCAGCTGGTTGCCGTGATGGAAATTAACATGGAATTGGCAGAAAAATGCCGTGCCAAATGGGG
>JAZNSR010000020.1:0-3016 GCA_045591335.1 Faecousia sp.
CCATTGCCGTCCCAGTTCAAATAGAAATCCCCGTCAAAGCCGCAGGCCAAAGCCTGGTCCGGCATATTCCACTCAGAGATCAGCACCGCCTCCGGGTAGTTTTCATGGACGAAGCCCGCCATATCCTTCCAGACCTCCATAGTGGCGGTCTTGACGCCGTGGTCATTCTTCACCAGGCTGTCCGCCATGTCCACCCGGAAGCCGTCGCAGCCCATATCCAGCCAAAACGCCATGATCTCCTTCATAGCCTGGCGGGTGGCCATAGGTGCGGGAGCATCAATGCTCTGCTGCCAGGGGGTGTGCCGGTCCCGGTAGCCATAGTTCAGTGCGGGCTGACACTTGAAAAAGTTGATGATATAGGTGGCATTGCGGGGATATTCACCGCCAATAAAGGGCATGCCATCACCACCGGAAAATGCGCCATCGGTCCAAATATACCGATCCGCAAACTGGGGATCTTCTTCGCAGCTTTTCAAAAACCAGGCATTTTCCTCGCTGGTGTGGCCGGGCACCAGGTCCAACAGAATGCGGATGCCCTTTTCATGGGCGGTCCGGAACAGCTCCTTCAGATCCTCGTTGGTGCCGTAACGGGCAGCCACCTTTTTATAATCCCTAACATCGTATCCGGCATCCTTAAAAGGGGAATCAAAGCAGGGATTCATCCAAATGGCATTGCAGCCAATACTTTTCACATAATCCAGCTTTTGGGTCATGCCCTTCAAGTCCCCAATGCCATCCCCATTGGAATCAAAAAAGCTTTGGGGATAAATCTCATAAAACACCGCGTCCTTCAACCAAGATGCCGCCATAATGTTTCCTCCACAGTTTGTCATTTTGTATTTTGCACTTTGCATTCTTCCCAGGGAAAGGGCTTTCCTTCCAAAACAGAATGCTTTAAGTAATAAAAGGTCTTTTTCTCCCCCTCGTCCCGGAGCATGGTCAGAATATACCCCAGCTCCCGGCGGGTTTGCTCGTTCATCAGTTCCTTTTCCCGGCTGCTGTCAAAATAGTTCAGCGCAGAGCCGGGGGTATAGGCCTTGCCCTCATACACCATGCAGGCTGCCCGGCGGTCCATAACCATCTCCACCAGATATTTTCTGGGCATGGGAAAGGATTCATAATTCCTTGTCTTTTTTGTCATGTCCGTCCAGTATTCATAATGATGGCGGTTGCGGCCCTTGTGATGCATCCAGGCTTCGCTGTAGCCCTTATCCTCACGCTCAGCCGCATTGGGGCTGCGGGTACCCTGATAGTATTTCACGCCCACCAAAAATTCCGCTGGAGAATACTTGGAAAGGTCGTGAGTCAAGCCCTGCCAATACAAGCCCGCCCGGAAACAGCCGCACATCACCAGCCAGCGGTGGCGGTTAACCGTGCAAAGATGCTGAAAAAACTTCATTGCCATCCCCTCTTTTCTAATTTTATTATACCCTCTGCGTTCCACAAAAGCAAGCAGTATAAATTCTTATAGATCGAACAGCTATTGTAGGGACCGGCGTGGACGGTCCCTACGCGCACCGAAATAACAGTTCGATAAATTAAAATTTGCCATTTTGCCCAAAATGTTTGGTTTAGTTTTGGTTTTTGTGCCCATTGCATAATTTTTACGATACAGATATAATAATTACGCTACCTTTAACAAATTCAAGTTAGGAGGAAATTTCGCATGAAAACCAACACAAAGCGTTTACTTAGCATGATCGTGGCTTTGGTCATGATCCTGTCCATGCTGCCCATGATTGCCTCGGCAGCAACCCCGGAAGTTTTGTATCTGAAACCCAACTCCAACTGGACAAGGGACGGCGCCCGTTTTGCCGCCTATTTCTTCGGCAATGGCGAAAAATGGCTCAGCATGACCGATTCAGACGGCGACGGCTATTATGAAGTAACCGTACCTTCCGGTTATCCCAATGTCATCTTCTGCCGCATGGACGGCGGCGCCAGCGCCAACAACTGGAACAACAAGTGGAATCAGACTGGCGACCTGACCATCCCCACCGACGGCAAGAACTGCTTCACCGTTGCTTCCGGAAGCTGGGATGGCGCAACCACCAGCTGGGGCACTTACACCCCCGTTGTGGTTCCCGAATGGGAAAGCCCTGTTGTTAACGGCGACTCCGTCACCTTTAGCTACTGGTCCTCTGACTCTTTGTCCTCCGTGGATGTACGCGGCACCATCAATAACTGGAACGAAACCGCAGAACACCACATGAGCAAGGATGCCGACACCGGCATTTGGTCCGTCACCGTTTCCGGCCTGTATAACGGCACTTACGAATACAAATTCGTCACCAATGGAAACAACTGGATCAACGACCCCAAGAACACCGGCGCACTGGTGGGCGGCAACAATACCTTCACCATCACCGATGGCAAAGTGGATATCAACGAGCCCGAATACTCCAGCCCCGTGATCAGTGGCACCAGCGTTACCTTTAACTACTGGCAGGCTGAGGAATTCACCTCCGCTGCCGTATACGGCGACATGAGCGGCGACGACTGGGCAACCGCTTATCCCCTGGTCAAGAACGAAGAGACCGGCGTGTGGTCCGTCACCGTGGATGTACCCACCAACGGCAATTATGAGTATAAGATCGTTGTGGACAATGCATGGCTGAAAGACCCCAAGAATGACAAGATAGCCGCCACCGGCAACAGTCTCTTCACCATCACCGAAGGCGCAGAGCCCGAGCCCGAGCTGCCTATGGACCCCACGGATCCCCAGTATCCGGAAATGCTCCACCTGGTTCCTAACGGCAACTGGCTCAGCGACGACGCGCAATTTGCCTCCTATTTCTATAATGCTGACGGTGAATATGCCTGGGTCAGCATGGAAGATTCCAACCTGGACTTTATTTATGACGCTGCTGTTCCCGAGGGTATGACTTCTGTGATCTTTTGCCGCATAGATCCTGCCACTGCCGAACCCAGCTGGGATAGCAAGTGGAATCAGTCCAGCGATCTGCCAATCCCCACCAACGGCACCGATCTTTGCCAAGTCGGATCGTAGCCATGT
>JAZNSR010000021.1:0-15792 GCA_045591335.1 Faecousia sp.
GCCTGCAAAGAGCAAGGAGGGAGTGTTTACAATGGCATCGAACGCATCTGTTGCGGCAAAAGCATTTGCTGCAGGCGGTGAGGGACCCATATGGGATCACAGAACCAATCAATTGTACTGGCTGGACATTGCGTGCCAGCAGCTGCATTCCCATAATCCAGCAACCGGAGAAAATACCACAGCCCAGCTGCCCATGCGAATCAGCCGCTTGTTTCTTATGGGCGATAAGGAATTTGCTGCGGCTGTTCCCGGCGGAATCGCCAGATTGTATCAGGAAAACGGCATTTGGAGAGCAGATCGTCTGATCACACTGGATGCGGATCCGGATATCCTATCCAATGACGGCGAGGTTGACAGCCGTGGCAGAATTGTTCTTGGGCTGATGCACAAAGAATTTCTGTCAGGTCGAGGCTCTTTGCATATCTGCGGCAACAAAAAAAGTGTCTGCTTTGCCCGTAACCTTAAATTACCCAATGGCATTGCCTGGTCAGCGGATGAAAAGGAGCTTTACATCGTTACCGATTCCCCCGCTTCCGGACTTCTGCGTTATGCTTATGATGTTGCATCCGGAGAGATTGGAGAACTGAAAGAATTTATAGAATTCCCCCATGCCGACGGCATGTGCGCAGATGAAAACGGAAATCTCTGGATTGTCCGTGTGAGCCGTGGTGCGGTGGTATGCTTTGACCCCAGAACCAAGCAGATTATTGACCAAGTGGAAATCCCCGTCAGCACAACCACCTCCTGCGCATTTGGCGGAGAGAATATGGATACACTGTTTGTTACAACCGCCACATGGGGTAATGATGTTCCCCAGTTTCCGGATCGGGGATCCTTGTTTAAGGTAGAAAGCATGAACGTTAGAGGCAGAAAAGCAAACCTCTTTCAATGGTGAATATTATGAAATACATTTCTGATACCGACTATAGCTACATCATGAACAAATACCATGATGCCAGCCAGCCCTTTGATAGTTTCAAACATCTGCTTACAAATCACGAGGCATTTTATGATACCCACACAGGTCTTTCCTCTGAACAAATCGAACAGGGTATACGGGAAAACGACGAAACCTATAAGGACGCGCCCCGTAGTGTGCGAAAGGCCCGCGCTGTGGAGTATGTATTACAAAACACCCGGATTTCCTGCGATAAGCGGGATCGTTTTCCCGGAATTTGCACCATTCACAGGGTCATTGACCGGGCGCTTATCAGCCAGTGGCGCAACGAAGTCACCAATACCATAATTCCAGAGGTCTTTGCAAAAAGATACGAATATGCTGTAAGCGGACTGGTATCCGTTGTTCCGGACTACAGTCATTCTGCCCCCCGCTGGGACAGATTGTTCCGCTTAGGCTTCCGGGGCATCATGGCAGAGGCAGAAGCGGCAAAGAAGAAATTTACGCAGATCACCCCCCTTGGATTTGAAGAAGAAGGCTTCTATGAAAGTATTCACATTGTTTACAGCGCCATCATAGTCTTTCTTTACAGACTGGCAGAAAACGCCAAAGACCAAAATCCACGTCTGGAAAAGGCTTTGCTTTCCCTAGCAGAAAATCCTCCCCAATCCTTTTATGAGCAGCTGCTTTTTGACTATCTGTTCTTTATCATTATGGAACACATAGCATGTATGAGTTGCCGAACCTTAGGCAATTTTGACGTGCAATTTTATGAACTATACAAGCAGGATTTAGCCAAGGGTGTGAGCGCCGAGGAGCTTCGCACGGATCTGGCGTATTTTCTCATGCAATTCCCGGCGCTGGGGAATTATTGGCAACAGCCCGTATACTTAGGAGGAACGAAATCGGACGGCACATCGCAAATAAACGAATTGTCCTACGAGTTTCTGCGGGTTTATGACGAAATGGGCATCTATAACCCGAAAATCCAAATTAAACTTGCCAAAAACACGCCAAAGCCCTTTGTCCTTAAAGCGCTGGAGATGATTCGCTCCGGGCATAATTCCATTGTGTTCATCATGGACGAAACCATGCAAAAATCCCTGATACGCACCGGCGCAACAGAGGACGAAGCCCGTCGGGGCAATATCACCGGCTGCTATGAAAGCTATATGCCGGAAGGAATCCCCATGGCAATGATATACTTTAATCTGATTAAGCCCCTGGAGTATACCATGAGCGGTGGATACGATATTGTGAGCGGTAAGCTCTGCGGTCTTGAAACATCCACCGCCTTTGAAACCTTTGATGAATTTTACGAAACTTACCGCAAACAGCTGGCTCACAGCATCCGTAAGACCTTAAAGATAGTGGATGGATTTGCTCCCTATTTGTGGCGCATCAATCCCCAACCTATGCTGTCTGCAACCTTTGAAACAGCGATTGCCAATGCTAGAGATGCACTGAACGGAGGCTGTAAGAACCCCAGCTGTGTGGTGCTATGTGGCTATCTTGCAAATATCGCTGATTCCATGACTGCCATTAAGGAATTATGTTTTGACAAAAAAGAACTAAGCGTATCCGAATTTAAGAAAATTCTGGAAAACAACTGGGAAGGTCATGCGCTGTTAAGACAGCGTGTATTAAACCGCCTGCCCCATTACGGAAACAACGAGGAAACGCCGGACAGATTTGCACGAGAAATTTCCTCCTATGCTTCAGAAGTTGCAGAAAAGCATAATAATCTATACGGATTCCCCTGCGGAGCAGGTTTCCACGTTGCGCGGATGCACTATAGCCATGGTAAGATGACCTTTGCAACCCCGGACGGACGGCTTGCTGGAGATGAGCTTTCAAAAAACATCTCTGCCTCCATGGGTAGGAGTACAAAGGGTCCTACTGCAGCAATATTGTCCGCTACCAAACTTGCCGCATCCAGCTTCCAAAGCGATGCCTGTCTTGACCTGGGCATCCATCCGTCCAGCGTGAAAGGAAACGATGGCTTGGAGGCTATGTATGCGCTGCTTATGACCTTTGAAGCCCGGGGCGGTCACGCGCTGCACATAAATGTATTTGACAGCGAAATCCTAAAAAAAGCCCAGCAAGAACCGGAAAAATACAAGGACCTTCAGATTCGTGTCTGCGGCTGGAACGCTCTGTGGAACAACATCAGCAAGGAGGAGCAGGACGGCTTTATCCGTCAGGCAGAGGCATTGATATGACAGCAACCATTTTTGCAATTAAGCGTTTTGCCATTCACGACGGCGACGGGATACGAACGACGGTTTTCTTCAAAGGCTGTCCTTTGCAGTGCGTATGGTGTCACAATCCGGAAGGACTTTCTTTTCAGATACAGGAAGCGTTTTATTCCCATAAGTGCGTCGGTTGCGGTGAATGTAAAAAGGAATATTTTACTGCTAAGGACTGTTTAGGAGAAGCCCGCATTTTATACGGCAAAGAAGTAACCATTAACGAGCTGCTTCCGATTCTTCTTGAGGACAAGGATTTTTATGACAATTCCGGCGGCGGCGTAACCCTTTCGGGCGGTGAATGTTTAATGCAGGCTGATTTTTGCGCCGAACTCTTACAAAAATTAAAAGGGCTGGGAATTCACACTGCGGTTGATACCTGTGGATTCGTGTCGAAGGAATCCTTGGAAAAAGTTGTTCCCTACACCGATGTATTTCTTTACGATCTCAAGGCGTATGACGAGGATATCCACCTTAAATGTACAAACAGGTCAAACAATCTGATTCTGGAAAATCTGAAATATCTGGAATCAATCGGCAAAAATATTGAGATTCGTATTCCCTATGTTCCTGATTATAATGATAATCAAATAGAAAAAATCGCACATTTTCTTGCGCCAATGAAACACATATCCAAGGTACGCATACTGGCCTATCACAACTTTGCAGGCTCAAAGTACGAGGCACTGGGCATAAAAAACACCTTGCCAAGCCCATTGCCCACTGCGGAAGAATTGCAATCTGCAAAGAAATTGTTGGAAAGCATTACAAATTTTACTGTCCTTTCCTGACTACGCCGGCGCGTGGCAATTCCGGCCTTCTCTTCAGGGAATACACAACGGTATCCGGTGATGGTATGCTACTGTGCTTAAGACGGGATACAGATTCCGAAAAAGAGTTGATTTTTAACACAGAAATCAATTTTGTGTCATTTCATTCGCCAAGAAAAGTGGTATAATGGCAATAGGCTGTAAACTACATCCTTATAAAAACTCAGGTTAAGTAGGAGGAAGTGGATATTATGAAAAAGTATTCGGTAATCGTAATTGGCGCAGGCGGTAGAGGTGCCAAATACGCAAAGATAATGAGCACCTGCCCTGAAAAATTCGAAGTGGTCGCAGTGGCAGACCCCGCCAAAGGATGCCGGGATGCAGTGCAGAATATGTACAATCTTCCCGATGAGATGTGCTTTGGCTCCTGGGAGGATATTTTGGCAAAGCCAAAGATGGCAGACCTTGCGCTCATCTGCACAAAGGACGATATGCATTATGAGCCTGCCATGAAGGCCATCGAGCTGGGTTATGATTTGCTGCTGGAAAAGCCGGTAGCGCAAACCCCTGAGCAATGCGCGGATATTGCCCTTGCTGCCCAGAAAAAAGGTGTTAAGGTATTGGTTTGCCATGTTTTGAGATACACACCTTTCTTCAAAAAGGTTAAGGAAACCATTATGGACGGCACATTGGGTCAGATTATGTCCGTCATTCACGTAGAGGCTGTGGGCAATGTCCACCAAAGTCACAGCTATGTCAGAGGCAACTGGCATTCCGAAGCCGAAGCCACGCCTATGCTTATGGCCAAAAGCTGCCATGATATCGACATTTTACAATGGCTGCTGGATAAACCCTGTAAACGGGTGCAGTCCTTCGGCGATCTTACATATTTCAGAAGTGAAAATGCACCGGTCGGCGCTCCCGTTCGATGCATAGACGGCGGATGCCCCGTTGAGGATACCTGTCCTTACAACTGCAAAAAGCTATATTATGATGACAAAGAAAACGGATGGTTCCGTTGCGCAAGCACCCGGGCATTCTCAAAAACCAATGTACCTACCGACGAGGAGGTTATGCACGCGCTGAAAACAACGGACTATGGTCTTTGCGTGTTCCATGCCAACAACGATGTCGTTGACCATCAGGTGGTGAATATGGAATTTGAAGGCGGCGCTACCGTATCGTTTACCATGAACGCCTTTAATCAGGGCGGAAGATACATTCGTATTTTTGGTACAAAGGGCGAGCTGTATGCCGGCGCAAAAGACTCTGAAATCATAATCTATACCTTTGAGGACAAGCAAATCCACAAAATATCCCTGCAGGCTATGAACGAAAGTATTACCTTTGGTCACGGTGGCGGTGATGAGGGTATTGTTGCAGAGCTTTATGAATATCTGGACGGAAATTATGACGGCTACTGCGCAGCGGATATCCATACGTCTGTCAAAAATCATTTGATTGGATTCGCCGCAGAAAAGGCCCGCCGCAACGGAACCGTTGAAAATGTAGATGAATTTTTCAAGGAATACGGATTTGTTAACAAATAACCAGGAGCCAGAATTATGGAACACTATGAAATAAAAGAACTTTCAGGCAGACAAATCATAGAATTCAAAAAGCTTGCTGCGATTATGTTCAAATCAAAAAGCAATGGCTTTGATGATGAAGAAGGCTTTTTAAAGTCGGTTGCGGAAAGCGACGCTGCGTCTTATGACAATGTTGTAAGGCTCGGTGCCTTTTATGATGACCGGCTTTATGCCGGAATTGAATCCCGTGGCTTTCACAACAGCGTATTTGACGGTAACATCTGCAAAATGAGCGGTGTTGGTTGTGTGGTGTCGGACTTCAATTCACCGTTTAAAGGTGCGATCGGTGAAATCTATAAAAAGGCATTTGAGATCATGCGCCAAAACGGGCAGTACATCAGCCATCTTTATCCCTTTGATGAAACCTATTACCGAACCTTTGGATATGATGTCAGTGCCATGACTGCCCGTTGGAGAGTGCCTGTGGAAAAGCTTCTGATCATCCGGGAAGGCATGGTTGTTCCCTATGACGGCTCCGAAAAGATGCAGGCGGACATCCAATCGGTGCACAAGGCTTTTACAGACAATCATAATCTGTCCATCCATAAACATGACGGCATGTGGACGAAATTCTTTGACGCCACAAAGCCATTTGAATCCGGCATTAACAGCTTTGTTCATTATAGCCCCGACGGCACACCGGATGCTTATATGAACTATGTGGTCAAAAACTACGAGGACAAGCCCTCGGATATTGAAACAAGAGAGCTTTGGTATACAAATATTCGCGCTTTGGTGGGTATACTGTCATATTTTGGTACCCAGCGCGCCTACTGTGACTTTGTGTATATCATCCTGCCCGCCGATGTGGATATCACCCCTATCGTAAATTCAAAGGGCGGCTACGGCAAGAGAATCGCAGAAAAAATCCAGCAAAACAGAGGCATGAGCCGTATTGTAGATGTGCAAAAAATCCTTGAGATGGCAAAATACAAAGGCGAAGGCAGCCTTTGTATCAAAATCTATGGGGACGATTATGCACCTTGGAATAATGATACGTATACCATAACCTACGGCAGCAAAACAACGGTTCAGCGTGGCGGTGTTGCAGATATTGAAATGAAAATCAATTCCTTCTCCTCTGCTATTCTCGGCAGGTTTGATTTTGAAAACCTGGTTCTTTTTGATGATGTGAAAATCCACAACCAAAAGGAATTCCAGAGCATTTTTTACAGAAAACCCATGTGGTTGTGTGAAAAGTTTTAAAGAGGTGTAACGAACGTATGCGAATTTTAGCAATTGGCGGTCATATTGGTGACATGGAATTATCCTGCGGCGCTGTACTTGCAAAGCATGCTCGTCTGGGAGACGAGGTTTATATTCTTTCTACCACAGTGGGTGAAAGAGGCTGTCGTTATCCCGAAAAAATTGCTGAATACAAAAAACAGAAGATTGAGGAGGGCTTGCGCTGCGCCCAAAAACTGGGTGCGGTTGAAAGCCGGCATCTGGACTATCCTGATACGGAATTACCCTGTACCAGAGAAGTTCAGATAGAGATTTGCGAAGAAATCCGCCGTATTCGTCCGGACATTGTGATTACCCATTGGAAAAAGGCTACGCACACCGATCACTATAATACAGCCATTAATGTTGAAAAAGCGGTTTGGTTCGCCAAGCTGCCTACCATTGTTACAGAGCATCCGTCACATAGCGTCAAAAAAATCTTTTACACGGATAATTGGGAGGACCCGATTGACTTTGTTCCCAATGTGTTTGTCTCCTTCGAAGAGGAGGATATGGAAAGATGGCAGGCTGCTATTTACGAGTTCGCAGCAGGCAGAGGTGAGGTTGTATCCTTCCGTTTTAACAAATTTTATGAGCATTATTCCTATGTCAGAGGAATGGTAGCGGGTTTTGCCCATGCGCAAGCATTTTATTCCGAGCTGATTATAAAAACAGATAAATTATTTGCCGCATGCAACTGCGAATAATGGCTGTGCGAAAAGTTTTAAAGAATCCTTTTTTAGCGTGTAATTTAAAAGTAATATAATATTTTTGCAGGGCGTGTTGCAACATTTTGCAACACGCCCTGCAGTCTGTCAAAGAACCCCTGTTTTTGCCTAACAAAAACAGGGGTTCTTTGACAGGCTGAAATATCCCCAGCCGAACACGGCTGGAGATATTTGATATAAGCAAACGCGCATAATCATAGAATCAGTAATTCGATACTACTGTTTGGGATCAAATCTTACGGATGAGTTGTTCCGTTCCATTGTTTCCGTAATTGCGCGACGAATAGGATTGCTCAACGATTCAAGTGCCTAATTTTCCTGGACAGATGCATTACGGTGGGGTGGCTTTTACAAGACTCAGAAATATAACCTATTTGCATATTTCGTAGGAAGTCCTTCCCGGTACAAGTGAGCATCATTAGACAGAGAAAGCATCTGTGGGATGCAAATGCCGGCTTCGTTTTTAAATTCAATCACTGTTAGGCAGCTATGGCCGAGATCGATTTTTGTACAAAGCTGAGGGTACGGTATATTCAGCACCACACTTAAAAATGCTATGCCAAATCCCTGGTGAGCAAAGAGCGCTACACGTTCATCATTGTCATGCAGGACCTTGTATATACCGGTGCTTTCGTCAAACCGGTATCCCAGTTCCTCTAATAATTGATACGCTTCTCGCTGGATGCGTTCCATTCCTTTTTGAAAGTCATACTCCGCAAAGGCGGGATGGCTCCACCATCTATGCCCAAGCTGCGTCACCTCATTGGATGCCAAAAGCAGCTTTGACTCAATATCCTGGAACAGAAAGTGACGATTACCGCCAACCATAACGCCCAATTCCTGCAGGGCATAGCCTTCTCTGCACCATTCCAATTGCACAATATCCTTTTTTGTAAGTGCACTCGTTGGCTCTGCGGTCTGCACAGCCCGAATAGATGTAGAGGAATATATCCTGTCAAGCCCATAAAGAGCCAGCCGCTTGGCAAGCGCCTCCGCCTGGCGTTTTCCCAGCTCTGTTAGACTGTCAGGATGATATATGGGATCACCATGACGAATGTAAAATAATAGCATAATGCACCCTCCTTAGCAATTTTCGCACGCATAATGTGCAATCTGGCTGACGAAACCGGCCAAAACCAGTTTTCGCCAGTTCCATAGGCTGTCTTTTTACTTAGGGACTTTTCTGCATCCCCTTTAAATTTTATAGATCTTGTTTAGCGCAGTAAATTGTGTAGGCGTCAAACCAGTGCGCTGTTTGAATATCCGACAGAAATGATAAAGGCTGGAAAAGCCGCATTCTTCCGCAATCGCAGTAACGGTAAACGGCGTATCGATCAGCATCTGTTTTGCCTTTCGAATTCGGATGTCCAAAATATATTGCTTTGGGGTCATGCCGTAGTGCACTGCAAACAGTTTTCTCAAATACACTTCGCTGATCCCAATTCGTTTTGCAAGGGCGGTATTTGTAAGAGCAGGCTCTTGTATATTCTCTTCAATAAACCCAATAACGGCATCCAGATAAGGGTGCTTTTTTGAATAGGAAGATGACACCTTGCTGAGTAATCCGTAAAATATGCTGAACTTTTTTAGCCGGCATTCATTGCGCAGGAACAAGTCTTTCAGAATCTTAAAATCCTGTATACAAGCCTGGGGATTTTCCAAAGGCAGAACAGTGATCTCATTGCAGTTAAAGTTTTCTGATTTAAAATCGATAACCGGGAAGAGCCCTTCTTTGTCAAACGAAAGTGTGTATGTTCCGCCCTGGGGCAATATGACGGCATTGCCCTGATGGGAAATATAATTTTTTCCACCCATGGTATAAGTAATCTGACCGCTTATGCAAAGGGATAGACCGAAGCTGTGCCGGTCTTTCATTTGCACCTTTCGACCTTTTTCTGAATGAACGGTTATCGGCTGCAGTATGTCGGTTATCATTATGTTTTCCAGCACATTCATTTTCATCACCAACAGCATTATATCAAATTAGATAAATTTATCAATGCCATTTGCGAAATTTAGTATCAAAAATATTAAATTCATACCGTTTTCGCCATTGTCCACAGACCGGCTGGGAATTATAATCAGAAAAAAGGAGGTTTTACGTATGAATTTTACAGGTAAAACAGCAATTTCCACCGGCGCCGCTTCCGGAATGGGGCTACTATTTGCGCAGAATTGGACAGAGCTTGGCGGAAACGTGGTCATGTGCGACGTGAATGTGGAGGCGCTGGAAGAAAAGATTGCTCAGATCAATGCAAAAGGTCTGGGAAAAGCGATCGGTGTACCTTGCGATGTACGGGATTATGCGCAGGTCTACGGCGCAAGAGATAAAGCAGTAGAAGCTTTTGGCAGAATTGATGTGATGGCAAATTTTGCAGGCGGAACGGCTGTCAGAATCAAAAAGGTGGGCAGAAGTCAATACCCCGAGTTTCCGGATGTGCCCATTGATGTTTACGATTGGGGCATTGATGTAAATCTGAAAGGTCCGTTCTATTTTGCCCATGCTGTATCAAAGCAGATGCGTGAGCAAAATAGCGGTCTGATTATAAACATCGGCTCCATCACCGGCGCTGAGGGCACTGACTACGGAATGGACTATTCTGTTTCCAAAGCGGGACTGATGTATGGTCTTACCAAATCCATCGCCCAGTTTGGCGCAAAACACGGAATTCGTTGCGTATGCGTATCTCCCGGTCCTGTACTGACACGCCCGGATATGGCAAATATGAAAACACTGCTGGGCAGAGCCGCCGAACCGCAGGAAATTGTAGACCTTTGCTTGTTTCTGGCATCGGATAAGGGTCAGTTTATTAACGGTGAGAACATCATGATAGACGGCGGTAGAAACGCTATGGGTAGGTGGAATTAATGACAAAAAGCTTTTTGAATAATCCAAATCCTATGCTCACTGTTATGCTTCAATGTGAAACACCGGAAGTGGCGATTGGCAGAATAAGAAATGCAAATTGTCTTGGCGCTGATGCATACGGTCTTCAAGTGGAATCATTAAAGCTTGAGCACCAAAATGCGGAAACTTTTCAAAGAATTTTTGCAAGTGGAAAAAACAGACCCTTTTATGTTACCAACTACCGCATCGCCCATAATGCTGGAAAAAGTGATGACCAGTTGGCGGAGGGACTTGTTCAGCTGGCCCAAAGCGGAGCGACGCTGATTGATGTGATGGGAGATATGTTTTGCACGCACCCCGAGGAGCTAACGGATAACGAGGACGCAATTCATAAGCAGATGCAGCTGATTGAAAAGCTTCACAGTCTGGGCGCAGAGGTTTTGATGTCATCGCACATTAATGTATTTACACCTGCGGAGCGTGTGCTTGAAGTCGCATTGGAACAAAAACGCAGGGGTGCGGATGTTATTAAAATCGTAACCGGCGCAGACAATATGGAACAGCAAATCGAAAATCTGCGTATTACAAATCTTTTGAAGCAAGAGCTGGGATCTCCATTTTTGTTTTTATCGGGCGGCGAAAGTTCTTTGCATCGTAGGCTGGGCATGAAGCTTGGCTGCTGTATGTCTCTGTGCGTTTATGAACACGATGTTTTCTCCACAGCGGCGCAGCCATTGTTGCAAACGATGAAAACGATTCGTGATAATATTGACTTTTGAGAGGATATACTATGAAAGCAATTCTTGTAAATGATGATAGGTCTTTAAGATGGGACGATGTGCCCAACCCCATTTTAGGCAATGAAGATTGTCTTGTAAAAATTGAGGCGGCAGCGCTCAATCGGGCTGATTTGATGCAAAGAGAGGGCGATTATCCGCCACCGGAAGGCTGTCCTGAGTGGATGGGGCTGGAAATTGCGGGAACTATCGTTGAAATCGCAGACGGTGCAAAAGAAAAATCCAACTGGAAAATAGGAGATAAGGTTTGCGCATTACTTGGCGGTGGTGGTTATGCAGAGTATGCCAATGTGAAATACGATATGTTAATGCCCGTTCCTGAAAACTGCAGTATGGTAGAGGCTGCAGCGATTCCCGAAGCCTTTGCAACGGCATATCTGAATCTTTTTATAGAGGGTAATATCAAGCCCGGAAACACCCTGCTTATGAATGCGGGCGCATCCGGGCTTGCCAGTGTTATCATCCCCATGGCAAAGGCATTTGGTGTGCGTGTCATCACTACCGTTTTGACCGAAGAAATTGCAGCATCCATCCGGCATTTGAACGCTGACAGAGTTGTTGTAACCACAAAAGAAGACATAAGCGCGGTTCTGAAAGAAGAACTGGAAAACGGTCATGGCGTTGATGTAGCAATTGATTGCCTCGGTGGTGAAATCATGGGCAAATGCATCCATTATCTGACGCACGGTGCAAGATGGATTATGATTGCGGCGCTTGCAGGACAAAAAACAGAAATTGACCTTAAAAACATATATGTAAGAAATGTCCGTATCATCGGAAGTACCCTTCGTTCAAGAACGCCTGAAGTAAAGGCACAGATTTTAGCTGAGCTGGTTGAGAAGGTATTTCCGAAGGTTGCGTCCGGAATGGTTAAGCCCACAATTCATGCAGTGCTTCCCATTACCGAAGCCGAAGCTGCCCACGATATTCTTTATAAAGGTAAGAATGTGGGAAAGGTAGTATTAGAAATATAACAAGCAACGCGTGTCAAAAAGAGACTGTAAGGAAATCTGAAAATAAAAAATGCGGGAGGTGGCCTGAAACGAGCCACCTCCTCAATTCATTTTATGGCAATAATCTCTTGGGAACAATCTTCAAATCTACCAAACATTGGGTAAAGCCCTCGGCATACTGCACGCCGCATTGCATGCCGCGGAAACGGCATGCTACCTTGCCCAGCTCCACCAAATCCACATTGTCATGCTCTTTCAACCATACGATCTGAGATTCATGGCACTGAAGCATCTGCTCCTTGCGATCCATATAATCGGTAACGTCCACATACTCTGTAGGTTGGAAATTCAAACCGTTTGCTGGAGACATATAGAAGATAGGCACCACCCGGGCGCACCTGTCCACCTTGGTCTTATAATGCGGCACTGTAGCAGTAAAGCTTGCCTCAAACACCAACTTAGAGGTAGCAACATGGTCGGGCATGTAGTCGTTGGGGTAATGGGTAATAATAAAGTCGGGATCCACATCACGAATCACATCCACCACCTTATCCCGGGCTTCCTTATTATTGTCGTAGATACTCAAGTCGTCAAATCCGCCGTAGCGATACTCAAACCCGCCAATAGCTGCAGCCTTCTGCGCCTCCAGTGATCGGATATGTTTCAGTTCCTCCGGCTGGATCTCCATGTGACCCAGATCTCCGCTGCACAAATGGCACGCTACCACCCGATCGCCCCGCTCAACGCACTTCATTAACGTTCCAGCGCAATGGATCTCCAAATCATCCGGATGGCAAGTAATAGCGAGAACAGTGTACATACTACAATCTCCTTTATAATGTTCATCTATAACATAGCAAAGCAAGGGTTGCCATAGCGTTGTGTGCCAGCCACATCAAAGATACCCCGTATTTCCTATACTCAGATGTGGCATCACCTTGAAAGACAATACTTATAGCGCAGCGCACAGCCTCGCATCGTATATCCAATGCCTATTTTCCTCGTCAAAAGACGTATTGATTGCACCGTCACTGCGATATGATATGCCTTAATCGTTCCATTTCAGCAGCACGCACAGCGCCTGCGTTCTGTCCTGCATCAGCATCTGATACATCTGAACCGCATCTTTATAGTTTGCCCGGTGGGTAATCGTACCCTTCAGGCAAATTTCCTTGTTGCTCAGCAAATCCATAAAATATCTGGTATCTGCGCTTCTTGTCCAAGGATCTCTGGGGACAGCAACGGGTGTATGTACCGTCCAGTTTGCTCCGCTTACGATGGTCACACCCTTGTTGCTGACATACTCCAGGTCAATCAGAGCCTTGGAGCGCATACTGCTGGTGAGCACAAAACGACCCATTCTCTGGACGCAGGCCAGCTCTTTTTCCACCAAAGCCGGAACAGTTGTAGCCTCAAAGACCACTCTTGCCAGCTCCTGCTTGCCGTATTTTCCCAGCGCCTCAACAATATCCTCTTTTGCGGTGTTAATCTTGTGGAAGCACTTATCCTCCGGCAGCATGCTCAACCGGTAATCGGACACATCGGCTACGAACACATTCAGTGCGCCGGCAATTTTCGCCAGCCGTGCAAGCAGGTGTCCAACCAGACCTGCGCCAAACACCAGCACCGTATCACCGGGGCGAATCTCAGCGGAACGGATACTAGCCATGGCAACACAGCCCAGGGTGCCGAAAACCGCCTCTTCCGGGTCTACATCATCGGGAACCACCACCATGTCCTGGTCTACAGGTCTGACGGCGTATTTTTCATGGCGGGCTGCGGTCAAAACGCACTTGCCCAGCATGCTCTTATCTACATCTTCGCCAATGGCAATAATCTTTCCCACATTGGAATAGCCGGGATAAAGAGGATACTTAATGCCCGCGCTCAAGGCAGTGCCCTGTTCCACTTCGCCTTCCAATCTTGTGAGCTCTGTGCCCGTGCTGATCTGGGAAACAATGGTCTCCACCAGAGCCTCATTGGGGCGAAGCTCCGGAACATCCGCATCCATCAGTTCTACGCATTTCTTGTCAGTAAAGACTACCTTGACATTTTTCATAACCGCACAGTCCTTTCAAGTCTTAGGCGTTGATTGTAACAACCTTGCCGGTTTCGGAGGATTCATAGATTGCATCCAGCAGCTGTGTCAAAGCAACTGCCTCATCAATCTTGGTAATGCACTCAGCGCCATTTAAGCAGCAGTCCACAAAATGCGCCATCTGGGCATTCATAGCATTGACATCTACCAGCTCAGGCACAAATTCCTGCACCTGGTAATCATCGGTAACTTCCACCATCTCCAGCTTATGCTCTGTTCCCCAAGGCGCTGCAACTGCGCCGGCTTTTTCACCGTTAATTTCACTGTAAACACCGGTCTTCTTGCTCAGCAGAACGGAGCTGGTGCGAATGGACAGGTTTGCGCCGTTGTCAAGGGTTACGAAGGCTTTAACCACATCTTCGGTATCCTGGGGCGCAGCGTCGGAGCCATTCACCTTCACTGGAAGGGCATTGTTGATGTAGCTTGCAAAAGCAGAAACCGTCAGAATCTTGGGATAGCCCATCAGATACAGCAGCTCGTCAATATGATGGATAGCTTCGTCCTTCAAAACACCGCCGCCAAGAGCCTTCTTGGCAAACCATCCCTTCTTTTCCTGAACTCTGTTCACACGAACAGCTTCCGCGCAAACGATTTTGCCCATCTTGCCGCTGTCAATGTACTTCTTCAGATAGTCAATCTCACTGCTGTAGCGGCGGACCATGCCGAACTGGAACACCTTGTCGGTGCCCTCCAGAGCAGCCTTAATCTCTTTGACCTCAGCTGCATCCATGGCAACGGGCTTTTCACAGAAAATATGCTTATTGCTCTTAATTGCTGCCAGCACAATTTCCTTATGGGTAAAGGTAGGTGTACCAATGGTGATGGCATCAATGCTGTCATCCTTTAAAATGTCATGGTAATCGGTGTAAACGCCCTTGATACCAAATTCCTCAGCACGCTGTTCCGCTGCCTCCCGGTTGATGTCCGCAACGGCCGCAACCTCGCAGCCCGGAATCGCCTGTAATCCGATAATGTGTCTTTTTGTAATAGTACCTGCGCCAATAATACCAACTCTAAACATAATGTCATTCCTTTCTGTGCATTGTTTATCCGAATATTGCTCTCACCTTCGGCTGAATATCCACCGGAGAAGATGTCTGAACAGGAAGCTCTCCATACAAAGTCTTAACAAATGCAATCTGGGTTTCCGCATCCGGCGAATACAGATTGAAGAATGTGTTAGCACCTACCATGAAAACAATATGTACATAGGGATAACCCAAAGATATGCCAATGGATTTTTCCTGTCCAAAGGTAAATGCCTGAATATAGGTGTTGATCTTCTCACCGTAAAGAGATGGCATACCCATGGGATTATGCGCTGCGACATAGGCAGCATAAATAATCAAATCATTGTCATCTGCCAACTTTTTGACGGTGTAGGGATCGGGAATATCACCCACAATCTCCACCTGCGCGCCTCTTTCTTCTAAAGCGCCCTTCATGATCTCCAGCTGTTTTGCCGTATTATCGGCATGGGAACTGCATACGATGGTTACCTTCTTAATCTTATCCTTGCTCAGGGGCAGCATTTCATTTTTATCATACAGCAGAGTAACTGCCTTGTCTGCAATTTGTTTGTTGATGTCGGCGGGGATGGGGGTCAAGTCGGATCGTAGCCATGTCGTTCTGTGAGCC
>JAZNSR010000022.1:0-5968 GCA_045591335.1 Faecousia sp.
CCCTCCTTTGTATCCAAATTCTACCATAATTCCGGGGAATGTGCAATCATTTGGGGGAGTTTCGTGCTCCATTACAGTTGCAGAGCATACTTCACGCGGACGACAGGCGTACTTAGTTGAAAAAAGTCACCTTTGCCAGGAGGCAAAAGTGACTTTTTTCATGGTGCGGGCAACAGGACTCGAACCTGCACGTCAAAGACAGAGGAACCTAAATCCACCGAGTCTACCAATTCCACCACATCCGCATATTTCATTATGTCTTCCTGTTGCGGTACCCGGCGTACGCCTTGGCGACGGTGCGCCTGCGTTGCCCGCCGACCGCGGCCACTCGCTCAGGTCGCTTTATCCGCCACCGGCGGCGCTCCCATCGCTCCCCCCTATCGAGTATCTATATACACTTCGGGGTCGAGTTGCTTGTCTTGACGGCTTTATTGACCTCTGCCAGTGGCGTCAAAAAACTAGTTTTTTGACGCCACTGGCGAAAGGGCGGATGACATCATCCGCCCTTTCCTTTCAATGAAAACATCCGCTGCCTCAAAACCAAGAGACAGCCGATGTTTTATTTCACAGATTTTGCGTATTCGGTGGGGGTAATGCCAAATTTCTCTTTAAATTGCCGGGAGAAATGGTGAATGGTGGAGTATTGGAGGGTTTGGGCGATCTGAGAGAAATTCATATTGCCCTCCCGGATCATCTGCTTGCTCTCCTGCAGCTTCACCCGCCGGATATATTCGCCGGGGGAGATCTGCAAATGCTTGTGGAACAGGCTGGTCAGATAACTGGCACTCACATCCGTGTTTTTGGCAACCAGAGGCACAGAAAGCTTGCTGCGGACATTTTCACTGATGTATTGCTGAGCCTTGCGGATGATCTCATTTTCGTTGTTGATGCATTGGGGGCTTTTCACCGGCTGGGAGGGCGCGTTGGCCTGGCGTAACAGGGTGAGGATCAGCTGCTGCAGCAGATTTAAAATCATATCCTCGGAATAATCGTCCATCCGGTCCTGCTCCCGGAGCATCTGCTGAAACAGGGTAATGGCCTTTTGGGGGGATTTGAATTTGCAATTCATCAGGCAGCTTAAGTCCCGGCCCTCAGCGTCAAAGGATACGGTCACATACCGGGGCGCAACGCCAATGTCCGCATAATGCATGTGCCATTGGTGAGGCCCGTAAACCACCATATCCCCGGTCTCCAGCAGCATATCCACGCCGTCTGCCACGGAATGCATGGAGCCCTGGTCAATGTAGGTTAGTTCGTACATGTGGTGGGATTCCCCGGGAAATACAAAGCCCTGCTCCCGCTCCTGGTAAAAGAAGGTGTATAGCCGGGGGATCACCAGCTGGGGGTGCACCCGGTGATCCGGAGCTTCCGGCAGCACACCCACGATCTGACAGCTGCCGGAAAGCTGCAGGGCAGTTTTGCCATGAAAAGGGGAGAGGAAGAAGTTAATCCCATCCTGCAGATGTACAGTTTTGTCCAGATAAAAATGGGCGTAGGTTTCCCCGTCGTGAGAAACGGACAGCACGCACAGACCGGGATCCGGGTATAAATATACATTTTCCACACTCCTGCGAATGGGGATCTGCGCGTGGGGCAGGGTAAGGCTGGTGCGCTCTGCAGCGGAGTTGGAACCTGCTTTGCAGGAATCGTCGTTTTTGGACAATCTGGAATGCAAAATGGTACCAAAGCTTTGAAAGCTAATGGGATTTAAATTCTGAATCATGGGAAAACCCCCGTAAATACAAAAGGTGGAGCCGCATTTCGCAGCTCCACCATCATAGCATAAATAGTTGAAAATGGCAAATATTATTTTACCGTTGATATTCAAATTGCATATCGTAAAGGTCCACCACATCGCCGTCCTGGATGCCCATTTCCTCCAGCCGGGCAAATAAGCCGCATTTGCGCAGCTGCTGGTCGAAATAGTTCCGGGATTCATAGTCATCAAAATTGATGTTCATTAAAAGCCGTTCCAGCCATGTGCCGGTGACTACCCAGGTGCTGCCCAGGTGCTCGATCACCAGGTCCTTGGGGTCGCCCGCTGCCACCACGGGGGCTACATACTCCGGCTCGTAGACGGTCACCGGGGGCAGGGTGCGCAGCCGCTCTGCAACCACCCGCATCAGCTGCTTTGTGCCCTGGGTGGTGCCTGCGCTGATCTCGTAGAATTCGCAGCCTAGCTCCTCCACATGCTCCCGCAGCCGTTGGATGTTGTCGGATTCCGGCATTAAAAGGTCGCATTTGTTGGCAGCCACAATCATGGGGCGGTTGCTCAGGTCCACGCTGTAATCGTGGAGCTCCGCGCAAATCGCGTCAAAATCCTGCACCGGGTCTCTGCCCTCACTGCCGGATACATCCACCACATGCACCAGCAGTCTGCACCGGTCAATATGCCGTAAAAAGTCGTGACCCAGGCCTGCGCCCTCTGCCGCGCCTTCAATAATGCCGGGGATGTCCGCCATGACGAAGGAAACGCCTTCGTCCACATAGATCACACCCAAATTGGGGTACAAGGTGGTGAAATGATAGTTGGCGATCTTGGGGCGGGCATTGGAGGTGACGGAGAGCAGGGTAGACTTACCCACATTGGGGAAGCCGACCAGGCCCACATCCGCCAAAAGCTTCAGCTCCAGAATCACATCCCGTTCCTCACCCTTCAAACCTGCTTTTGCAAAACGGGGCACCTGGCGGGTGGCGGTGGCGTAGTGGGAGTTGCCCCAGCCGCCGCGGCCGCCCTTGGCAATGACGAAATCCTCACCGGTGGACATGTCCACGATGATCTGATTGGTCATGGCGTCCCGGACCACTGTGCCTCGGGGCACCTGGATCACCAGGGGCTCGCCCCGCTTGCCTGCCATGTTGCGGCCTTGACCGTTGGCACCGGCCTGTGCCGCGTATTTTCTTTTATAGCGGAAGTCCAGCAAGGTGGAGAGGTTGTCGTTCACCTGCAGGATCACGCTGCCGCCGTGACCGCCGTCGCCGCCGTCGGGGCCGCCGGATGCCACATATTTTTCCCGGTGAAAGGCTACTGCCCCATCACCGCCCCGGCCACCGCAGACGGTGATCCGGACTTTATCTACAAACATTTCCATGTTGATTCCTCCTTATATAGGATGCGCGTTTGTGATGCCATAAATTCTAATTTATCGAACTGTTATTTCGATGCATTGTAGGGAACGGTGTCCTCAGCGTTCCGCAACAAAATTGGGGTTCGATGCCCCAATTTTGTTACAAACACCATGCATGATAAAGATTTTTGCCCATCGAGGCCAAAAATCTTTATGGAACGCTGAGGACAGCGTTCCCTACGCGACTGTGCGCTAAATTAGAATTTATCCCATCACAAAGACCTTGAAAAAAGGCTGCTGCATTTTCTGCAGCAGCCTTTCCAAGCTAAATCGTTGCGTGATTACTGCTCCTGCGCATAGACGGAGCACTGACGACGATCCTTACCCTTGCGCTCGAAACGGACAGTGCCGTCTACCAGAGCAAACAGAGTGTCATCGCTGCCGATACCGACATTGACACCGGGATGGATGTGAGTACCTCTCTGGCGAACCAGGATGTTACCGGCCAGAACAAACTGACCGTCAGCGCGCTTAACGCCCAGACGCTTAGCCTCGGAATCACGACCGTTCTTGGTAGAACCGCCGCCCTTATGGTGAGCGAAGAACTGAATACCAATCTTCAGCATGGTGTTACACCTCCAAAACTTCGATATAATCCGGATATTGATCCCGCAGGTCCACAAGGTAGAGCATGAGACCGGCCAGCACAGACTGGATGGTGTCCTCTTCCTCGCAGGAAGCGGGGAGGGTCAGAGTGATGCGGGCATCCTCGTCTTTGACCCGAACCTTCGCCTTGCCGCCGCACACATCGTTGATGGTGCATTCGGTAAGGGAAACTGCGGCAGAAATGGCAGCGCAGACAATATCCTGACCTGCTTCTGCATAGCCGCTGTGACCGCAGATGGAGAATCCGGTGATTCTCTCGTTCTGCCTAAAAAATTCGCATCTTGTCATAATTACAGAGCGATCTTGGTGATCTCAACCTTGGTGTAAGGCTGACGGTGACCCATCTTCTTCTTTTCGCCCTTCTTGGCCTTGTAGCGGAAGACGGTGATCTTCTTGGCCTTGCCGGTCTTCACGACCTTGGCTTCAACGGCTGCGCCCTCCACAACGGGAGCGCCGATCTTGGAGTTCTCACCGTCCAGGATAGCCAGGACCTGCTCGAACTTCACGGTAGCTTCAGCTTCAGCCTCCAGCTTCTCGATGTACAAAACATCACCCTCGGAGACGGTATACTGCTTACCACCGGTCACGATAACTGCTTTCATTCTTTTTCACCTACTTTATATTGTGTAGTCTCGCTCTTGAGGCGGGGGCATTTGGGCGCACCTCTTTAACCTCTTCAATGCGGCTATGGTATTTTATCATTCCATGTCAAGAAAGTCAAGCATAATTTCTAACATTTTTTCTTAAAAAGCTCCATGTTCAACGGCGGATTTTTGTTGAAAGTCCGCTCCGGGTGTGATATTATGACTATAACGAATAAGAAAGGAGAATCCCTATGTTATCTTCTGCCAATAATCCCATGCTGGCCCAAGCCAAAAATGCCCGCTTTCAGCCTAAGCTGATCTTGCAGATTCTGCTGTTTTTGGCTGTGTTCTCTGTGGGAAATTACATTTCCTCCATGTTTTTGATCGGCCCGATCATGCTAGCCATGTTCACCGACCCTCAGATCCTGGCAGCCATTGCCTCCGGCGATGTGGCTCAATCTGTTTACACAACCCTGGAAGTGTCCATGACCATTATGGGCAAGCCCTGGATTGCTTTGATCTCTTTATTTATAACGGCGATCACTACTGTGGTCTGCATCATTTACTGCTGCAAGATCGAGCGCCGCTCCCTGGCTTCCATGGGCTTTTGGAAGAAGGGGTGGTTTGTGCGCTATGTGAAGGGCTTTGCCATCGGCACCGGCATGCTGCTTTTGTGCGCGTTGATTCTGTGGCTCATAGGCGATCTGAGCTTTGCTTTTGCACCGAAGATTCCTGTGTTTTATTTGCTGGCTTTCTTTGTGGGCTTTGTGATCCAGGGTATGTCTGAGGAGGTGCTGGTCCGTGGCTATTTTATGGTCTCGCTGACCAACCGCTGCAAGAAAGCCACCGCCGTGGCCATCAGCTCCATAGCATTTGCCATGCTGCACCTGATGAATCCCGGAATCAATCTGCTGGCCTTGCTGAATCTGACGCTGTTTGGCGTGTTCATGGGCGTTTATGTGCTGCGCACCGATGATCTTTGGGGCGCCTGCGCCATCCATAGCGCCTGGAATTTTGCCCAGGGCAACCTGGTGGGTATTTCCGTCAGCGGCATGTCCCGGATGCCCACTGTGGCTGTTATGGACCCGGTGGGGGAGATGGCATTGTTCCACGGAGGCGATTTCGGCCTGGAGGGCGGCCTGATCGTGACCCTTGTGACTACCGCCGCTATTCTCTTAACCCTCTTGCTGCCTAAAAGAGCCCCTAAATCTGCGCTGCAATCGGATCTGGGCTGATTGGTATAAAATAAAATGTAAAAATAACGCAATAAAACTCTTGACAAACAGAGTTTGGGTTGCTATAATGCAACATGCGTTTGGACGATTAGCTCAGCTGGCTAGAGCATCCGCTTGAGGTGCGGAAGCTCATAGGTTCGAGTCCTATATCGTCCACCATGAAAACACCGTAATTGTCATACCACAATTACGGTGTTTTCAGCTAAATTCGGCTTGCGCCGAGCTAAATTGCCTGCCGGCAGCTAAATTCCTGACGGAGCTAAATTGGGCTTCGCCCAGCTATATAGCCGAATTTAATTTAGCTATTGCGAAGCAATAATTTAGCTGCGGGCGAAGCAAGCAATTTCGCTGCGTAGCAATTTAGCTAATAAAGAATCAATGCCCAACCAGGAGTAATTTCCCGGTTGGGCATTTT
>JAZNSR010000023.1:0-10394 GCA_045591335.1 Faecousia sp.
GGGCGGCAGGATCACCGGGTATCAGCTTTCCGATAATTCCATTGTTGAGAAACAGCAGGCAGTAGACATGGCAAAACAAGGGCAGATCGCCGGTGTCGGCATCGCCCACCGCGGGGACACCGAATATCTCAAATCCATCCCCGACGGCAGTGAAAACAACAACCTCGGCAACCTGCCCTCCGTTTCTCCTGATGTCAAAAGATAATAGTTTGACCGACAGCACTCCGCGGAACGCTGTCGGTCAAACTTATGTCATACTTTCATGAACATTTATAAATACGGTTGCATCTTCAGATTGCAAATCACACCTATCGCCGGTTTCTTTATGAACAAGCCACAGTCCCGGCAGCGAAATGTTAGTTCCTACACGATCTTCTATATAATAATCCGTTGTTCCAAGAATAGGATAAGTATCAATCCACGAAGTACGATCCTCACTAATTTCATGATATGCACACGCAAATCCTAAGTCCCCACCAACAATGTCATTGCCTTGCGCAAGAAGCCACTCCATCGTTATTGTCCAACCGTGGTGCGCTTTATCCTGTTTCGTTAGGTTCTCGCAAGAACATCTCGGTAATGGATCGTCATGCGCTTCTACGAATGCTTCCACATCCTCATACCGGATATCAATCGTATCCCCAGTCGGCTTATGAATAAGATACCACCCTCGTAATGTGCCATCTAAATTCAGACCATAGAACAGCTCATAATAAGCATCAATTGTGATTCGCCTGCCAGTATCACTTTCAATAATAGTAAAGCCACCTACGCCATGTGTGTATGGGCTGATATCCTCGTAAGATATGGCCTCTCCTTTTTGCGACATACGAATTACTTCTTCCATCGAAAGTGTCTGTTTTATTGCGCCTTCACCAAGTCGATAGAAATAGCTATTCATATTGTTCTTATTGCTCCAATGCTCATAGATTGTCTCAATGCGTTTCCATATGTGTTCATCCAAGTACATATCATCACGCTGAAGCATCATATCGTTAACATATGTTTTCAGGTCTGAATAGAACAGATGGTGCATTTCATAAACAACATATTCGCCATCGTCATATACCTTGTACGGCTCCATCTGTTCAAATGTAAGCAGATTACCTCTAATAAACGCATAATCTTGGAAGCTCTCAATATCGGCTACAGCATACTGGTACAGATAAAAGATCGGCATAATCCAACCACCGTTATCCTGACCGGAATCTGAGGGGCAAGGTATTTGCACACCGATTTGATAATAGTACTCAGTATCATCAATGCCTAACAATTTGTTATATGCATCAAAGGTGCTCCAATTAGAAGAAACAAGCCAATCCTTTTTATTAAAATAGATCGGTGTTCCGCAAGATCGAACAACTCTTCCGTCTACTTTCGCCAGCTCTTCTTGTACCAATTCAACATAGTCAAGAGCATCCGGCCAACGAGCAAAGATATCCCATGTGAAATTCTTATAGTAAGGCTTCAATGAAGGAAGAACACCTTCTAAACAGCTTTCATCCGACAACTCATACCATGGCGTTACATAATCGGATACCGCAAAGGATACCTGACAGGACCATTTCTGACCAAGCAAAAAGCTGTCATTGGTCAGCTGCAAATAGTAGACGTCGTTTTTTGTATTTTCCAGAGCTTCAACATCATAGGTTCTTCGCAAATCCAGTCTAACTTTTTCTGTGGAATGCGCAGGAATCGTGAGATTATCTATATATGGTTCTTCGTCAGTGGATTCAACAAGCTTTTGTGTACTGTAATAATAGAGGTTCATCTTCGGCTCCAGCTTGAGATCTTTGTCGGACTGATTGGTGATTTCTACCCAAACAATACCGTTTCCATAGTAGGACGCGCTAATCGTCAGGCTGTCTCCCGCCCAAGTAGAGAAGATAGCCACAGAAAAAGCGGTCAGTGTAACAAATATGGTAACAATGGCTGCGATCAGCGCAACTCTGGGAAATCTTTTACGGAGAAATGCATGTTCTTCAAAAGCGTTTTCTTGCTTGCAAGTTGCTGAAATCAATCTGATGCCGGTTTTCTTCTCTATATTGCGCTTGATATTATAAAGATTGTGTTTCTGTATTCGATTCATAAGTGACCTCCTTAACATGCGGTTATAGCTTTCCGCAGGTTTTGTTTGGAGCGATATAAGTGGTTTTTAACTTTTTTTATTGGCAGATCCAGAGCCTTTGCAATTTCTCCGGGCTTCTGCTCATAATAATACCGGCGAATGAGAATATCCTTCTCCACATCAGCCAGAGTATTCACCGCAGCCACAAGCTCCCGTTTCGTTTCTTCCTGCATCAACACATCCTGCATACCCATGCGACCTACCATCATAGCACCTTCCAACGGAACAGTGCTGTGTTTAGATAATACCCGGTAACGGTCAATAGCCTTACACCGTACCACCATGCAAAGCCAACTTTTCAATGTTCCACGCTTGGCATCATATTTATCCGGATTTTCCCAAAGATCAATAAATACGTCTGCAACGCATTCTTCAATGTCCTGTTCATTACCCACATTTTTAAGTACAGCCGCAGCTATCGGCCAAAGAAGTTTAGAATACTTAACAACGATCTCGTTAAAAACATCCTCATTTTGCTCCTTGATTCCGGCAATAGCGGTTATATCTGTCAAAATCGCTCCCTCCTTTCGCTAAGCTTGATCGATCACTTATAGTACGAAAGAAAACTCAAATAGGCTCATATTATATCAACAATTTTCTAAAAGGAAAAGATGCCGACCATTCGACATCTTTTTCGATATTGAGCATAAAGGGACATTTTTCATCAAATCAACGCCCCATACTTTCTAGGTGCCTTCAAGCATGGTTCTGCATCTAATTTCGCAGCAGATAACTATCCCCGAAAAATTTTTCAAACGGTCTTTTTTATTCATGGCGGAGCAAGAAAGGGCTTGAATAAAGCTGTTATGTAAGGTACAATGGCACAAATGGCGATTGAAACAAAAAACTCCCAGTGGTAAGCGAGCAGTTACCTTTCAACATAAAAACAAGGCAGGTATCCATATGAAATTCATTCAAAACCACACTTTTGATCAAGAACGCGCATTATACGGCAGTGAAAAGCTGCATGTTGCCCACTGCTCCTTCGACGGTCCGGCTGATGGTGAAAGTGCCTTCAAGGAATGCAGCGATATTCAGGTAAGCGACTGCTTTTTCAATCTGCGCTATCCCTTTTGGCATGATAAGGTCCTGAAAATTCATAACTGCGAAATGACGGAGCTTTGCCGTGCGGCTCTGTGGTATTCCGATGATATTACCATCACAGACAGTAAGCTGCACGGAATCAAAGCCCTGCGGGAGTGCGGAAATGTTTCCATGAGCGGCTGTAATGTGGCATCCACTGAATTCGGCTGGTTTACCCGCGGCATTTCCATGACAGACTGCACGGTGCAGGGCGAATACTTTATGATGCGCTCTGACCGCTTGAACTTTACCAATGTGCAGCTGAAAGGAAAATACTCCTTCCAGTATATTACGGATTCCCTGTTTGAAAACTGTTATTTCGATACCAAGGATGCATTTTGGCACGCAAAAAATGTCACTGTCCGAAACAGCGTGATCAAGGGAGAATATCTGGCATGGTACTGCGAAAATGTAACCTTTGAAAACTGCAAAATCATCGGCACACAACCCCTGTGCTACTGCAAGGGTCTGAAACTACTTGACTGCCAAATGCTGGATGCAGACCTCTGCTTTGAAAAATCTGAAGTGGAAGCCACCATCACTACTCCCGTGATCAGCATCAAGAATCCTTTAACCGGTCATATTTATGTACCTTCTGTTGGAGAGCTTATCTTCGACGATGAACAAGCCAAAGGTCAGGTTATCAGCAATTCATAATAATACATATATCTAACCAATAACAAACACTCGCAACCTCCGGGCCATGCAATCCCGGAGGTTGCGTTTTTTTGCAAAATATGGTATAGTGCACACGGGTGATAATTATGTTTTTTATAACCTCTGAAAATATTCCGGATGGTGTTGGCTTCCAGGCCTTCGGCGCACTTCATCTTATTTGGCTATTGGCCGGTTTGATTTTATGGATTGGCGGCTGCTTGCTATACCGCAAGCTGTCTGTACGCAACCGGAAGATTCTGCTGACGACGCTGGGCGCATATATTTTCCTGCAGGAAATGGTCAAAAACCTAGTTCTGCTTCTGCTGGATGAATTCAGCTGGGGATATCTCCCCTTCCATCTCTGCGGCATCAATATTTTGCTGATTGCCTTTGATGTGATCAAGCAAACCAAGATCGTGCGGAACTTCCTGTATTATTTTGCCATCCCCGGTGCTTTACTGGCATTGCTTTTCCCCAACTGGACGGAAATGCCGTTTTGGAATTTCTTCCATCTTCACAGCTTCACCATCCACATTTTACTGGTGCTCTATCCCCTGCTGCTGGTGACCACCGGCCAAGTATCCACAGATTTGAAATCTGCCTTCAAGGCTGTGGGGCTGCTGATCGTCATGGCCATCCCGGTATACGGCTTAAATTTGCTTTGGGGCACGAATTTTATGTTTTTAATGAAACCGGATTCCGGCAATCCCCTGGAGCTTTTTGAAAAACTTTTAGGCTCTCACCTGTGGGGTTTTCCTATCCTTCTGCCCATTGTAATCTTGCTCATGTATATCCCTATCTTCCTACTGAAAAAGCGGGAATTACATGCCAAAAAGACACGCTGAAGCCCTTATATTAAAAATGCAGAAATAGCAATCCGCTATTTCTGCATTTTTTTAGTTTAGAATTTCATAATCCTCAGCAACAATGGCCTGCTCCAGCAGTGCCCGATCTACATTACCGGTGACGGTAACCGTTTTTGCCTCTAAGTCCACAACCGCATCCGTAACTCCCGCAACGGCCTTGCATGCATTTTCCACCGCCATTTTGCAATGATTGCACATCATGCCGCCAACCCCGATCACCGTGACGGTTTCGGTTACTTTATCTTCCGCGGGCTGCAGCTTTTCCACCTTGGGTGCTGCCCCGCGAGGCTTGAACAAACGCAGACGCAAAGCATTGAACACCACAAAAACAGAACTCATGCTCATAGCAGCTGCACCCAGCATGGGACTCAACAGCAGTCCAAAGGACGGATACAACACGCCGGCAGCAACCGGTATGCCCAGGGCATTATAGAAAAACGCCCAAAACAGATTCTGTTTGATATTACGAATGGTAGCCTTGCTCAGCTCCACCGCCCCGCTGACCTGCGCTAAAGAGCCGGACATAAGCACCACATCCGCAGATTCTATGGCAATATCCGTGCCGGCACCAATGGCAATACCCACATCCGCCATCACCAGCGCCGGAGCATCGTTAATACCGTCGCCCACCATCGCCACCTTATGTCCTTCTTCTTGAAGCTTTTTCACCACACCGGCCTTATCTCCCGGAAGCACATCCGAGATCACATGACTGATGCCTGCCTGGGCAGCGATAGTCTTTGCGGTTGCCCCATTATCACCGGTGAGCATCACCACATCCAGGCCCAGCTTCCGCAACGCAGAAACTGCCATTTCAGAATCTGGTTTCAGCACATCCGCTGCCACAATAGCGCCCAGATAATTACCCACAGCATCACCAAAATACAGAGGTGTCTTTCCTTGGGCGGCAAGCTCCGGATATTCCGGAACGGCAATGCCGTACCGCTGCATCAGCCGGGCATTCCCCCCATAATAACGAACCCCAGCCACAACACCGCTCACGCCCATTCCGGGCAAGGTTTCATAGTCTGCGGACTGCTGGGCAGTGATTCCCAAATCGCTCAAATGCTGCAAAATTGCCTTGGCAAAGGGATGCTCCGACCCCATCTCCAACGCACCCGCCACCTGCAAAAGCTGCTGCGTATCCCCCTGGGCAAGCACATCCGTTACCTGAGGCTTTCCGGTGGTCAGCGTTCCGGTCTTATCCAGCACAATAGTATCTACCTTGTGCAAATTCTCCAGGGCCTGGGCATTTTTAAACAGAACACCCATTTTTGCACCCCGTCCCGTTCCAACCATGATGGCAACCGGCGTTGCAAGCCCCAATGCGCAGGGGCAGCTGATCACCAGCACCGCAATAGCGGTGGTCAAGGAAAATTCCAATGTTTGGCCTGCCAGCATCCATGCGGCAAAGGACAGGCATGCAATGGCCATCACCACTGGCACAAAAATCCCGGAAATCTTATCTGCCAATCTGGCAATGGGGGCTGTGGAGCCGCCGGCTTCTTCCACCAGGCGGATCACCTGGGAAAGAGTAGTGTCCTCCCCTACCTTATCTGCACGAAACTCCAAATAGCCGGAAGCATTGATGGTGGCAGCCGCCACAGTATCGCCGGGCTCTTTTTCCACCGGAACGCTCTCGCCGGTGAGTGCGCTTTGATCCACCGATGCACGACCCTTTAAAACCGTACCGTCCACCGGGATCCTTCCGCCGGACCGCACGATTACCACATCCCCCACCTGCACCTGCTCTGCCGGAATCTCCAGTTCTTCACCGTTGCGGCGCACCGTTGCAGTTTTAGGTGCCAGATCCATTAGCTGGCGGATAGCATCGCCGGTTTTGCCCTTTGCCCGGGTTTCCAAAAACTTACCCAGCGTAATCAGCGTCAGAATTGTTGCGGCAGATTCAAAGTAGAGATTATTTCCATAAAGCTCCACCACATCCCACTGCCCATGCCCCATGGCATAGGCCATTCGCAGCAACGCGATCACGCCATAAATCAAGGCTGCTCCTGAGCCCACCGCAATCAAAGAGTCCATATTGGGGGCACGGTTCCACAGTGCTTTCAAGCCACGGGTATAATATACCCGGTTTAAAAGCACCGCAGGCAAGGTCAGCAGGAACTGCACCAACGCAAACAGCAGCATATTCTCCCGCCCATGGAAAATAGGAAGCGTGGGAAGCCCCACCATATGTCCCATGGTGAGATACATGAGAACGCACAGGAAAATACCGGACACAATGATCCGAAGCTTCATTTCCTTCAGTTCATCCTTTTTTAAACCCTCTTTGGGCGCAATGGCATTCCTTTCACCGTAGGATGCGCCATAGCCGGCATTGGACACCGCCGCGCAAATGGCAGGGCAAACGGCTTCGCTCTCCACTTGTGCAATCATGGTTCCAGCCAGCAGATTGACCTCCGCATCGGTTACACCCTTAACCTGTTTGGTGACTTTCTCTACCCGGGCAGAGCAGGCAGCGCAGGTCATGCCGGTCACCTGAAATTTTACTTTCACAAACACCATTCCTTTCTTTGAAAGTATCTGTTTGACAGATTATTCTATTTATGCTACCATTATATATCATATTTTCAAAATCGCAAGTACGCACAATATTGTGCATTACTATCCTAAAGGATACTATGGAGGATCGACATGAAAGAAAACATTTGCCCCGTGGAAACCACTTTGAATTTGATCGGCGGAAAATACAAGGCGCTGATCCTATGGCATTTGGCAAAAGGAACGCTTCGATATAGCGAACTGCAAAAGGCAGTTTCCTTTGCGACTCCCAGAATTCTGACCAATCAGCTGCGGGAAATGGAAAATCAAAAGCTGATCACCAGGACCGTTTACCCCGTTGTGCCGCCTAAGGTGGAATATTCCATGACGGAGCTGGGGCGGAGCCTGATGCCCATTTTAACCGCCATGCGCGACTGGGGCACAGACTATCTTCGCAATCAGGACATTGAGCCAAATTGCAATATGATGGAATAAAGGGCTGTTGCAAAATTACTGCAACAGCCCTTTACCTTTACCAAATGAACGGAATAATTCTGTATTTCACCTTTTGCTTATAGGCAGCATATCCGGGAAGCTCCCGGGTCAGCAGTTTTTCTTCATCCTGCAAACGGACAATGATAATCACCGGATAAAATGCGAAAATAATGAACGCATACCAAGAACCCAGAACCAGGGGCATCATCAAAAACAGCAAGATCGTTGCCATATACATGGGATGCCGGACGATCCCGTAAAGGCCGGTGTCCACCACCTTTTGCCCTTCCTCCACCTTGATGGTGCGGCTCAAATAAGCATTCTCCCGCATGACCTCTGCATACAATCCATAGGCTGCCAAAAACAGCACCGATGCAGTAATCACCACCGGCAGCGGCATTTTGGACCAACCAAAACGGAAATCCAAACCCGCCACCACAAAACCTGCCACAAACATCAGCGCAGAAAAAGCAAGCACACCCTTTTGAGCCGCCTGCTTCTCCTTGACATCCAGCCGCTTGGCAAGAAAGGCCGGAGATATAAACAGCATAATAAACCCGGCGATCAGCATAGGGCCAAACAGCAAACCGATCAAAAGCCAACCATTGGAAAACGCCCATGTGCCCGCGGGCAGAAAGATCAGCAGACCCACCAGCAGCAGGCCGCAGAAAAACTTTGTCAATGCATTGATCAGCAGTTTCATAATTTCACCCCTTTGTTAATTCATAACTCATATCCACCAGAAATTTCAGCTTATCCGCATCCACCGTACCGTCCAGCAACAGGGTGAGCCAATGAGCTTTGCTCATGTGATAGGCGGGATAAATACCAGCCTCCTGCCGGAAAGAACCAATCAGCCGGGTGTCGCATTTCAAATTCACCACCCGGACATCTCCGCTGCCGGGAAGTCCCAGCTTTTCCCGGGGAATCTGCATGATCACCGCAAACCATTTTCGGTTGTTCCCATGGCGAAACACACAAATGGCGGGATCTCTGGCAAAGGGGTACTCCCCCACTGCCCCGTAATTTTCCTCTATGTAAGCATGCAAATTCATTTTCTTTTCCTCGACTCCGGCAATTTTGGGTACATGGATTCAAATACTCTTTTAAAACCTGCCATATTTTTAGTCGTTGCCTTGGTTCCACGCTTTTGTATAAATATCGACTTCTTCCTCCATGGCTTCTATATAAAAGCTTACGGGACGGAAACCATCGTTGCAGCTGAGCATGGCCGAATAAGGATTCTTCATCCACCCGTCATAGAAATTGCCGCCGCCATTGGCAAGGACCTTCACGAAGGCAGAAATGCTGTCCCAGGCACTGTCGCAGAACCCCTCCGGTCTTTCCCCGCCATAGGCGATCCAAGTCTGTCCCTCCTCCACATGGCAGGCATGTTCTATGGGATTTTCATACTTTTCCATTAAATCCGGATAACTGGCTTTACGAATAGCCGTAATTTTCACTTTTTTCATCCTATATCTCCTAACTGTTCTTTGTTTATTATTATATCACACCAATTCGCCACTTGCAATGCGCAAGCACAATGAGTATAATAACTGTGCTTAGAACGAAATACGCCAGGACCGCAAATGTTAAATACGATTGGAGGATTCTTTATGCGCAAGAATTTTGGAGCAAAAGCAATGTGCTATCCCATGCCGGTGTATATTATCGGCACTTATGGCAAAGACGGGACGCCCAACGCCATGAACGCAGCCTGGGGCGGCATCAGCGAGGAAACAGAGATCTCCATCTGCATCAGTGCGGACCATAAGACCACGGAAAACATTCTGCTTCGAAAAGCCTTCACGGTATCCATGGCCACTGCCAAATATATGGCCGCCTGCGATTATGTTGGCATCGTTTCCGGCAATCAAGATCCTGACAAATTCCAAAAGGCAGGCTTCCACGCCATAAAATCCCAATTTGTAGATGCACCGCTGATCAACGAGCTGCCTATGGCCTTGGAATGCGCACTGATCTCCTATGATCCGGAATCCTGCCGTTTGGTAGGCCAGATCGTTAATGTTTCCGCAGACCAATCTGTTTTGGGTGAAAACGGCAAGGTGGATATTGCCAAGCTGCAGCCCATCACCTACGATCCCATGAATCATCACTACCTGGTGCTGGGCGAAAAGGTTGGTCAGGCTTTCCATGACGGATTGGCTTTGAAATAAGCAAGTACTATTACATTCTCCCATAAACGCCAAAAGTCTCTTTTGTCAGTAAAACAAAAGAGACTTTTTTAATGCCAAAGGGTAACCAAACGGAGCGGAATTGAGGTAAGAGTAAGCAAAAGTAGCGTAGCAATCAAAAATATTGCTTATACTCCGGTTCTGCTTTTAATTCATTAAGCAATTCGTCTATATTTTCAAAAACGGATTTTCCGACAATCCCTCTAAACGGCTCCCACATTGCAGGTAGCACACTGTCGTGTGAACAAATATATTTCCATTCGTCTTCATCGTACTGATAGATTGCTTCCAGCTGATAAGTATAAAAATTCTTTTCATCCTTCAGTGCAACATATCTCATCGAGCGATCTTTTGAATAAATCACTTTTACAACTTCATCAGAAAATGCATCAAGATGCTTGTCGTACATCATTTCAACAACAGTTTCCCATGAAGGCCTTGGCGGTATTTCTACCACGGGTTTCTTCT
>JAZNSR010000024.1:0-3240 GCA_045591335.1 Faecousia sp.
AGCAAATCATTAGTAGCTGAGTTATAATAGCACACTTGTGTTCATAGTGCAAGTGTAGTTTCTATTTTTTTCGTTATTCTTCGTCTTCGAACTTCCGGTCCCGGAAATAATACTGCCGGTCATGGTCGCTGATGGGTCGCAGAACCCTGCAGGGATTGCCCACTGCCACCACATTGGCAGGAATGTCCCGGGTGACTACGCTGCCCGCACCAATGACGGAATTATCCCCAATGGTCACGCCGGGCATTACCAATACGCCGGACCCCAGCCAGCAGTTTTTGCCAATATGCACAGGCATATTATATTGCAGGCCCTGCATACGCAGCTCCGGCAAAACAGGATGCCCTGCGGTGGCGATCACCACATTGGGGCCAAACTTGGTGCGCTCGCCCACATAAATATGGGTGTCATCCACCAGCGTTAAGCCAAAATTGGCATACACATTCTTTCCGAAATGCACATGCTTTCCGCCCCAATTGCTATGCAGCGGCGGTTCAATATAGCACCCTTCCCCTATTTCCGCAAACATTTCCCGCAAAAGTGCCTGCCGTTTTTCCTGCTCTGTGGGACGGGTCATATTAAAATCATACAGCTTATCCAGGCATAGCAGCTGCTCTTGGGCGATCTGCGGATCGGCAGGATCATAGATCCGGCCGCTGTGCATTGCTTCCCGAATATCCATATCAGAATGCCCAGTTGCCGTTGCGGAAGATGGGGACCACCTTACCATCACGGGTGATAGCGTCAATGTTCATGCTGTCGCAGCCGATCATGAAATCCTCATGGATCATGGAATCGTTAATGCCCAATGCGCGGCACTCCTCCAGGGTCATATCGTGATTGCCTTCGATGGTATCCGCAAACCCCATGCCCACTGCCAGGTGGCAGGCGGCATTTTCGTCAAACAAAGTGTTATAGAACAGCAAGCCGCTTTCACAAATGGGGCTCTTCTGAGGCACCAAAGCGCACTCGCCCAGGTAGGCTGCGCCTTCGTCCATGGAAAGCATGGTGTTGAGCAGCTCCTCGCCCTTTTCTGCCTTAGCTTCCACCACCTTGCCGTTTTCAAACTTCATATAGAAATTCTCAATCAGCTGGCCCTGGTAGGAAAGAGGCTTGGTAGAATATACAATGCCCTCTGCCTTGCCCTTCATGGGAGAGATAAAGCATTCTTCTGTAGGGATATTGGGATTAAAGTAAATACCCTGGCGGCTGGTCTCACCACCGCCGGCAAACCGGGCCTGGGGAATCATGCCCACGGTCAGATCAGTGCCATTATCGGCAGTATAATGCAGAGAATCAATACCCAGGCTGTTGAGATAATCGCAGCGGGCCTTCAGATCTGCATTATGCTTCTGCCAAGCCTCCACCGCATTCCCCTCCAGCACACGGGAGGTGGACAAAATGGCTTCCCAAAGCTTTTCCACCGCAACACTGGCACGGACACCGGGGAACACCTTTTTCGCTCAGGCAATGCCGGGAACCGCTGCAATACACCATTGCTGCTTGCCCTCTCTTGCGTCGATATAGGGCTTCAAAATGGGGAAGCTGAGCTTTCTGGCCTTAGCGACCTTATCCATCTTCACACCCTTTAAGCCATCGGGATCTTCAGAGATCAAATGGATGCGGCAAGGCAGGGTGTCGCAATAGTGCTGATGGCGCTCCTGGACCCACTTGGGCACATTGCCCATGGTCTTAACGGACTGATAGCGGATGTGGACCTTTTCCAGGGGCTGGAAGTTCCAGAACACCGTGACCTCCCGGGCCTTGGCCTTATAGGCCTCCTCCACCACCAACTGCACAAATTCCGGCTGGTCCAGGTCTGCATAAATCAGCACATCCTGGCCCTTTTGCACATTGACACCCATACGGACGATCAGATTGGCATACTCTTTCAAAACAGATTTTTTCATATTCTGCTCTCCTTTCCAAATTTGCCCTATCATAGCAAATTTTTCCCAAATCGTCAATGAATCTTGCATTATTTTTAAAAAAGGTATATGATGAGGAAAAATAATAATTTATCGAACAGCCATTGTAGGGACCGGCCGGTCCCTACAACGGTTGTTTGATAAATTAGAATTTCGTACTTTTCAGGAGATGCTTATGCTGGCAAAAGAGGAATTTCATCAACTGATCCAAAACGGCATCCGGTTTTTGGATGGCGCAACCGGGTCCAATTTGCAAAAAATGGGTATGCCCAGAGGTTGCTGCACAGAGACCTGGGTTTTGGATAATCCGGAAAAGCTGATTTCCCTGCAACAGCAGTATGCCCAGGCAGGATCCCAAATTATTTACGCCCCCACCTTCCAGGCCCAGCCCATTGCCCTGGAGCGGGAGGGATTGGCGGCACAAACGGAAAAAATCAACGCACAACTGGTGCAGCTGAGCAAGAAGGCCGCCCCCGGCGCATGGATCGCAGGCGATCTGACCACCCTGGCGGTATATACCGACAGCTGGGACGAAGCCAATATGGACCTGCTGATTGAAAACTACCGGCGGCAAATTCGAGGGCTTATAGACGGCGGCGCAGATCTGCTGGCTGCTGAGACCCTCATGTATCCGACGGAAGCAGAAGCCATTTTCACCGCTGCGGAGCTGGAGGGTGCAAGTGCCGTGCTTTACACCTTCACCATGCAGCCGGACGGCGCATTGTTTTCCGGCATGGATGGCATCCGGATCTTAAAGAATTTAGAAGAAGCGGGTGCTGCTGCCGTTGGCTTCAACTGCGTGGCAGCGGACAATCTGACCGCCGGACTGGTTGCCAAAATGCGGCGGCAGATCCGTATTCCTATTGTGTGCAAACCCAACGCAGGCAACCCGGTGATTGGGGAAGATCAGCTGCCCCACTACCCTATGCAGCCTGCAGAATTCGCCGCCATTTGTAAAGATTGTATACAAATGGGTGCCAGCCTGGTTGGCGGCTGCTGCGGCACCACGCCGGAACACATCGAAATGCTGGCAAGGTCAGCATTTTGATAACGCATAACAAAAGGAGGGCCAACGCCCTCCTTTTGTTCAGTCTGTCAAAAAACTAGTTTTTTTGACAGACTGGCAGAGGTCAATAAAGCCGTCAAGACAAGCAACTTGACCCCGAAGTGTATATAGATACTCGAGAGGGGCCAGTTGCGCAGTAAGTCAAAAAGCCTTGCGTAGCAAGCCTTTTTGAGCACCTCATCCGTCAAAAATCAAAGATTTTTGCCACCTTCCCCTCGAGGGGAAGGCTTTGTCAAAAGCCATTGC
>JAZNSR010000025.1:0-2764 GCA_045591335.1 Faecousia sp.
GGCGACTGAGGGGTAAATAATCCAGAATTTATGCGGTTTTTACAGAACCCCTTCGGCACTTCGTGCCACCTCCCCTAAAGGGGAGGCAAAGCGGAAAAATTAGAGTTTATAATAATTCAAAAAGTTCTTCTTTTTGCTTTAGAACGGAATCAATTTGTGTAATGTACTGCTCCGGGAATTTGGGGTTGTGGAAACGCTGCAGTGTTCCGTCGGGCAGGTTGACCTTGTTCATGCCGCCACCGCCCAGGGACAATATGGTGTGCACTTCCTCCATCATATAGATATTATAAAGGCAATCCTTGCCCGGTAGAGTCCAGCCCACATTTTCAAAGCTGCCGGACATATATTTCTGCCGGTATAAATAATAGGGCTTGTAGCCCAGCCGGCGCAGGGTGGTGTTGGCATACTCCACCATCTGGGTCACGGCTTCGGCGGAGGGGAGATTCTCTCTGCGTTCAAATAGGTCTGCACCCTTTTTCAGCGCCAGGGTATGTACGGTGATGTTGGCAGGCCGTAAAGCTGCCACGGTGTCCAGACTGTGGCAAAAGCCGGAAAGATCATCGGTGGGCAGACCTGCGATCAGGTCCATATTGATGGCATCAAAGCCAGCGTTTATGGCGTCCAGATAACGGTCCAGCACATCCTGTGCCTTGTGGGGTCTGCCGGAGGCCCGGAGTACCGGATCGCACATGGTTTGGGGGTTGATGCTCATACGGTCAGCCCCGTGCTGCCGGATGATGGCAAGCTTTTGGGAGTCCAAAGTGTCCGGCCTGCCGCCCTCCACGGTGAATTCCAGGCAACGGGACAGATCAACGGTGTTATAAACCGTGTCCAACAGCTGAGCCATTTGCGCGCCGGAAAGGGTGGTGGGTGTGCCGCCGCCCATATACACCGTGCGCACAGTTTTGCCGGACTGGGCCAGCAGCTTGCCGGTGACCTCCAGCTCTTTGTACAATGCCTGCAAATAGGGCTCCAGCAGCTCCGTGCGCTTGCCCACACTGCGGCTGACAAAGCTGCAATAGGCGCAGCGGGTGGGGCAGAAGGGAATGCCGATATATAAAGAAATGTCCCGGTCCTCCAGCAAATTTGCTGCCCGGACTGTGGAAACAGAGCAATCCACCGCCAGCTGCTGCCGGGCGGGGGTCACATAGTAGACCTGGGCCAGCTCTTTGGCGGCGGATTTGGGGGTGCCGCCGGAAAGTAAATGCCGGGTGGAGATTTTGGTGGGCCGGACGCCTGCCAGCGCGCCCCAGGAGGGGGCTTGGGCCAAATGGGGCAGAGCAGCCAAATAATAGCTTTGCTGCAGGATCCTGCGGCGCTGGCGGACGGTTTCCTCCCCGGCCTTCATGCGTTTGCTGGCACGGGTGGTCTTGCCATCTACGGTGATTTGGGCTACTGCCGTGAGCCAGGTCTTGCCCCGGTGCAGCCGGGAAACGGACTGACCGTCCTCCCGGGTGCCAAACAGCGCCATCTGCAGCTGCTCCACCGCGTAAAGATCCTCATGGCCGATTAAGGTAAGTTTCATAGTATCATCTCATATACGGATTATACATCCGTTCGTTGGTTAAGGTTGTCGATTCTCCGTGACCTGGGTGGACAGCGTAGTTTTTATCCAGCTGTCCCAAACGGCTCAGAGAATTGCGGATGACCTCCCAGGAGCCGCCGGGAAGGTCTGTTCTGCCGCAACTGCCGGAAAACAGAGTGTCGCCGCTGAATAGATGCTCCTCTGCTGCCAGGCAAACGGAGCCGGGAGTATGACCGGGGGTGTGCAGCACCCGGAAGGTCACTCCTGCAACAGTAATTTCATCGCCCTCGGCGTAGGTGTCTGTGTAGTATAGGGTCCCGGCGGTGAGCTGGGGCGGCATGGTTAGTTCCAGGGTGTTTAAATAAACGGCGCAATGGGTGGCAGCTGCGATCTCTTTTACAGCGCCCACATGGTCAAAATGACCGTGGGTCAGTAAAATGGCTTCGATCCGCTTGTTCAGCTGACGGGCAGCGTGCAGAACGGTTTCTGCCTCAAAGCCCGGGTCAATGACCGCACAGCGGTCGCAGCCCTCTGCCCATACCAAATAGCAATTGGTTTGATATGCCCCCAAGGGCAAAGCTTCAAAGTGGAGCATAAGCAATCCTTTCAAATTAGAATTTATCGTCTGGGCGTATCCATCAGCTGGTCTGTGTCCAGAATTAAGGTCACCGGGCCGTCGTTGATGGATTCCACCTTCATATCCGCGCCAAAGGTGCCGTGCTGGGGTGGATAGCCCAGCTCAGCGCAAATGCTCAGAAATTTTTCATAAAGGGCATTGCCCAATTCCGGGCCTGCGGCCTCTGTGAAGCTGGGGCGGCGGCCCTTGCGGCAGTTGCCATACAGGGTGAACTGGCTCACCACCAGCACCTGGCCGCCTACCTGCTCCAGTCCTAAATTCATTTTGCCGTTTTCGTCCTCGAAAACCCGCAGGGAAAGGGCTTTTTCCGCCAAATAGCGGCATTGGGCCTCCGTATCCTCCGGGCCCACACCCAGCAAAATCAAAAAGCCTTTGCCAATGCTGCCGGTCACTTGTCCGTCAATGGTCACAGAGGCAGATTTGACTCTTGTTAATACAGCTCTCATGATGTGTTCCTTTCTAATTCTAATTTATCGTACACATACAAACCATCCGTAGGGAACGGATTTATCCGTTCCAAAAGGTAAAATATAAGCAATTGTGCGTGTTTTAGGATTTAGGAATGCATGAATGCATTCCCTACGGCGTGTAGTGTAACACAG
>JAZNSR010000026.1:0-26717 GCA_045591335.1 Faecousia sp.
CTGCTTTGGAATGTGCATCGGAGGGACAACCGGATGTGCTTTCAGAAAAAGCGATTCGGCGGGAATGGGTGAAAGTACTGGAAATGGAAAATGGCCCGGAGTTTTTAGCCAGTGTGTATGAGCTATGCCGTTGGCTGAAAAAAAGCAATATTTTCTATCGGTTGGAGAGCAGCTGCTTTGACCTGATTGATTGGGTTATGGGCTTGGATGAGCCTTTTTGTAACTGTGGCGATACATCCTATACTTTGTGTATCAGCCGTAACGATTTTCCAGCAGTGGAGAACTGGCTCCAACATCACTGGTATTTTCAAAAGACGGATGAACGACTTCAAATAAAAACTGTCGAAGGCATGGAGACGGGCATTGCATCTCTGGATCTACAAATTATGGGGCTGCGCCCCGGTGAGGTGATCCTTGTAGGTGGCAGACCTGCAATGGGAAAGAGCAGCTTTGCCAAAGGTGTCGCAGAACATGTTGCAAAAACGAAAAATGTGCTGTTCTTTGACCTGGAAGAATGTGGCTGCGTACGAAATCCCAATATACAAGGATTAACCGGTTGCTTTAGTATGGATCAAATATATACTGCTGCGGAGAAAGAAAAGCCAGACTTACTGATTATTGATCGTTTTCAGCGCATTCCAGAAATTATGGATGATGGATGCCATCAAACGATTATGGGAGCGATCAAAAGAATGGCACAAAGATTTCAAATTCCTGTTTTGGTTACCACAGATTTGTCCAGAGATATTGAGGAAAGACCATGCCCCGTTCCTTGCGAAAAGGATATTCCTGCCTACTCGGTGATCTCACAATTTGTGGATACGGCACTACTTTTGTACAGACCAGCCTATTATGATCCAGAGCTAGATAGAAGTCTTGCCCGAATGTATGTTCCTAAAGCAAAGCGCGTCAGCCACCCTTATTGTACTGTGCACCTGCGTTGGGATGATGAAAATAATAGATTTACAGATTGAACACAACACCCGATGGGGCGAAAATGCCACATCGGGTGTTTTATACTTTGGGCAGAAAGATACCTAAGGAGGATGCATATGAACGACAAAGCCATTCGGGATATTCTGATTGCATGGTTGCAGGCAACCAATCACGAGATCCGTATTTATCAGGAAAAGAGCATTGGCGCATCCATCTGTGATGTAATGGCAGTAACGGATAGGTTGACCGGCTATGAGATCAAAAGTGATTTGGACAATTACGCCCGGTTGGAAGATCAGGTAAAAGCCTATGATCGGTTTTTTGACGAAAACTATTTGGTAGTCAGCCAAAGCCACAGTCGGTCCGCGGAAAGCAAAGTTCCTTATCATTGGGGAATCCTGTGCATTCAAAACAGTAATATCACCGTTTTGCGGAAAGCGCAGAAAAACATGGCAGTTTATCGCCGCGGTCAGCTGACAGTGCTGTGGAAGCTGGAACTGAAAAACTTACTAATCAAGAATAATATGCCTCTCTACGCCCAAAAAGACAGAGGCTATATTTCAGAGATGCTTGCCACCACGGTTGAAGATAGCCTTCTGGGAAAGCAGATTGCGCAGGAACTGATGCGGCGGGATTACTCCATTTATGATGCCGAGGATTATACCATTTATCACAAAGGCAGTGACAGTTTTCCGGCAGAGGAGATCGTGGATATGCTTTCAGAGAAAAAATCTGGAGCAGCTGACACTGGATAAGTGGATCGCCCTCTATCGGCAGGCAACCGCCGTGCAGGAACAAAAAGAGGCAGTGTACAAAGCACCGGTGGAAGAAAGAACCCCTCATGCGATCCCTTATACAGATATCGAGGTGTCATTGGGCGCACCCTGGATCAGCCGGGAAATCATTGGAGATTTTGTCGGACACATATTGGGACGATCTTCCGGTTGTGCCGGACATGTGGAGTATGAGCCGGTAACCGGAAACTGGAATATTCGGGAAAAGAAGTGGTTAGGTTCCGGCAACACCAATGCAGAGGTGAAATACGGTCTGGAACGGTATAATGCCCTTTATATTATCGAGGCAACACTTAACCTGCGGGAGATCAAGCTTTTTGATAACGGTAACGAGTACAACGAAAGAGATACCTTGGCAGCACTTGAAAAGCAACGGCTGATCAACGAAGAATTTAAACGGTGGATATGGCTGGACGAGGATCGCCGCTGGCAGGTGGAAGAGGCCTACAACAAAATCTTCACCCAGTATGAGATCAAGAAATATGATGGAAGCCATCTGCAGTTTCCGGATATGTCCCCGGCGTTTTCTTTGTTTGATTATCAGAAGGATGCAGTACAGAAGATCCTCACTTCTCCCAATACGCTGCTCGCTTTTGATGTGGGCGCGGGTAAGACTTTTATTATGATTGCTGCAGCTATGAAAATGCGGGCAGAAGGAATCTCCCGGAAGAATCTGTTTGTTGTTCCCAATCACATTGTTGGGCAGTGGGAAAAGATCTTTACTGACCTATATCCCAAGGCAAAAGTCCTTGCTATTGAGCCGAAATCCTTTAAGCCTGTGATGCGCAAAAAGGTATTGACCCAGATTCGGGACGGTGATTATGATGGGGTCATTATGGCTTACAGCTGCTTTGAAATGATCCCCTTGTCAGAAACCGTTGTGCTCAACAATATGAATCAGCAGCTTGACAGATTGAACGGCGCATTGCAGGAATTGCGTGAACGCAAGTTTTATTGGAACGCCTCCGCCAACAGTGCCATTGATCGTGAAAAGAAGCATATTCTGAAGCTGACACAAGAATTTCTGGAAAGTATGTCCGCACCGCAAACAGAAGACATCACCTTTGATAAGCTGGAGATCAATACTTTATTCGTGGATGAGGCCCATAATTATAAAAACATCCCCATTCGCACCAAACTGAAGAACTTAAACGGCATTAACACCAAAGGTTCTTCCAAGTGCCTGGATCTGCTGCATAAAGTGCGTCATGTGCAAGGCACAAATGGTGGTCGGGGCGTGGTGTTTGCTACCGGCACGCCTTTGTGTAACTCCATCTCCGATGCCTATGCTATGCAGCTTTATTTGCAGTATGAGGAGCTGGAAAAGACACATTTGGATGTGTTTGATAACTGGGTCAAAACCTTTGCATTGCCGGAACAGCTTTGCGAAATCGATGTGGATACCTCCAAATTCCGGTTTGTTCGCAAGTTCTCCAAGTTTTTTAACCTGCCGGAGCTTTCCAGAATGTTCTCCCAAATTGCTATTTTCCATGCAGTCAACAATCCGGAAGATATTCCAACGCTGGAAGGCTACACCGATGAGGTTATTAAGAAATACCCGGCACTTACTGATTACATGAAATCCCTTTGTGACAGAACAGAGGCCATTCGTAACAAGGAAGTAAAGCGTTGGGAGGATAATATGTTGAAAGTCAGCACAGACGGACGGAAAGCGGCATTACACCTGAAACTGGTAGGAAAAGAACAACCGGAGGGAGAAAGCTCAAAGGTATGCCGGTGTGTTGACAATGTGGTTGCTATTTACCGTAAGCATCCCGATGCCACCCAATTGATCTTCTGTGATTACTCCACCCCCAAGGGTGAGCTTTTCAATGTATATGATGAAATCAAAGAGAAGCTGGTACAACAGGGCATCCCGGCAAAAGAGGTTGCGTTTATTCACCACTACCACACGGAAAGCCGAAAACTGGAGCTTTTTCGCAAATTCAATGCAGGCGAAATGCGTATTCTGATTGGCTCCACCTTTAAGCTGGGCATCGGCGCTAATGTGCAGGTAAAGCTGAAAGCGATCCACCATTTGGATGTACCCTGGCGACCTGCAGATATGGTGCAGCGGGAGGGGCGTATTCTGCGCCGGGGCAACGAAAATAAGGATGTTCTGATCTACCGCTATATCACGGAGGGAAGCTTTGATTCCTATTCCTGGCAGATCCTGGAGACAAAACAGCGGTTCATTACTCAGTTCCTCTCCGGAAGTACCTATCAGCGTTCTGTGGAGGATTTGGAAAATAATGTGCTTACCTATGCTCAGGTAAAGGCGCTGGCTTTGGCAGAACCGCTGATGAAACAGCTTGCTGAAAAGGAAAATGAAATTAAGAACCTGCGGATCATTCTGTCCAAGGAAAAGCAGACCATTGCATCCATAGAGCAGGAACTTTCCGGGATAGATGAAAAGATTTCTGCTGCCCGGCGACGCTGGACCACATCCTTAACCGCGGCTGGATATTTGAAGAAATATGATCCGGAAGCGTTTAAAAACGCATATCAGAGCATTAAGTCACTGCTGACAGATGAGCTTCTCTTTTCTAAGGAAATCATACAGCTGCCGATGGTGTTGGGTGTCCGTTTGGCACTTCCGGATAAGCAGGATGAGAAGGAACCCTATATCTTGCTGAAGTATTATGAGCAAAAATACCTTGTGCAGATGGGGGATACTCCGGCTGGAAATGCCCGCCGTGTTATCAACACATTAAAGAGCTTTCAGAAGATTACCGACAAAGACAAGGAGCATTTGGATAAAATGGTTGCAAGAAAGGCAGAACTGCAAAAGATGGTGCAGTCGCCGGATAACACCTATGCAGAAAAGCTGGTGTGCTGCGAAAAAGAGGCGGCAGAACTCCGCGAACTTATCGCCATGCGAGAAGATTGTGCATAAAAATTGGCAGCCGTCCGGAAGGGCGGCTGCCATTGCTTATTCGGGGATTCTTGTGATGCGGATCGTCCACATGAATTGGTCGATATCCTTGTCCCAGGAGCAATCCCAGCAGGAATCTGTGCCGGAGTGCATGACGGTATCGCCCATAGAGAAGTCCAGCTCTGCCGGGTCGATTGCATGAGAGCCGATGTTTTCTTCTCCGCAGTTAGGACATTGGGACCAAACCAGGACCTTTCCCTGCACTTTACTGGGGTCGGGAGAGTTGGGCACATAGTCATCCGGCCCATAGTAGGTACATTCAGCGTTTTGCATTGGTTCAGCCTTGTAGGTGTAAGTGACAGGCTTCGTTTCTTCTGCAGGTGGCTGTGTGGGTGCTTGGGTGGTGATTTCGTGTGTAGGCAGTGTATCCTCTGCCGGTGAGAGTTCTGCGCAGGCTGTGATCCCGAAGCACAACGCCAGCGCAAGGATGAATGCGAGTGATTTTTTCATAAGTTTACCTCCTGTATTTTGGGATAATGCCATCATAACAGGAGGGAAGGGGAATAATTGCCCCATCCAAATCTTTTTTTCGATGGGGAAAAAATGCCACATCTGGTGGTGTATCCTTAAAGCAGGAAGTAACCTTATATCGACAGAAGGAATGTGGTTGATTTTCCAGCGCAGAAATTATATAATTTAAATAATAACTAATCTACAGGAGGTATACATATGACAGTTTGTGATTTAATACAGGATGAACTATGGTGCCAGATTTTTAGGAATTCAGAAGATTTTTTGCTGGATGAGGCAAAAAATGAGAACGCAGATGCTATGCTGTTGCTGGCTATGTACTATAATTTTAGTGATTACCGCGATTATGAGAAGGCAATAGAATGGTATCAAAAAGCAGCGGAAGCTGGCTGTGCGGATGGATACTACCATCTCGCTGAGCTTTATTGTGATCATTACAGAGATCATGAAAAATCAATGGAATACTATATGAAGGCCGTTGATATGGGTTCTGCTAAGGCTATGTTTGAAATGGGCCATCGTTATTACAAGGGATTTCTCGTACCTGAGGATGAAAAGAAGGCATGGGCGCTTTTCGAGCAAGCAGCTCATTTAGGTTATGGCGAAGCTTGGTTGTGGCTGTCTGAGCACGAAAAAGATTTGGAAAAAGCACTGCAATATGCACAAGAGGCATACTACGGGGATCGATGGTGATTTTCGATTTGGAAAAAACGATAGTTATAACGCCACCCAAAGGGACATAATGCACATTTGAACGGCATGTTTATTGCTTTTGTTGCCATCTAATGCTATAACACTAATTATTACTATAACTGTATTAGGAGGTGTTGTAAATGGGAGCGCATATTCCAATAGAGTATATTCCAAAAACACAAATCTATCATAACGTTTTTTCGACAAAGAAATTTAAAGAGGTTCTGGAATTTTGTTGCGAGTATAAAATCGCCAAAGACGCTCACCTAGTAGCGCAAATGCTTCTAGGAGCTTTAGCCGCAACTGAACTTGATTGTATAGCGGACTTAGGGAATGAAGAATTAGATGCGAACCTGACAAAAGAACATTATAAGCAATACATTCAAATTGCAAATGATGTATTGAAGGAAATCGGATCGAGCAATGAAGAAGTACGCAACTTTATTTGCCGAATGGAAAAATATTGCCAAACCGAAGAAGGCCAAATTGCTTACTTTGAATAATTGGTTTCGTTGATACAAAACACCCGATGGGGCAGAAATGCCACATCGGGTGTTGTAATATGATGTCAAACATGATACTATTAAAAAGGGTGATGTAAATGAGCAATCTGAAAAGGAAAAAGCTGAGCTTTGCGATTTTGGATATTTTGCGGCAATATACCGATGTGGACCATAAGCTGAGTCAAAACGACATTGTGGAATTGCTGGAAAAAGACTATGATATGAAGGCTGACCGCAAGAGCGTAAAGCGGAATATCACTAGCCTTTTGGAAATGGGCTATCCCATTGAATTCACGGAAACGCTGCGCATGTACCCCAACAAAGATGGGGTACTGGAAGAAAGCTATATTTTATCCGATTTCTATTTGGAGCGGGATTTTACGGATGCCGAGCTGCGGTTGCTGATCGATAGCTTGCTGTTTTCCAAGCACATTCCCTACAGCCAGTGCAAGGAATTGGTGACCAAGTTGGAAGGGCTGTCAAATCGGTATTTTAAGTCCAGGGTGCGCTATATTTCTACCTTGCCGGAGACTGCGCCCAAGAACGGACAATTATTCTACACCATTGAGATTATCGACGAAGCCATTGCCGCCGGCAAGCAGGTGGCGTTTACCTACAATGAATACGGCACCGACAAAAAGCTGCATCCTAAGCGGGATCGGGAATACATCGTCAATCCCTATCAGATGGCAGCTGCCAACGGTCGGTATTACCTGATCGGCAATTATGATAAATACAACAATCTTGCCAATTACCGCATGGACCGGATCACCAATATCCGTCTGCTGGATACGCCTGTAAAGCCGGTTCGTGAGGTGGAGGGTATGAAGAATGGACTGTACTTGCCTAAGCACATGGCAGAGCATCTGTATATGTTCAGCGGTGAGAGCATTCCCGTGATCTTCCGGATGAAGAAAACCGTTTTGAATGATGTGATCGACTGGTTTGGTACGGACATTGCTTTCTCCGACGAAACTGAAGACGAAGTCACCGCCCGTGTCACTGTCAATTGGAGCGCCATGCGCTATTGGGCACGACAGTACTGTGGCACAGTCAAACTCTTATCTCCTCCCGACTTGGTCGAAACAGTCAAGTCCGATCTAAAATGGGCTTTGGAACAGTATGAGGTAGAATAATGAAGAGTCTAAATTGCATAGTTGATCCTAAGGCTATCACGTACGAAATTGACGGCAAGCTGTATTATACCTATGACAAAAGACACTATGAGCCTGTTGAAGCTCGTTTCTCTGAGCTTGAGCCGTTCTGTGAAGGGTTGGCACCTGTAAGCGTTGATAGAAAATGGGGATACATTTCACTCGACGGAGAAATAGCTCTCCCTCCTCAGTATGATGGCTGTAAAGGATTCCAAAACGGTGTTGCCGTTGTGTATAATCAAAAGCCCAGAGGAAATTTATGGGAGATATATCGACTGATTGATAGAAATGGCAACGCATTAACTTCCTGGGAAGATTATTATGGAAGCTATCTTTCAGAAGAAGGATTGCGACGAATTCAGATCGACGGAAAATGGGGATTTGCTGATCTAAATGGCAACATTATTATCAAGCCGCAGTACGAGTTTTGCTTAGACTTCACTGAAGGACTTGCTGCAGTAGAAGTGGAACCTAAGAAATGGGGCTATATTGATAGTACCGGAACAATTGTCATTGCCCCCAATTATACCGCAGCTCGCCACTTTACTAATGGTGTTGCGCCTGTCGCTAAAAATAAGACCCTTAGCTATATTGACAGGAACGGATTAAAAACAAATCCTCATCCCAGGGAGAAGGATGAGTTTCAAATAACACTATTTACTGTGCGACCAGATTTTACTGAATTTACATATTCTATTATTTGCGAGAACGACAAAATGGGTGTCGTGGACAGTGATGGAAACATTGTTTTGGAACCTTTATTCGAAGATGCGAAAATGTTACACGAGAAGATCGTAGGCATACAATGGAACGGAAAATGGGATATCATCTTTCTGCCTTAAGAACGAAAAGGTGTATATTGGACCAATTCGCACTCAACAAGCGATTATAGGTTAGAAAACAAAAGGAGGCGCATTGCATTATGAATGGTCAATATGACAAAAAACTAAAGGAAATTGAATTCTATAAAATCCACCCGGAGTATTTGCCGTTCGTTGGGGATCAATATGATGAATTTAAAATTCTGCAGGTAGGAGAAAGCCATTACATTCCACAGGAAAAAGGAAATGAAGATCTGTTTTCAATTGCATATTTTAAGGAACATTGGTGGAAAGAAAATGGTTGTGAAGAATTGAATACAGCAAGAACATCATCCTCTGATCAAAAACAATGGTGTGGCTGGTACAACACAATAGGAGTAGTAGCTGACTATCTATCCGGTAAGCGCAGACGAGGTCATGGTATTTTTACAGAAATGGTCAAAATGTTTTCCCGTGTTTATACAGATACGCCAATTACTTCCATATCTACAGAAAACAGTCAGGCGTATCATCACTTTGCCGTTATGAATTTTTATCAGATGCCCTCGCTTTACAGAGGAATGTCTTACTGGGATTCTTTGGTAAAGTCTGCGAAAAAAGTGTATAGCAAAGAACTTGCCGAGAAATATGCATGCGAAGTTTGGGAAGATACGGTGAAAAGATCAACAGAGACATTGAATCAGGTAATCGATATTTTGAATCCGCAGGTCATTATTTTTACATCTGAATCTGCGTATCGCGCATACTGCGGGCAAAACGGCAAGCATAGCGCAAGAAAAGGGGTTTTCCATTGTGTCCATCCGGGCTGTAAATATTGGCATCACCCCGCAAAAGGGCAAATTGGAAAAACGGAGCTGGAGAAAAAATGGAAAGATTATCTGCAGGGTGATTCGCTGTAAAATTGTAAATCCTGGGCAAGCAAATAAATTGCTTGATTTTTCCATAGAAATCCATTATACTTATAACATAAATAGCAGCTTTCCGTGTTTCTGTATCAAACACGGCAAAGCTGCTTTTTGTTTTGACAGGTGATTTCTTTTTCGTCCAACAGTCCTTGCCTCAAGAGAAATCCCCTGTCTGACCGAATTAAGTCATATTTTGCATTCAGAAGGGAAGTGAGCCGGTGAAAAAACGGATCTTTTACACAGAAATTGCATATATTGTGGGGTTTTTGCTCTTAGCCATGGGCACAGCCATGACCGCCTGGGCGGATCTTGGCATTTCCATGGTCATTGCGCCGGCATTCATTCTGCATTTGAAGATATCCCAGTATATAAGCTGGTTTAGCTTCGGTATGGCGGAGTATTTGCTGCAGGCGGTGCTGCTGGTGATCATGATGCTGGCCTTGCGAAAGGTGAAACTTGTGTATTTTTTGGCCATACTAACGGCGGTGCTATACGGCTTTGTGCTGGATGGCTGCATGGCACTGGTGGGCCTGATCCCTACGGATGCGCTGACTGTCCGTTTGACGGTATATGTGATGGGCGTACTGATTTGCACTGCCGCAATTAGTCTGCTGTTTTATAGCTATCTGCCTCCGGCGGCATACGAAATGGTGGTGAAAAACCTGGCATCTGCCTTTGGCTGGAGGGTGACCCGGGTGAAGACCGTTTATGATATTTGCAGCCTGATCGTGGCGCTGGCGCTGTCATTGCTGCTGCTGGGCAAGATCCAGGGCATTGGCATCGGTACAGTGGTCTGTGCTTTGTGCTACGGCTGGCTGATCAGCATGTTTTCCAAGTTATTTACCCGCTTTTGGCGGTTTGAGGACCGCTTTTCTCTGCGCTCCAAATTTGAAGAAAGGAAGCAAAAAATATGAGCAGAAAATACCGTTTGTCCACCGCGTTGGACATTGATGACCTTTTGATGGAATGCACGGCTTATGCCATTCGGCTTGCCAATGAAAAATACCGGTTTGATCCGCCCATGACCATGTATGAAAAGCAGAGCTGGGGCAAGCTGGGAAAGCGGATCGATTCCATTTACAGCTATTTTTCCGACCCGGAATTTTACCGTACCCAGCCCGTATATGAGGGCGCGCGGGAGTTTGTGCAAAAGCTGACCCAAATGACCGATGTGTATGTGTCCACCGCTGTGCCCCCGGAGTTTATGGGCATCCGTGCCCAGCGGATCCGGGAGGAATTCCCGGAGATCCCCGCGGACCATATTTTCATGGGCGCCAGCAAGGATAAGATCCACACGGATATTCTGTTTGACGATGCCATGCACAATGTGATGAAATCCAATGCCCGCTATCCTATTTTGATGCGCCGGCCCTGGAACGAAACCGCCACAGGCATGCTGGCGGTGAACACCTACGATGAGTTTTTAAAGCTGGTGGAGGTCATCGCAGAAAGCTATAGCCCCAAAGCCCAGGTTACGAGCCTGGATGAGCCTTGTATCGTGGTGCTGGTAGGCCCCTCCGGCAGCGGCAAATCCAAAATCGCTGCCCGGATCTTGAACAAGACCGACCGGTTTGAAAAGCTGGTCAGCTACACCACCAACGACCCCACCGCTGTAGAACGCAACGAATGGTATAATTATGTATCCCTGGAGCAGTTCCGGCAGATGTGCGACAGTGGTGAGATGTTCCAGTCCACCATGTATGCCGGCCATGGCTATGGCTCCCGGAAGCCGGATGTGGAGGCCATTTTGGCCAAGGGCAAGCATGTGTTTACTACCATGGATATCTGCGGTGCCATGTCGCTGAAAACCAACTTTAAAAATGTGATCACCATTTATATCCAGCGGGAGCAAAAGGCACTGATGGCATCCATTTTGCGCAAGAATTCTTCCATTGAAGATAAGGTGGACCGACTCATTGCCATTGAGCATGAAAAGCGCAATGCGGAGATCTGCGATTATGTGGTGGCCTTTGATACCTACGATGAAGCTGTGGAACAGATCAACGAAATTCTGAGGATTTACTAATAGTAAAGCCGCCGGTGATCCGGCGGCTTTTTGCGGTTTATTTCTTTTTCTTTCTCATGAGGATCACTGCCACGCCAATGGCTGCCACGGCAATGATGCCCAGCAGCACGGGCAGGGTGTAGTCCGGGGTGGTGCTTTCCTTGCCGCCCTGGTCAGCTTCGCCTGCGGCGTTCTGCACCAGCACCAGCGCGGAAATGGCATCCACGCTCACTTCACCGGATACATTGCCCAGCACTTCCGTTCCGGCCTTTTCGGCATTGACATAAACATCCCATGTGCCTGCGGGCAGAGTCACAGCTTTGGCTTCCGGGTTGGCGTTGAAGATCACAAACAGATCCTTTTCCTCGCCGCCTGCGCCTGCTGCGATCTGGAAGGCCACCATATTGTCACCAATGCCCTTAATGGGGGTGATCTTCTCATTGACCTGGGCAGCGTCGGTCATGCGCAGGGCGGGGTGCGCCTTGCGGAAGGCAATCAGGCCCTTGTAGTAATTATAGACCTGCTGGTAGCTTTCCTGGCTCAGATCGTTCCACTTGAGGCTGTTCACTTCATCAGAGCTGGAATAGCTGTTGTGGTCAAAGCTGCCATCCTTGGGCTTGGAGCGGAGCATTTCCTCACCTGCGTGGATAAAGGGAATACCCTGGCTGGTCATATAAATGGCGGCAGCCAGATTGTTCATTTTGATCCGGTCCTCCACTGTGTCCTTGCTGTTGGAAATGGCCAGCTTGTCAAAGAGGGTCAGATTGTCGTGGCAGGAAGCATAGTTCACGGTTTGGGTGGGGGTCTTGCTCCAAATGGGCATACCCATAAAGCCCTTGCGGATCTCAGATTCCTTGCCGGTTGCGCCGGAAATAAAGCCCTTTTCCGTGTCGTTAAACACAGAGCCCTTCAGACCGTCGCGGATGTTGTCGCTGAAGAATGCAAAGTTGGGAGTCATTTCAGAATTGACCTGGGTGGCCAGCTTTACGCCGTCCTTGGTCACATTGGTGGTCATGGTCCAGCCCTCGCCGTAGAAGATCACATGGGGATGCTTTTCGTGGACGGCAGTTACAATGGCGTTGATGGTGTCCGTGTCCAGCAGACCCACCAGGTCAAACCGGAAACCGTCAATGTGGTATTCCTCCACCCAGTAGAGCACGGAGTCCACAATATATTTGCTGACCATGGAACGCTCGGAGGCGGTGTCGTTGCCGCAGCCGGAGCCGTTGGAGTATGCGCCGTTGGCGCTGACACGGCTGAAATATTGGGGCACGATCTTGTTAAAGCAGAAATCCCCGGCGGAGTGCACATGGTTATACACCACATCCATTACCACGCTGATGCCGTTGTCGTGCAGACCCTTGACCATCTGCTTAAATTCCTTCACCCGGACCTCACCGTTAAAGGGGTCGGTGGCATAAGAGCCCTCGGGCACATTGTAGTTCACCGGGTCATAGCCCCAGTTGAATTGGGGCGTATCCAGGCGGCTTTCGTCCACAGAGCCGTAGTCGTAAACCGGCAGCAGGGGAATGTGGGGCACCCCCAGGTCCTTAATATGATCCAGACCCGTGGGGATGCCGTCGGCGGTGGCAGTGCCGGGTTCAATAAGACCCAGGTACTTGCCCTTGTTGGTGATGCCGGAGCTTTCGTCAATGCTCAGATCCCGCACATGCAGCTCATACAGCACCGCATCGGTGACCGTCTTGCCGGCATGGGGGGTCTTGTCATTTTCCCAGCCCTCCGGGTCGGTGGAGGCCAGGTCAAGAACCATGGCCCGCTTGCCGTTGACGCCGGTGGTGCGGGCGTAGGGGTCGCAGGCTTCCTGGGTAACGCCATCCACAGTTACGGAATAGGTGTAGTAAACCCCGTTGAGATCGCCGGCTTTTTCCGCGATCCAGGTGCCGTTCACATCGGCGGTCATGTCCAAAGCCTCGATTTTGTCGTCCGTGCCCTCTGTGCCGGATTCATACAGATTCACCTGCACCTGGGAGGCGGTGGGAGCCCACACCCGGAACAGGGTTTTTTCTTTGGTCCAGTTGGCACCCAGGTCGTTACCCCGGTAGGTGTACATTTCTTCAAAGCTGGAGGTGGAGTATACATTGGGCATCTGAATTTCCATCTCCTCTCCGTTATAAATCAGCGTGTAGTCCGCATACAGATCCACTGAGCCGGGCAGCACCAGCGTATACACATTTTTGTTCTGGTTGATGGCAACGAATTTCAGCTCCCCGTTGGGACCCATGACCTTGAATGCGTCCTTGCCGTCACCGATGTCCATGTTCATGGTGATCACAAAGCCGCTGCGCTCGTTATAAACAGCGGAAACCACCTTGATACCGGATTCCACATCGTCGCCCAGCTTCAGCTCGTAGCCCTTTACACCGGATTCCACATATACATGCAGCGTGCCGGCGGTGTAGGCGGCAATGTCAATGAACTGATCTTCGTTCACATCCTTGGCAGCCCAGCCGGGCAGCTTTACAATAAAGCCCACAGAGGTAGAGCCGGGAGCCGCTTCAAAGGTGGCGACCTTTTCGCCGCCCTCGTCCGCAAAGGGAATGTCCACGCCCTCTGCGCCCAGATTCCAGAACCATACGCTCCAGTCGGTGTAGTCACCGTCCGGGCGGTTGTAGTGCAGCTTGATCACTACGGAATCTGCCGCCAGGGATTGAACAGGCAGCAGGCTCAGGGCCATGATCAGCACCAAAAGCAGCGCTAAAATGCGTTTTTTCATAAAAGAACCTCCTATGTATCGGTTGTAACTGTGCAAATTATACTATAAATTCTGCAAAATGTAAAGAGTGACCTAAGCTTGCAAATGCGATTCGGTCATTTGCCCGGTGATCTTCAAAAGCCTGCCCAGGCTCAACAGAAAGTTGATCATGTGGGTGACCAAAAAACTGAAAAAATATCCTTGCATGCCGTACTTGGGCAGCAGCAGATATAATAGCGCCACATCCAGCAGGGAAGTGATGATATTGTTGCGCACATTGATTTTTTGCTGCCCCAGGCCCTTGGTCATGGCATCGGTGATGGCGTCGCAGTAAAGCATGGGGACCAAGGGCGCATAAAGCCGCAGGTACAGGCCCGCCTGGGGATCTTTGTAAAGTCCTATGCACAAAGGTTTTGCAAAAGCAAAGAGGATCCCGCCGCAGATCAGGCTGTAAAGAAACGCATACTGCAAACCCTTGCGCACCAAATGCCGGATGCGCCGGGTGTTGCCTGCGGCAGCGCAGCGGGCAAGCTCCGGGATCAGCAGCTCTGCCAATGCGTATAAAATGGCGGCGGGGAACATCAGCACCGGAAACACCATGCCGCATACTGTGCCAAATATAGCCAGAGGTGCTGCCGTTCCGGGGTATAACGCCAGCCGTTTGGGCACCATGAGATTTTCTGCGGTGTTGATTCCGGCTTTTAAATCGTCCGCTAAGCCCAAAGGAACAGTCAGGGAAAGCAGCCGCCGGGCAACCGGGGTGGCTGAACCGTGAGGCGGGCGTTCTTTATGCCGCAAATATAGCAGGCAAGCCAAAGTCAGACAGCTGCCCAGTCCGCTGCCCAAAAGCACGCTGGCGCAGGATTTGTAGGCGTCGTGACCTGCCCAAAAATTCAGCGCCGTAACGGTGATGGCCATGGAGCAAAGCTGCTCCGCGATTTCCACTGCCGCCAGGGTGCCGATGCGGTTGGCAGCAGTGAAATATCCGGTCATGACCCCGCACAGGCAGATCACCGGCAAAAAGCAGGCCAGCAGCCGGATGGCAGGAGTGGTGGCTCCATCGCCCACCCATTTGCCAGCCAGCACTGGCGCGGAAAAATAAACCAGCATGCCGACGCTGACGCTGATGGCAATGCTGTATAAAAAGCACCCACCCAGCACCCATTTTATATGCCCCTCCTTTTTGCGGCCCAGTTCTTCAGCGGTCAGATACATGGCGCTGGTGCGCACACCGCCCATGGCGGCGGTGATGGATAGGGCATTGACAGAGAGGATCAGCTGCATCAGACCCATGCCCTCCGGACCGATCCTGCCGGAAAGGTAGACCCCAAAGCCGGTGGAGATCAGCCGCAGCAGAAGATTTACTGCCGTCAGCAGCAGGGCGCTGTACATCATAGGTAGCCGTTTGCGCAAAAAAATCCCCCCTTGTCCGCAGTCTATGCGGACAAACAGGGGGATATGATATATTGTAGGGAACGGATTTATCCGTTCCTCATTCTCTACGGCACCCAATTTGTGCAATGCATGCTTAAAGGGCAGCGGTGGCATTGGGGATTCCGGGCGGTGCAGATATCTCTGCCAAAAAGAACGATCCGGTGGCAAAAATCACCGCTTTCCTCCGGGGGCATAATTGCCCGCAGCTGCCGTTCTACCTTTTCCGGCTCTTTGCCCTGGGAAAGCCCCAGCCGTCCGCAAATGCGGATGCAGTGGGTGTCGCAGACGATGCTGCCCGGTTGCTTGTAAATATCGCCCAGCAGTAAATTGGCGGTTTTGCGCCCTACGCCGGGCAAGGCCAAAAGCTGCTCCATAGTGTCCGGCACTTTGCCGCCGTGCTTTTCCAAAAGCATTTGGCAGGTCAGCACAATATCCTTGGCTTTTTGCCGGAAGAAGCCGCAGGAATGGATGTAGCCTTCCACATCCGCAATATTGGCCTGGGCAAAGGACTCCAGGGTAGGGTAGGCGGCAAACAGGGCAGGGGTAACCATATTCACCCGGGCATCGGTGCATTGGGCAGAAAGGCGCACGGCGATCAGCAGCTCATAGTCTTTTTCGTATTGCAGCGCGCACAGAGCATCGGGATAATGCTGGGTTAGAATATCGATAATGGAACGGACCTTATCCTGCATGAGCAAACCTCCGTGTTTTTTCTTTATCATACCATAATCCCGCCGGAAAGAAAAGCATAAATTCTAATTTATCGCTGTGTTACACTACACGCCGTAGGGAATGCATTCATGCAGTCCTAAATCCTAAAACACGCACAATTGCTTATATTTTACCTTTTGGAACGGATAAATCCGTTCCCTACGGATGGTTTGTATGTGTACGATAAATTAGAATTTGAAAACAAAGAAGCCCGGCTCGATTGAGCCGGTCTTTCGATTACTGATTACCCTCTGAATTACAGCAGAGTGGAGAAGTGCTTGATGGTGCGGCACATCTGAGAAACATAGGAGTTCTCATTGTCGTACCAGGAAACAACCTGAACCTGGGTCTTGCCGTCGGGCAGCTTGTTGACCATGGTCTGAGTAGCATCGAACAGAGAACCGAAGGTCATGCCGATGATGTCGGAAGAAACGATCTCATCCTCGGTGTAGCCATAGGACTCAGTAGCAGCAGCCTTCATGGCAGCGTTGATCTCAGCAACGGAAACTTCCTTGGCAACAACAGCATTCAGAATGGTGGTGGAGCCGGTGGGAGTGGGGATACGCTGAGCAGCGCCGATCAGCTTGCCGTTCAACTCGGGGATAACCAGGCCGATAGCCTTAGCAGCACCGGTGGAGTTGGGAACGATGTTGATAGCACCAGCGCGGCTGCGGCGCAGGTCGCCCTTTCTCTGAGGACCGTCCAGGATCATCTGGTCGCCGGTGTAGGCGTGGATGGTGCACATAATACCAGCTTCAATGCCAGCCAGCTCATGCAGAGCCTTAGCCATGGGAGCCAGGCAGTTGGTGGTGCAGGAAGCAGCGGAGATGATGTGATCGTCCTTGGTCAGGGTCTCGTGGTTAACATTGTATACGATGGTGGGCAGGTCGTTGCCAGCGGGAGCAGAGATAACAACCTTCTTAGCACCGGCGGTGATGTGAGCAGCAGCCTTCTCCTTGGAAGTATAGAAACCGGTGCACTCCAGCACAACGTCTACATCCAGCTCGCCCCAGGGCAGCTCAGCAGCGTTAGCCTTAGCGTAAATGGTGATCTTCTTGCCGTCAACAACGATGTTGTCCTCACCGGCCTCAACAGTGTGAGTGCCGAAGGGAGCAGCGTATGCGCCCTGAGTGGAGTCATACTTCAGCAGATGAGCCAGCATCTTGGGGGAGGTCAGATCGTTAATAGCAACAATCTCGAAGCCCTCAGCGCCAAACATCTGACGGAAAGCCAGACGGCCAATACGACCAAAACCGTTAATAGCAACTTTTACAGACATGGTAATTCCTCCATTTTTATGGCCGCGTATGCGGCATTTTTATGTTTTTATCGGTTTGCGTTAAAACCTCATGCTAATTCATTATACTATAACAAAATCTGGTTGTAAAGTATTGATTTTGTAAAAATAAGCAGGTTTTTACCCATAATAATTGACACAGATAACAAAAACGCTGAGAAAATACCAATTGCATGCCTGTGTTTTTTATGATAAGATAGAGAAAACTGCGGCAAGGAGCGATGGATTTGAAATTTATTTTAGCTTTCTGGCAATTGATTGCCCCCATTTGGAAATATATTGCAGCCTTTCTCATTGCCATGGTTCCCATCATAGAACTGCGCGGTGCCATTCCCTTTGCCACAGCCTGGGGCATAGACCCTTGGGTAGCGCTGCTGATCTGCACCATCGGCAACATGATACCCGTCCCCATTATTTATTTCTTCGCCCGCAAGGTACTGCTTTGGGGAAAGGATAAACGGTTTATCGGCAAGATCTTCCGTTTCTTTTTGGAAAAAGGCGAAAAGGCCGGGCAGAAGCTGGCCTCCAAGGCGGGCCGAGGCGGTTTGTTTGTTTCTCTGATGCTCTTTGTGGCCATTCCCATTCCCGGCACCGGCGCGTGGACCGGCACTCTGGGCGCCAGCTTTTTGGACATGGGCTTTAAAAGCACCGTAGCTTCCGTCTCCCTGGGTGTGCTGATCGCCGGCGTTATCATGGCCGTGGGCAGCATGGGTGCATTGACCGCATTGGGATCTTTATTTGGATTATAAAGGAGTAATATTATGGATTGTCTGTTTTGTAAGATCATCGCAGGTGACATCCCCTGCACCAAGGTTTACGAGGATGAGACTGTATTTGCCTTCCGGGATATCAATCCCCAGGCACCGGTGCATATTTTAGTCGTGCCCAAGGCCCATATCGCCTCTGTGCACCACATCACCTCCCAAAACAGCGCTGTGGTGGCACATATTTTTGAGGTGATCTCCCAGCTGGCGGAAATGGAGGGTCTGGAAAAGGGTTACCGTGTGGTATCCAATTGCGGCGACGATGGCTGCCAAAGCGTCCACCATCTGCACTTCCATGTGATGGGCGGCAAAAAATTATCTGAGAATATGGCATAATGTATTATGGGGTGCTGCAAATCGCAGCACCCCATAATACATCACTCGATATTGTTTCACACTATACATTAGAATATCTTTTCCAGCAATCGATAAAAGATCTGCCACAGGGTCAGCCTGGGAACTTCCGTTTCCGCAACCATGGGAATCTGTTTTAAAATCTGATCTCCGGCTTTGATCGTAAAAACACCCAACCGCTGTCCCTTACTCACCGGGGCATCCAACTGGGGCTCCAGGGTCATTTCCGTGGTGATCAAATTCTTTTGGGATTTATCGATCAGCAGTGCGCCGTTTTCTGCCAAAACCGCCTTCACCCTATCCAGCGTACCCAGCCTCACTGGCACTTCCCCCTCCTGGGCATCGGGGGTCACCAGGGCATAGTTGGCAAAGCCATGATCCAGCAGCTGCTTGCAGGCAGTAAACCGCTTGGCAGAGCTTTCGCAGCCCATGACCACGGCGATCAGCTCCATGTCCTCCCGTTGGGCTGTGGCGGACAGGCAATGCCCAGCCTGAGAGGTAAAGCCGGTTTTCAGCCCCGTAGCGCCGGGGTAAAACCGCACCAGCTTATTGGTGTTGCTCAAGCCGAACTCCCCATTGCGCACGGTGTCCATCCAAATAGTGGTGTACTGCTTGATATCCGGGTGGTTCACCATCAACTCTCGGGACATAAGGGCAATATCATGGGCTGAAGTCTTGTGATCCTTGGCAGCAGGATCATCGTCCAGCCCGGTGCAGTTGACAAAATGGGTATCCTGCATGCCCAGCTCCTTGGCCCGGGTGTTCATTTGCTCCACAAAGGCCGTCTCGCTGCCTGCAATATGCTCCGCCATGGCACATGCGCAATCGTTGGCAGAAGCCACCGCGATGGATTTGACCATATCCCGGACGCACATGGTCTCCCCCACCTTTAAATAGATCTGGCTGCCCCCCTTTTGGGCAGCGGCCTCCGAAGCGGTGACCGTGTCCTCCCAGCCGATCCTGCCGGTGTCAATTGCCTCCATGATCAACAGCATGGTCATAAGCTTGGTGACGCTGGCAGGAGGCAGCGCTTCATGGGCGTTTTGCTCAAACAACACCGTCCCTGTGGCAGCGTCCATCAAAATGGCACTTTTGGCCTCCACCTCCAGCGCCGCAGCCCTTGCCCCCAGGGGCATAAGGCTGAAAATCCATATAAGTATCAAACATCCACTGAAAAACCGCTTCATAACCATCCCTCCATGATTTACCCTATGTTACTTGTCCAAAAGATATAACCCATATTTGACTTTTTGCTTTCCATATAATAAAATAAAGAAAAAATAAAAGGAGCAAATATTATGCATCTGGATCACGAACATATCGGCGGCCACGGCCACGAGCACACCCATTCCCACACCCATGAGCACTCCCACGACGGTGTGACCCATAGCCACGAGCACGCCCACGCTCACACCCATGACCACCAGCACCCCCACGACCACGACCACCTCCACGGCGAGGGCCACACCCACAGCCACGACCATGACTGCGGCGGTGCCTGCGGCAGCTGCCAGAGCGGTTGCCAGCATACGCCCATGGAGGAGCTGATGGCGTTGATGAAATATATGGTCAGCCACAACACCGCCCACGCCAACGAGCTGGCAGCCCTGGCTGTGCAGTTTCAAAAAGCAGGCAACCGGGTGGCCTATGAGCAGGTCATGGCGGCAGTTTCTGATTTTGAGACCGGCAATCTGCGTCTTTCCGCAGTGCTGGCAAGCCTGGAGGGTTAAGCATGTGCCTTTCTACTGTTTATAAAAACGAAAAAACCGAGCAAAACATCGCCATGCGGAATGTAATGCAGATCGAATGCAAGGACGGCTGCGTGATTTTGACGGACCTTATGGACCGGACCATGGCCATTGAGGGCCAGCTGGTCAGCGCCAATTTGGTGGACGGCTTCGTGATCGTAAAAGAAAACGCCTGAGGCGTTCTTCTCAGTCTGTCAAAAACAGACAATAGATAAAGGGCGCGTTGCAAAATACTGCAATGCGCCCTAAAACTATGCAATTGTCTACATCCTGCGAATGTAGGGGCGGTCATTGACCGCCCGCAAGGCTGTCTCATTAAGGTTAATTTGCATAACTAAAAAGAACAAAACCGAAGAAAACTGAATTTTAAAAGCCGAGTTTTTACGGTTATACTCTTTTTGCGCATTTTTATCGCAACTTTTTGCTAGGGTTCACGCAAACCGTCCCCTGTGCTACCACGTCTTACGGTTAAGACATTATGTCTTACATATACTATTGATAAAATAATCACTATTACATCAATAATGATGGATAATGCATATAACAAATCTCGATAGCTTATTAACAAATAGAAAGCAGGAAGTAAATCCAAAAAGTAAATAGAAATTATTAGAATCCAGCTGTTTTTTTTCTTCATATGATTTACCAAAGAAAATAACAGTAACATCATAATAACGACTACCAACACGATTGCTGCATGCAGATTAAAGCAACGAAAAAACCAATAGCTAATAACTACTAAATGGTTACTTGTCCAAAAGAAAGTTTGAAAAGTGTGGCCTAACATTAGCATGTTGATTGTAGTTGTGACTAATGTATAAGTAATTAAAGCGCATAACAACCAATAAACTGTTTTTTGCACGTGTACATTTCGCTCCATATCCACTCTCACCCTAATCCTCTCAAATAAAAATCCGTATAACTGACCCCTTCGTCCGCGTTATTGAAGTCTACATGCTTACACTGCTCACTAACATCTATATTCAAAAACTTTTTAATGTGGGGAGATAGAGTATGCCCATCATTGTGTGCGGCCCATTCAATTAGCATAGATCCCTCAGACCTATCCCATGCCGGAGTAACAGGATTATCCTTGTTATATGTTTTCATAATTTGGATAATTTCCGATTGAAGCTTTTTGTTTTTTATTTTATTAGAATTATAAACTTGCATGTTTTGATCGTATTTAGGATCGTTGGAATTCTTCCTATGGTCGATTATAACAACATCATTTTCGTGCAAATCCACAAGATTTAATTGATCTTCTCTAATAATGTATACATAATTCTGTCCTTTGTTATATTTATATGCTATACCGACATCCGACGGTTCTCTATAATTTTCACTTTGGGGACAGTCAACTCTTCCACAATCAATTTTCCACAAAAAGCCTAGGAATCTACTACATCTACCATCTGGGTCATACATACTAATAGGATTGTTCAAGCAATATGCCGACATATTGTTCCCAATAAATCCTTGTCCTGTTGTTACCAATCCATCAGCATTTATAAACCTCCCGGTCTCCGGGTCATAGTATCTACTCTGCAGATAATACAGTTCCGTTCCCCAGTCGTAAACATATCCACGGTACAACAGTGGATTATACCCCACAATACCAGAACCGTAAGTAGCACAGGGGACGGTTCTGTGTGCACCCCTCTATGCGTTAACTAATTTTTCTAATTACACCAATACTGATGCCTGTCAATCTGCTCAGCTGCCGGATTGAAACACCTTTTTCTCTTAGCCTCTTTAAGTAATTATTTCGTTTATTCGAATCTAAATTTTGAAACATTGCCACATTTTCACACTTGGATACTTTACGGATCAGTGCAACGGCTTGTTCATCCGTAACGCGGATTACAGTCTTCTCTGCTATATCCAAACAACATACTTCAACCGCTGCCTCATTAAGTTCCATAAACTCATCAATAGGCCAAACGCTTAAGAGGTACGCCGTATCGACTAATTCACCATTTCCCAAATACTCTGCATAACTACTGTATGTATAATCAGAAACCTTTTTACATATTCCAGCCTTAACAGGATTTTGATGAATGTATCGAACAACCGTAAGCAGATACTCCTGAGAATCCACCGGTTCGCTTTTAAAACGATCCTGGAACAAGTGACCTGCACGCTGATATTTTGCATTGTACCAATACACAAATTTTCCGCAAATGCGTTTGAACACCTGTTCCAGCGATTCTATACCTTCCTTTAACAGCAAATGAACATGATTCCCCATGAGACAATATGCGTAAATCTCATATCCACAGGTTATTTTGCAATCTGCTAATATTGCCAGAAACTTTTCACAATCTTCGGGATCTTCAAAAATCTGTTGCCGATTTATTCCCCGAAGCATGATATGATAAATTCCACTTTCACTTCTTTTTCGTGCCTGTCTTGGCATATAACATCACCCTAATTATCATACCATAAGGACGGTTCTGTGTCAACACACAGAACCGTCCCCTGTGCTACATCCTGCGAATGTAGGGGCGGTCATTGACCGCCCGCAAGGCTGTCTCATTAAGGTTAATTTGCATAACTAAAAAGAACAAAACCGAAGAAAACTGAATTTTTAAAGCCGAGTTTTTACGGTAATATCTTTTTGCGCATTTTTATCGCAACTTTTTACTAGGGTTCACGCAAACCGTCCCCTTGTCCCCGCTGTGTCAACACACAGAACCGTCCCCTGTGCTAGACAGAGTACCGCTGTGTCAACACACAGAACCGTCCCCTGTGCTAGACAGAGTACCGTCCCCTGTCTTATTACTCGTCTTTAGCGTCCCTTCAAATATATACTCCAGGTCATTCATCACTTCTTCTGTTACAAATGGTTCCAGAATATCTTGGAAAACATCGTTATACGCAACTTCAACTCCGTTCACAAAAACGCTCTTATTCTCACCGCCAACGGCAATCTCTAATTTTTTTTCGTTTTGTTCCGTCTCAAAGATATAACATAGCCGGGCATGCAAATAGGACGTTTCCTTAACGGGAACCATGTTCTGGATATTTAGCTGTTTCAGCAAATCTACATATTCTTTCAACTGCTCACTGTCAACTGTTATTTCATGCCGAAAATCACTGCTAATTAAATTATCCACACTTTGCGGAGCACGTGTAAGGATAGATGGATCTATATAGTATATTTTCAAACACAGTCCGTCCAGCGTCTTCAGATTAAGGCTTTGAGAAAAGTCCTCGCATGCTATTCTCAATTGCTTGTCAGTCTTTCCGCAACCGATTAAAACAGTAACAACAAACAATGTACATATAGTGTACCTAAATAGTTTTGCTATTTTTTTGTACATATTTACCTCCATATTCTACACATTATGGTCTGTGACCACTGTTTTGATCTTATTCCACCTCCAAGGTAATAAATAATACCACCATGGAGAATGACTTGTGGTTTTGTAATGCGTGGAATTATTCATTCTTTTATTTGCGTTCTCATGATCGAAAGCATAATAGCTCTTTCTAATTGGTTCACCTAGTTCTTTCGCAATGGGAGTCTCATATTTTTTTAAATTATCATTTTCAAAATCATTACCTACATCATAATCTAGATGTTGTGCGGCATGTCCCATTTCGTGAGCTAAACCAAGAGCTGCGCTTTGAACTGATGTACCATCACTCATAACAAGGCCGCTGTATGGGTCAAAGTATATTGTATAATTCGCAAAATTATAGCATGTTTCATCATTGTCTATAAATTCAATAATAAATGTAACCGATGATTCTTCGAGTTTTGCGATAAGTGCAGCTGCGGTTTCAGAGGTTTTTAAATATTCAATCGCACGTTTATATTCTTCCTCTTCCTCATCTGTTGCATTCGGCGATACTCTAATTGTATTTCCTGATGGATCCGAAAACAAAACGGGATTATTGTTACAATAGGCAAATATATTGTTTCCAATAAATCCTTGCCAGGAGCTTACTAATGTGTCAGCATTAATAAATCTCCCAACTCCAGGATCATAATACCGACTTTGCAGATAATACATGTCCAGCTCGGCATCATAGTAATATCCCCGATACCGCAGCGGATTGGCAGCACCCAATGTTTCCGCCATAATTCCCTCGGTGCTGAGCAGCTTGCCGTAGGGATCGTATTCATAAGATACCACAGTATCGCCGTTGCCATCCACAATATGCAGAATATCGCCCTGGAGATTGGTAATGTAATAATACAGAGTGCCGTTATACTGGATTGCATACGGCGCGCCGCTGGCATCATAGAAGAAATCCAGTGTATTGGTGCCGTAGGTTTCCCGCAGCAGCTTGCCGCTGGCGTATATGTAGGTATGGGTCACACCGTTTACGGTCTTTGCGGTTCTCATACCGTCCGCATCGTAAGCAAAGCTCAAATTGGTGGTGCCGTCAGTAGCGGTAGCCAACCGTCTTCCGTTCTGCCAGTCGAATGTCCAGCGAGTGCCGTTATAATAGCTTATGGGGTTGCCGCTTATGGGCGTACCTGTGACTGTTTTATCAGCTGCATTATAGGTTTGCCCTTCGTAAGCAATGGCACCGTCGTCGAAGGCTGTCAACAAATCTGCCCAGTAGGTATTGCCATAGGTATAGCTGTGCGACGCTCCATCTTTGGTGGCAGTCAGAATATTACCAGCAGTATCATAGGTGTAGGAATACAGAATATTGTCGCCATTTTTCACCTGGGTCAGCTGTCCTTGGGTATCGTATACATAGGTCAGCGTCTGTCCACCAGCAGCATAGGTGGCAATATTACCCATGATATCATAGGTATAGCCGAAGGATATATCATCGGATTGCCTATCGTAGGTTAAACTTGTTACCTGCGTAGTAGTCCGCTGATCTTCCCCAATATTGCGGTAAGTGTAGTTTTTCGTGTACAGCTCACCGAAAGTCATAGACTGCAAACGGCGCAGAACATCATAGGAATAGCTTGCGGTTTTCCCAGTGGCAGTAGTATGGGTGTTCAAGCTTCCGTCAGTTTCGTTATAAGTAAAGCTATCTGCATAAGCAGTACTTCCCATTTGCCAGGACTGACCTGTCAGCTGATTCTTGTCGTTATAGGTTTGGTGAGTGCGCAAAATGGATGTGCTGCCCGCTTTTTCCTCACTGCCGATAAGCCTACCCAGAGTATCATAGGTGTAAAGATAAGTGGTGCGGACATTGCCCTTCAGCTCCTGGACAGAATACAACTGCCCGTCACCGGTGTAGGAATAAGTGCGGGTGCAGGTGACCGTTTCACCCTCCCGACGGGTTTCCGTTTTGATTCTACCTAACTCGTCATAAGCAAAAGACACAGATGCTCCATTGCTAAAAGTCTGCTGCAAAAGCTGCCCGTTCTTGATGCCATAGGTATTTTCAACAAGCTCAATTTCGCCCACCATGACGCTGGTAACATTGCCGAAATTATCATAGGTGAACGAATATTTTTGTGTTTTACCGCTGGCGCTGCGGACGATTTCCTCAAGCTGTCCCTTGTTATAATTATACAACAGGCTTCCGTCGTTTGCAACACTATTTTGTATGATCCTGCCAAATGTATCATAAATGGTAGTGGTGGTAGTGTTGTTAGGCGCAGTCACAGAGGTGGGCAGACCCCACATAATGCTGTTGTCTGTACCATAGGCATAAGTCACAGTAGAGCCGGTATTATCTGCGATACTTGTTTGTAAATTGCCGTCAGCGGAATACTCAGCAGAGGTTTGCAGATACAGACCGGAGGGTTCCTCGGTAATCAGCTTATTGCCGTCTTCGTCCTCTTTTATTTTTCCATCAGTATCCAGATCGGATGCCGGAGTTGCAAAGAGCGTGGTTCCCGTGGCATTGCCCATGTCATCATAAGTCATGGCTTGGGTAATTTGCCCATTGGATGCGGCAGTTACCAAATGCTTATTACTTTCATTGTTATAGGCGTAGCTGTAGGTTCCTTGACCACCGGTTACGGATTGAATCAGATTGCCGTTTTCGTAAGTATCTGTTTCCGCATCCAGTCCTGTGGTCGTTACGGATACCAGGTTGCCATCTTCGTCGTAGGTATAGGTCTGCGCTATCTCACGCACCAAAGAGAGGTTATCGAAATAGGCAATGTTGGCGTTGCGCTCATAGGCGCAGACCACATCAATCTTTTCAACCGTTCTGTTTGCCTGCTTGGGTACAATGGTCAAACTGGTAAACTGCCATTGGGTCAGCTCACTGTTAAAGGCGGCATAATGATATTCTGTTTCCTCTGTTTCGGTGTTATTATCATCCGCGTAATAAAGGACCGCCCGCAAGCCGCATTGTTTATTAAGATCTTGTGCCGGGTCTTCATTGGTTTCTATACTGTCCGGTACTGCATCAGCCTTTACCCAACCGGAGAGCACATAAGTCTGAGAGCCGGGTAAATTGAGCATCACCGTTTGGGTGGAGGATGTGGTTTCGCTTTCTGGGTTGCCCAAAATTCTCAGTACATTGCGTCCGTCTGCGGAAACAAA